>JADCRD010000001.1:1858302-2168019 GCA_014946745.1 Lysobacterales bacterium | reverse complement strand
CTGGCCTCGTGCTGGTGTCCGACTCGCGCACCAACGCCGGCGTCGACAACGTCGGGCGCTTCGAGAAGATGCGCGTGTTCGCTCGCGAGGGTGATCGCGTCGTGGTGACCCTCTCCGCCGGCAATCTGTCAGTCACCCAGAACGTGCTGAGCCTCATGGAGCAGCGCGCCCGCAGCGGCGGCGAGCACAGCCTGTGGGCGGCGGATTCGATGTACGACGTGGCCTGCCTGCTGGGCGATGCGATGCGCGAAGTGCAGCGCCGCGATGGCGACTACCTGCGCAAGCACAACATCGAGGCCGCGGCCAGCTTCATCTTGGCCGGCCAGATCCGCGGCGAGCCGCCGCGCATGTTCCTGATCTACACCGAAGGCAACTTCATCGAGACCTCGCACGACACGGCGTTCTTCCAGATCGGCGAGATCAAGTACGGCAAGCCGATCCTGGACCGCGTGATCCAACCTTCCACGGCGCTCGAAGACGCCGTGAAGTGCGCGCTGATCTCCTTCGACAGCACCATGCGCAGCAACATCTCGGTGGGCCCGCCGCTGGATGTGCTGGTGTACCAGCGCGACAGCCTCAAGGTCGGTCTGCAGAAGCGGCTGGAGGAAGGTGACCCCTACCTGCAGCGCATCCGCCGCCAGTGGGGCGAGGGCCTGCGTCGCGTCTTCGTCGAGCTGGAAGGCCCCGAGTGGGGCAAGCCCGGCTGAGCGGGCTGCGCGGCGGGTCGCGCGCAGGCGCGCAAGGCGGAGATCAGGCCCAGTCCCCACGCAGCGCCTGCAGCGCGGCCAAGGCAGCGATGCCGGCCGTCTCGGTGCGCAGGATGCGTGGCCCCAAACGCAGGCCCTGCGCGCCGGCCGCGCGCAGCTGACCGAGATCGCGCGGGCTCAGGCCGCCCTCAGGGCCGATCACCAGCGTCAGGCGCTCGAAGGCGGGCAGGGCGGACAGGCTGTGTTCGCCTTCCGGGTCGAGCGCGAGGATCAGATGGCCGGTCTCTTTCGAGGCGACGAGGAAGTCGCCCAGCGCCCGCGGCTCCTCGATCTGCGGCAGGCGCGCGCGTCCGCACTGCTCGCAGGCGCTGGCGACCACACCGCGCCAGTGCTGCAGGCGGCGGTCGGCGCGTTCGGCGTCCAGCTTGACCTCGGTGCGCTCGGTGACCACCGGCGCGATGCGGCTGACGCCCAGTTCGGTCGCCTTCTGCAGCACCCAGTCCATCTTCTCGCCGCGCGCCAGAGCCTGGGCCAGGGTCACCTGCAGCGGCGATTCGCGCTGCACCTCGATGCGCGCTTCGATCTGCACCTCGGCGCTGCGCTTGGCCAGCCCGCTGATCCGAGCGCGGTAGTCGTAGCCGTCGCCGTTGAACAGCAGCACCTCGTCGCCGAGACCGAGGCGCAGCACGCGCAGCAGACGGGTGGCGGTGGACTCGGGCAGGGCGAGCGACTGGCCCTCGATCAACTCGGCGTCGATATGGCTGCGGATGCTGCGCATGGCGGTGTCGGGAAGCGGAAGACAGGCGTGAATGTACCAGCGTGCTCGCTTCGGGCTTGCGTCGATCCGGCACACGCGCAGGCGTCCGAGGGGTGGATCTGACGTGCCCGGCGCGCGCCGGTGCGTGCCAATCTCAGGCCCTGAGACAGCGCTGCGCTTCGCTTGCCCCCCCGCGCTTCGAGCCTGCCGCCATGTCCCTGCCTGCGCCCTTGCCCTATGCCCCGCAGCTGATCGACTCCCACAGCCGCGCGATTGCCGAGGCGCCGCGCAAGGAGCTGGTCGGCGCCGACCGTCTCACCGGAAGGCTGAAACGCAAGTACGGCAGCCGCATCACCGGGCATTCGGTGCAGCCGGCGCGCGAGGGCCGCTACGCCGAGCTGCCTGCCGACGTGCCCGCACCGATCGCGAATGCGCTGCGTGCGCGCGGCATCGAGCGCCTCTACAGCCATCAGGCCGAGGCCTGGCAGCGCGCGCAGGCCGGCGAGCATTTCGTGGTGGTGACTCCGACCGCTTCGGGGAAGACGCTCTGCTACACCCTGCCGGTGCTGGCCGGCGCCATCGAGAATCGCAGCAAGGCGCTGTATCTGTTCCCGACCAAGGCCCTGGCGCAGGACCAGCTGGCCGAGCTGCTGGAGTTGAACCGCGCCGGCGGGCTCGGCATCAAGGCCCACACCTTCGACGGCGACACCCCCGGCGATGCGCGCCAGGCGATCCGCCTGCACGGCGATTTGGTGATCAGCAATCCGGACATGCTGCACCAGGCGATCCTGCCGCACCACACCAAGTGGGCGCAGTTCTTCGAGAACCTGCGGTATGTGGTGATCGACGAGATCCACAGCTATCGCGGCGTGTTCGGCGCGCATCTGGCCAACGTGCTGCGCCGGCTGCAGCGCATCTGCGGGTTCTACGGTGCGAAGCCGCAGTTCATCCTCGCCTCGGCGACGATCGGCAATCCGGCCGAGCACGCGTCAGCGCTGATCGGTGCCCCGGTGCAAGCCATCACCGACAGCGGGGCACCCAGCGGCGAGAAACATCTGCTGCTGTGGAACCCGCCGATGGTCAATCGCGAACTCGGCATCCGCGCGTCTGCGCGCTCGCAGAGCACGCGCATCGCGCGGGTCGCGATCAAGGCCGGTCTGAAGGCGCTGGTGTTCGCGCAGACGCGGCTTCTGGTCGAGGTCATCACCAAGTACCTGAAGGACGTCTTCGACCACGACCCGCGGCACCCGCCGCGCATCCGCGGCTATCGCGGCGGCTACCTGCCCACCGAGCGTCGCGAGGTCGAGCGGGCCATGCGCGAGGGCCGCATCGATGGCCTGGTTGGCACCTCGGCGCTGGAGCTGGGCGTCGATATCGGCGCGCTGGATGTGGTCGTGCTGAACGGCTATCCGGGCAGCATCGCCGCGACCCGCCAGCGGCTCGGCCGCGCTGGCCGTCGCGGCCAGCCCAGCTTGGGCGTGCTGGTCGCCGGCAGCACCGCGCTGGACCAGTACATCGTGCGGCATCCGGAGTTCTTCGAATCGGCCTCGCCGGAGATGGCGCGCATCCACGCTGATCATCCGCTGATCCTGCTCGACCACATCCGCTGCGCGGCCTTCGAGCTGCCCTTCGTCGATGGCGAGCGTTTCGGCAGCGTCGAGCCGGCGCCCTGGCTGGAGGTGCTGGCCGAGGCCGAGGTGCTGCATCAGGAGTCCGGCCGCTGGGAGTGGATCGCCGACAGCTATCCGGCCAATGCGGTGTCGCTGCGCTCGGTGGCCGACGGCAACTTCGTCGTGGTCGACCGCAGTGACGGTCGCCAGCAGATCATCGCCGAGGTCGACTACTCGGCCGCCGCGCTGACCCTGTACGAGGGCGCGATCTACCTGCTGCAGTCGCAGCCCTTCCAGGTCGAGAAGCTCGACTGGATCGGCCGCAAGGCCTACGTCAGCCGGGTCAGCGTCGACTACTACACCGACGCCATCGACTACACGCGGCTGCGCGTGCTGGAGCGCTTCGACGGCAGCAACGCGGGCCACGGCACCTGCCATCACGGCGAGGTGCACGTGGTGCGCCGCGTGTCGGGCTACAAGAAGATCCGCTACTACACCCACGAGAACATCGGCTACGGCCCGGTCAACCTGCCGGACCAGGAGCTGCACACCACCGCGCTGTGGTGGTCGCTGCCGGCGGACGTGCTGGAGGCGAGCTTCGAGAGCCGGCAGGACGCGCTGGATGCGTTTCTCGCGGCTGCCCATGCCCTGCATCTGGTGGCCGGGCTGTCGGCCATGGCCGAGGCCCGCGACCTGCAGCAGTCGGTGGGCAGCGGCGACGGCAGCTGGAGCCGGGTGGAGGGCTTCGGTCGCGCGCTGCCCGAGGCCGCCGAATCCGATACGCGCTTCGCGCCGGCGGTGTTCCTGTACGACAACTTCCCCGGCGGTATCGGTCTCTCCGAGCCGCTGTTCAAGCGTCGAACGGAACTGGTGCAAGGGGCGCTGGACCTGGTCGAGGCCTGCGACTGCGCGGCGGGCTGCCCGGCCTGCGTCGGTCCGGCCCTGCAAGCGGAGGAAGAGCGCAGCGGAAGCAGGCCCGGCCCCAAGCTGCTCGCCCAGCGCGTGCTGTGGCTGTGGGCCGGGCAGGGCGCGCATGGCTGAGCTCGCTGAGCGTCTGCGCCGGCTGCGCGTAGAGGCGGGGGGCGTTTCTGCGCCGGGGCCGGCCCGGTGCGCGCCACGCGTGGTCGGAGCTCCGCCGCCGCTGCCGGCGGAGCCCGTGGCGGACGGCGCCAGCGCGGCGGCTCGCGCCGACGGACTGAAGGCCCTGCTGCGGCGGCATGCTATCGGAGCGAGCCGCAGTGCCGGGCGCGCGTCCTCGGCGGAGTCCTGCGCACCGGATGCAGCCAGCGCTGCATCCGGGAGTGCGGCCGATAGCGGCGTGAGCACCGACGCCGCCGACCCTATGGCCCCTGCATCGTCTCGGTCTGCGAGCGCAGGCGCGACGAGCGGCACTGAAGGCCTCTCGACGGCCTCCCGCACCGCGCCCCCCGCATCGCCCGTGGCGGGCGCCGAGATCAGTCCAGGCCTGTTCGAACACCGCGAGTGTCTACCGATCGCGCCGCCGGTTCCGTGGCTGTGGCTGCCCGATCTGCATCCGCGGCTCTTGCCTACCGACGCGCTGCTGCACTTCGACAGCGAAACCACCGGCCTGGCGGGTGGCACCGGCACCCGTGCCTTCATGCTGGGGTTCGCGCGCTGGCGGCCCGAGGGCTTGGAAGTCCGCCAGCTGTGGATCAGCCGCCTCGCCGCCGAACCGCTGATGCTGGAGCGATTCGCGCAGTGGCTGGCCGAGGGCGCGTTCCAGCTGGTCAGCTACAACGGCCGCAGCTTCGATGCGCCCCTGCTGCGCGCGCGCTATCGGCTGTGTCGCCAGCGCGACCCGCTGCACGGCCTGCCGCACCACGACCTGCTGCATGCGGTGCGACGCCGGTTTCGCAGCGCATGGCCGAGCTGCCGCCTGGGCGAGGCCGAGGCGCGTCTGTTGGGGGTGCGCAGAGTGGATGACCTGCCCGGGGCGGAGGTGCCGGCCGCGTTCCTCGCCAGCTTGCGCCACCGCAGCGCGGCGCCGCTGCAACGCGTGCGCCTGCATCACTTCCAGGATCTGCTCAGCCTTGCCGGCCTGCTGCCCCGACTGTGCGAGCTGAGTGCCTGCGCGCCGGAGCGTTGGGCTTTGCAGGCATGCGAGCGCGCGCAGCCTTCGGCGGTAGACACGTCAAAGCGCATTGAGACAACGGGCGCGACGACGGGACCGGTTCAGATCGCCTTGGAGAACCGCACGGCCTGCGCGGGGCTGCAGAGGTAGCGGTCAAAGCACATCGCCACGACCCGCATCAACAGGCGTCCGCGCGGGGTGATGCGGATGAAATCGTCTTCCACGCTGACCAGCCCATCCTCGACCAGAGGCGGCAGCTGCAGCAGGGCGTCCTCGAAGTAGCGGTCGAAGTGGATGCCGTAGCGGTTCTCCAGGTCGCGCTTGTCGATCTCGCCTTGGCACATGAGGTGCTGGATCAGGTCGGCGCGCAGGACATCGTCGCCGTCCAGATCCAGACCGCGGATCACCGGTTGGCGGTCGGCTTCGACTGCGGCGACGTAGGCGCCCAGCTCGCGCGCGTTCTGGCTGAAGTGATCGCCGATGCGGCTGATCGCACTCATGCCCAGTCCGATCAGGTCGGTCTCGGCGTGTGTGGTGTAGCCCATGAAGTTGCGCTGCAGGCTGCCGACGCGCTGAGCGCGGGCCAGTTCGTCCTCGGGCAGGGCGAAGTGGTCCATGCCGATGTAGTGGTAGCCCGCGGCCGACAGCTTCTCGATGGCGAGCTGCAGCAGGCGCAGCTTCATCTCGGGCGGCAGCAGGTCTTCGATCTTGATCTGCTTCTGCGCCTTGAACAGGTCAGGCAGATGGGCATAGCTGTAGACCGCGAGACGATCGGGGCGTACCGCGATCACGGTGTCGAGCGTGCGCGCGAAGCCTTCCAGGCTCTGTCGCGGCAGGCCGTAGATGAGATCGATGTTGATCGAGCGGAAACCGTGGGCGCGACAGGCCTCGATGACCGCCAGCGTCTCCTCGACGCTCTGGATCCGATTGACCGCTTCCTGCACGTCGGGGTCGAAGTCCTGTACGCCCAGACTGGCGCGATTGAAGCCGATCTCGGCCAAGTGGGCGATGCCGGCGGGATCGACGCTGCGCGGGTCCAGTTCGATCGAGAAGTCGCGGTCGGCGCGCGTGCTGAACTTGAACTCGCGGCCGAGGCTCAGGACCAGCTGCTCCATCAGCTCGGGCTTGAGGAAGTTCGGGGTGCCACCGCCCAGATGCAGCTGCACCACGTCGCGGTCGCGGTCGAACAGGGGCGCGACCAGGCCGATCTCGCGCTGCACATGGCCCAGGTACTTCTCGGCGCGGCCGAGATCGCGCGTGATGATGCGATTGCAGCCGCAGTAGAAGCAGGGCGACAGGCAGAAAGGCACGTGCACATACAGCGAGAGCGATCGCGGGATCGGGTCGGCATTGCTCTCGCGAGCCGCCAATCGATAGGCGCGGGCATCGAACTTCTCGCTGAAGTGCGGTGCGGTCGGGTAGGAGGTGTAGCGCGGACCGGGGCGGTCGTAGCGGCGCAACAGCTCGGCATCGAAGGGCGGGAGGGTCGGCATGGCGTGCAGTCTTGCGCCGACGCCCCGCGGCCTTGTTGATCGCGATCAAGCCAAGCCAGCGCCGCGCTCAGCGCGGGAGCGCTTCGGCCAGCATTTCGGCCAGCTCGGCGTCCTTCTCTGCCCACAGTCCATTGAGCCAGGTCTGGAAGCGCTCTCGGAAGTCGGCGTCTTCCTGGTAATCGCGGCCCAGCAGTTCTGGCGGCAGCGGCCGCTGGCTGACCCGCAGGCGGATCTCGGGAATCCGGCCAGCTAACAGGTCGTACAGGCTGGGGCGACCGGCCGGGTAGGCGATGCTCACGTCCACCAGGGCCTGCAGGCTGTCGCCCATGGCCTGCAGCACAAAGGCGACGCCGCCGGCTTTGGGCGCGAGCAGGTGGGCGTAGGGCGAGTTCTGGCGGGCGTGCTTGCCGGGGGTGAAGCGCGAGCCTTCCACGAAGTTCATCACCGACACCGGGGTGTAGCGGAACTTGGCGCAGGCCCGGCGGGTGGACTCGATGTCTTTGCCGCGCAAACTGGGGTCGCGGGCGATCTGCTCGCGGGTGTGTCGACGCATGAAGGGAAAGTCCAGCGCCCACCAGGCCAGGCCCATCACCGGTACCCACATGAGCTGCTGCTTCAGGAAGAACTTCAGCATCGGGATGCGGCGGTTCAAGGCCATCTGCAGCACCGGGATGTCCACCCAGCTCTGGTGGTTTGCAATCACCAGGTACCAGCCCTCGGGCCTCAGGCTGTCCAGGCCCTCGAACACGAAACGTGTGGGCGTAAGCCCCCGCATCAGTCCGCTGTTGACCGCCACCCAGCTGCTGGCGATGGCGATCAACAGGCGGGTCAGACCGACCTGCGCCGCGCGGAACCGCAGCACCAGCTTGAACAGCGCGAACAGCAGCAGCACCGGCACGTGGATGGCGGTGTTCAGCGCCACCAGTCCGAAGGTGAGGGCGGCGCGCAGCGGTGCGAAGAGCAGCTTCATCAGCGGAATCGAGAGTGTGCGGGAGCGCGGAGTATGCCCTGCAGCCGCGATCCGCGATTGCGGATTCGGGATTCGACTCGAAGGGTCAGCGCGGGTGGGGCGGACCGCTCGCGGGTCCTGTGCGAGCTTCCGCTGCGCACGATCACAGCCGCCGCCCTGAAGCCTGAGGACAGCGGCGACTGCGAACATGCCGTCGCCCGAGTCAGGCTCGAATGGAGCGGCTTGCCTTGATCGGTCTGAGGCCTTCCACGCCCGCACGCGTCGCGCGCGGCCGCTGCGCCCGGCTCTGAAAGCCTTGGCCTTGGTGGAAGCGAGGAGGAGTCCTGATCGGCAGAGAGTTGGAGGTCCACGTTCTCGGTTTTCGACGCGAGCCTTGCGACTCGCCCAGAAGTGTGCGGAAGCGCGAGATTCGAAGGCCCGCGACTCTCGACGGCCGAAGGCCTGAGCGGTGAACAGTACGTTCAAATCCCAGGAAGCGCGCACGCCGCATATGTGGACCCCATCGCAATTTCGAGAGACATTGAAAACTAATGTGGCGGCGCCCTCGATGTCCTCGCTCGCGCGTGGGTGCCGTCCGCGCCGTGAGTGGCTCGGGTCGGCCTATCGCGCCAACACCAAGGTGTTCAACCATGCCCCACCGCCTATCCGCCCGTCGCTCAGACGGGGTTCGCGCCTCCCACTGTGTCCGCAGGTATCTGCCGTCACTCCGAATGCAGACTGCGCTCTCCTTGAGCCTGGGTGTGCTCGCCTGGGCCGCTTCCGCACACGCACACGGCGCCGCCAAGGGCGGGCCAGCCTTCACGCCGCTGTTCACGCAGACGTTCACCCAGGCCGAATCGCAGAACCACCGCGTTCTGGCGGACGGCACCATCATCACCTTCGGCAGCGGTCGTGGCCGGGGTCGGCACGAGATGGAGGGCGAGTTCTACGAGTTCGGACCGCTGTACTTCCAGCAGCGCACCTTCCAGTTCGAGATACGCGATCACGTCGCCGCCGGTCGCGACTACATCGAGATCATCTACGAACCCGAGTACGCCTACTACAACCCCCCGCAGTGCCGGAACGCCTATGCAACCCAGCGCCCCGACGGCAGCGGCGCCGGTCAGTGGCGCTCGAACTTCAACAACAACATGACCTTCGACCCGCAGCCGATCAGCCCGGCGCGTCCGGACGGCACGGGCCAGCGCTGGGCCTGTTTCATTCGCCGCAATGCCCATTCCGGCAGCGACGGGCGGCTGCGGGTCGGCGATCAGATGGAGGTCGAGTTCCAGACCTTCATTGGCCTGACCGAAACCGACCCCAAGTTCGTCGGTCGCCGCGTGTATTACACGGAGACCTTCCGTTTCCGCCTGGGTCAGCCCGGTCTGATGATCGCGGACGACCCGGCCACGCATGCGCGGATCAGCTCCGGCGGTGCGGCCACGGCGCCGTGGGTGCGCGCCACCAGCACGGTCGAACCGAATCAGGTCATCAGCACCAGCGGCGACATGCTGACCTACTGGACAGGCGCGGTCGGCAGCAGTCCGCAGGCGACCCACCGCATTCTCGATCGGCCCAGTTCCACCGCCGGTGGCTTCCGCAGCCACGTTGTGCAGAGCGGTATCCGCGACTTCACCGCGTTCCGCCGCGAGGCCCACAACCTGCGCTGGCAGACGCTGCGCGATTTCTTGAACGGCCGGCGTTTGCTCCACAGCTCGATGGTCGACGGCCAGCACAGCGAGGCAGGTAACGGAGTCCTGCCTGAACTGGTGAACCTCGCACGCGGGCTGAACGTGCAGAACTCCTGCGTGGCCTGTCACGTCAACAATGGGCGCGGGCCCGCGCCGACCGGCGGAGCTCCCCTGTCGACGATGGCGTTCAAGCTCAGCTCCGGTGAGCTCGATGCCAGCGGACGCCCGCAGCCACATCCGCTGTTCGGTTCGATGCTGCAGTGGCGCTCGCTCAACTCAGCGGTCCCGGCTGAACCGCAGGCCCAGCTCGCTTACACCACCGTCAATGGCACCTATGCGGACGGCAGCACGTATCAGCTGCAGGCACCCGTCTACAGCTTCGTCGGTGGGCCCAGCAGCGGCGGTGGTGGCAACCGGATTTTCGCGTCCTCGTTCGAACCGAACGACGGGGCGTCTTCGGGCATCCAGTTCTTCTCGCCGCGGATGCCGCAGAGCCTGGCCGGTCTGGGCTTGCTGGAGGCGATCGACGAGGCCACCCTGCTGGAGCGGCATGACCCCAACGACAGCAATGGCGATGGCATCTCGGGTCGAGCCAGCCTCGTCACTCAGAGCGGCGCGCCCAACCCCTATGTCGGCCGCTTCGGTTGGAAAGCTGACCAGTACAGCCTGCGACGTTTCATCGCCCACGCCCTGCGCAATGACATCGGCGTCAAAACCAGCGTGTTTCCGCAGCTAGACTGCACGGCAAGCCAGAGTGCCTGCGCGCAGCAGGCGCAGTCCGGCGCCAGCCTGTCGGATCGCGCGCTCGACCTGCTGACGGTCTACATCCAGGCCTTGGGCGCGCCGGGGCGGCGCCCCCACACGGTCGATCTGCCCGCCGTTGCGCGTGGAGAGGCCGCCTTCGCGACCCTGGGCTGCGCCGACTGCCATACGCCCACGCTGCGCACCGGCATGAAGCACCCGCTGGCGGAGCTGCGCGGGCAGACCATTCGCCCCTACACCGATCTGCTGCTGCACGACATGGGCCCCGAGCTGGCGGACCAGCTCAGCTCGAACGGCGAGCAGAATCGCGAGTGGCGCACGCCGGCGCTCTGGGGTCTGGGAATGCGACAGGCCGTCAATGGTCACAGTCGCCTCCTCCATGACGGCCGTGCGCGCAGTCTGGAAGAGGCGATCCTGTGGCACGGTGGTGAGGCGCAGTCCAGCCGGAATCGCTTCCGTACAGCGGCGGCATCGGTGCGACAGGATCTGATCGCCTTCCTCGAATCGCTGTGATCGAGCTTCGCGTCACCGCGCGCGCTCGTGGCAGCGCGCGGTGATGTTCTGCTGCCATCCAAGCCCCTTCAACCTTGCGGAGAGCGACCGCGGAGTCTTCGACTGCCGCCGCTGACACCCATGCAGAAATCACTCAGTGCCTGGATCCTCCTGCTCGGCTCCGCGCCCCTGGCGGGTGAGGCAGCCGAGCGCAGCGTGCCCGCGGAAGCCCCCGTCCAGAGCGCCAAGCGTGGGCTGTCCGTGCAGGGCAACGACTATCCCTTCCTGCCCGGCACCAACCTGCCGATGAGCCTCACCGTCAGCGACCTCAACGTGCTGGCGCCGGGCGTCTCCTGGTACTACAACTGGGGCGCTCGCCAGACCGTGTTCCACCCCGACATGGAGTTCCTGCCGATGGCCTGGGGACGCGACGACCATCTGGTCGATCTGGGCCAGTACCTGACCCAATACCCGCAGACATCGACGGTGCTGGTGGCCAACGAACCCAATCTGCCGGGCCAGATGGACGTGCCCCCGCTGGAGGCGGCCGAATACATCCGGCGGACGCGCACGGTCGCGGGGCCACAGCGGCGCGTAGTTGGCGCGCATTTCGCGGCGGGGCCCACCGTCACCGAGTTTCGCAACACGATGCATCTCGCCTTGAACGATATCGGCGGGCTGCCCGTCACGGGTATCCACACCTATGAAGAGAGCACGGGTGGGTTCCTTTACTGGGCCTCACTGTGGCCGCACCTGATGGACAACCCCGCAACCGCGGGCGTCGAGGGCTGGCCGCTGAGCGGCCCGCCGCCGCCCTCGCAGGTCTGGGTGAAGGAAATCAACATCGGCATGACCTCGCCGCCGCAGTCCGAGGCCCAGGTCATCGACTACATGCTGTATGCCATCGACCTGCTGGAGCGCGATCCGCGGGTGGAGCGCTACGCGTGGTGGAAGGATCGCCGACGCTTCACCGGCAGCGGTGACTTCACCCGCCCGCCCAGCCACAACATCCTGGATGTGCAGACCAACGGCGCCCTGACGGCGCTCGGCCGGCACTACGTCGAAATGCCGGTGCACGATCCCGACCTGTACTACCGCTTTCCCGGCCGACTCAGCGTCGCCCGCTACCGGAACATCAGCGGCTTCAACCCGCCTTCGGAGCTCGCTGGAAACGTCGCAATCGGCCGAAGCGAGGATTCGGGCAACACCTTCGACATGGATGACCTCGACGCCGGCGAGTGGATCGATCTGAACATCGACGTACCCGTCAGTGGTCAGTGGCGCGCTTCGCTGCGTGGCCGCCGTGCCAGTGCGGGGACTAGCACAGTCGTGGTGCTCAGCGGAACACAGCAGCTCGCGACACTGCCGCTCACCACCGCAGCCGGCCAGTACGCAACCACGGCGGTGATCAACCTGCCGCTGGTCGCAGGCCGCCAGGTGCTGCGCCTGCGCGGGGAGCCGGGCACGCTCGACACCAGCCTGACCTGGCTGCGCCTCGAGGCCCCGACCACGCACCTGTTCGCCAATGGCTTCGAACCCTGACGCACATGGACAAACTTGAAGCCTTCCGCCTGTTCGTGCAGGTGGTGGATGCGGGCAGCTTCACCAAGGGTGCCCAGAGAAGCAACCTCTGCAAGTCGGCCCTGACCCAGAAGATCCAGCGCTTGGAGAAGGCGCTGAACGTGAAGCTTCTGCACCGCAACACTCGGCAGATTGGGCTGACGCCGGAAGGAGAGGAGCTCTACAAGCATGTGCTGCCGATTCTTGCGGCAACGCAAGCAATCGAGGACGTGCTGGTGGCCAGCAGAAGCGGACCGCGCGGCCTGCTGCGAGTGCACCTGCGAGCCAACACGGCGAAGCTGATCATCCTGCCGCGCCTTGCGGAGTTTCTCGACCAGAATCCCGGCATCCAGTTCGAGCTGTGCTGCAGTGATCGGCAGCTCGACCTGGTTGCCAACGGAATCGACTGCGCTCTCCGCGGCGGGCCACTCCGCGACGACTCCATGGTGGCCGTTCGTATCGGCGAAACCAAGGCGATCTACTGCGCTTCGCCGGTCTATCTCGACAAACACCCGCCGCCCCGCAGCATCAACGATCTGGGTCGGCACGCGGTGGTTCTATACCGCGAGACCACGGACAGCAAATCGAAATCCATCGAGGACTTTCTGTGCGGCGAAGCCTTCGCCGGCAACTTTCGACGCCCCCATTTCGTGGACGACGTCGGGGTCCAAATCGCAGCGGCCAAGCTGCATATGGGCATCACCTACGTCGTCGAGGATCTCGTGCGCGATGAGCTGGCCTCGGGCTCACTCGTGAGGGTTCTGCCGCAGCACGAGGGCGCCGCCTATCCGATGCACATCGTGTATCCCGCCAATCGCCACCTGCCGCAGCGGGTGAGAGTTTTCATCGATTGGGTGCGCGAGCTGTTCCGTGAGCGATTGGCACCAGCGTCCGGGAAAGGCTGAGTTCAAGCGCCAGAGCCAGTCGATCCCAGCGTGGCGCTTGGGCGGGCATGCACCTCAATGGAAGGCGTGCCCGTCAAGGCGCCAAGCGCGGTCAGAACATGGCTTCCTCAATCGCCATCAGGCTGTCAGCGCCGGCGCGTGCAGCGCGGAAGTGGTAGGCCGTCTCCGGCAGCAGGCGGCTGAAATAGAAGCGGGCGGTGTGCAGCTTGCCCGCGTAGAAGGCGTCGCCGCTGTCCTTCTTCTCCAGCGCGATACGCGCCATGCGGGCCCAGAAGTAGCCGTAGACCAGATGTCCGACGATGCGAAGGTAGTGGGTCGCGGCGGCGCCGACTTCATCGGGATTACTTGCGGCTTTGCCGCCCAACTCCATCGTGAGCTGGGTGAGCTTCTGCCCAAGCTCGGCCAGCGGCGCGATGAACTCCGCCATGCCGGGATAGGCCTGTTCGGCCTCGGCGAACTTCGCAATCAGCGCGCCAAACTTCTGCAGGCGCTTGCCACCGTCGCCCAGCACCTTGCGGGCCAGCAGGTCGAGCGACTGGATGCCGTTGGTGCCTTCGTAAATCATGTTGATGCGGGCATCGCGCAAGTACTGGCTCATGCCCCATTCCTCGATGTAGCCATGACCACCGAACACCTGCTGGGCCAGCGTGTTGGTCTCCCAGGTGTTGTCGGTGATGAAGGCTTTGACCACCGGCGTGAGCAGGGCCACCAGATCGGCGGCCTCTTCGCGCACCGCGGCTTCCGGATGCGACAGCTCGCGGTCGATCATCTGCGCGATCCAGGTCGTGAACGCGCGGCCACCTTCGGTGTAGGCCTTCGCGGTCAGCAGCATGCGGCGCACGTCGGGGTGCACGATGATCGGATCCGCGGCCTTGTCCGGACGCTTCGGGCCCGTCGCCGAGCGGCTCTGCAGGCGGTCGCGGGCGTAGGCGACGGCGTTCTGATACGCGGCTTCCGCCAGACCCAGGGACTGCATGCCCACGCCCAGACGCGCCGAGTTCATCATCACGAACATCGCGTTCAGACCGCGGTTCGGCTCACCGATCATCCAGCCGGTGGCGTCGTCGAGGTTCATCACGCAGGTGGCATTGCCGTGGATGCCCATCTTGTGTTCGATTGAGCCGGCCTTGATGCCGTTGCGCGCGCCGAGGCTGCCGTCGGCGTTGGGCACGAACTTCGGCACCAGGAACAGCGAGATGCCCTTGGTGCCGGCCGGCGCATCCGGCAGGCGCGCCAGCACCAGGTGCAGGATGTTCTCGGCGAGGTCGTGCTCGCCGGCGGAGATGAAGATCTTGGTGCCCGACAGGCGATAGCTGCCGTCGCCATTCGGCTCGGCGCGGGTGCGCAGGATGCCGAGGTCGGTGCCGCAGTGCGGCTCGGTCAGGCACATGGTGCCGGTCCACTCGCCGGAGACGACCTTCGGCAGGTAGAGGTTCTTCTGCTCCTGGCTGCCGTGCGCCTTGATGCACTCGTAGGCCGAGTGCGAGAGGCCCGCGTACATCAGCCAGGCCTGGTTGGCTGAGTTGAACATCTCGTAGATCGCGTTGTTGAGCACGATCGGCAGGCCCTGGCCGCCGTAGGCCGGATCGCAGGCCAAGGACGGCCAGCCGGCCTCGACGTACTGCTGGTAGGCGGCCTTGAAGCCCGTCGGCGCGGTGACCACGCCGTCGCCGTGGAAGGTGCAGCCCTCGCGATCGCCGCTCGCGTTGAGCGGATGGATCACCTGTGCCGCGAACTTGCCGGCCTCTTCCAGTACCGCATTGAGCATCTCGGCGTCGACCGAGTCGTGGGCCGGCATGGCCTTCAGCTCGCCCTCCGCGTTCAGCAGTTCGAACAGCACGAAGCGCATGTCGCGCAGGGGGGCGGTGTAGCTGGGCATGAGCTGGGCTCCGGCGGGCGTGAAGAATGCAGCCGCAGGCGAGAGCCATACGCGGCCGTATGTTGGCGACGCGCAGTATGCCGCAGGGAGACGCCGCTGTCAGCGCGAAAAACGTGAAACCCTTTGGGAATCAGGTGTTTCGATCAGTGAAACAAGCGTTTGAAAGCGTGCCTTGGCGGTTTGGACTGAGGCCATGCCCGAATTGAAGCCGAAGCGGATGTGTGCTTGGGGTGCACCGACGATATCGAGGGACGCGTTGGCTTCGACCGAAGCCCGAGCCGATGCGCGCATAGAGTGCGCCTACGATCTCAAGCGATGCCTTGCCCCACTTGTGTGGGTGTGGTGCGCGACACGCGCTCCCTACGGGGCTTCGCTTCGGTGCTTCTGGGGCTGAGCCATCCATGGCGGGGTGCGCCCGCCCGCGCATCCATGCGCGGGCCTAGCCAGCCGCTGGGTCCGCCATTCAAGGCGGACCCAAAGCGCGTTGGGTGCAGCTGAGGCTGAGCCATCCATGGCGGCTCACTCCCGCCCGCGCATCCATGCGCGGGCCTGATTCGATGTGCGGACTGCGCTTCAACGCAGTCCGCAAGCACATCCGGCTGGTGAGGGGCTGAGCCATCCATGGCGGGGTGCGCCCGCCCGCGCATCCATGCGCGGGCCTGATTCGATGTGCGGACTGCGCTTCAACGCAGTCCGCAAGCACATCGAATCAGCCCTCATCCCGCCAGCGGCGGAGGCGGGTGGCGAGGGCGATCATGGCCACGCCGGCCGCGGCGCCGATCCATAGATTGAGTGATGCCATCGCCTCGCCCATCAGGTTCCAGCCGAAGGTGCTGGTGACGTTCTGCAGATTGCCTCCATCGACGAGCACGGCTGGATCGGTGACCGCCAAATGCAGCATGAAGCTGTTCGGCATCACACCCAGCAGAATCCGCATCACCACGTGCTTCCAGTACGCCGTGTACTCGAGGTTGATCAGGCTCAGCAGGTCGAACCAGTTCAGCAGCAGGCCAACCGAGATCGGCACCAGCAGCGCCCACAGGAAGGGCTTGCTGCGCGCGAAGGCGGAGACCAGCAGCAGCCAGCCAATGGTCGGCAGGGCCCACAGTGCGTTGATCGGCACGTTGGCCAGCATCTGCGCCCACACGTTCAGAAGCGAAGCAGGTCCCCACAGGACGGTGAGCGGATTGATGCCGTGGAACAGCACGTAGATGCTCAGCAGGATCAACAGAGCGAACTGCAGGGCCATGGCGATCAGGGTCGACAGCACCGGCGCGACGACGGCGGCCGCCAGCACCTTGGACACCACCATCGAACTGTCCGACAAGGGCAGGGACTTCCAGAACAGCACGCTGCGGTCGCGGCGATCGTCGTACAGGGCGCCGAGCAAGTAGAAGAAGACCACGAAGAACAGGATGAACTGCAGCAGGCCCGACATCGACAGCAGGGCCATGTCGAGCACGCCGCCCAGCGTGGAGAGATCCTCTTCGGACAGCTTCTCGGTGAGTCGTCGCAGCGGAACTCCGATCTGCATGTCGCCGGTGAACCGGGAGCGGAAGACCTCGGCGGTGATCAGCCCCATCACGGTCAGCAGCAGGGTGATGCCGGCACCAACGGCCGGCGCCCAGAAGAAACCACCGCGGTTCTCCCAGTATTCGCGCTTGAGCAGCCAGGGCAGGGTGGTCTTCATGCGTAGGTTCCTTTCATGGTGGCCACGAAGATGTCGGCGACGCCGGGCGTGCGGATCTCGCCCATGCGGCTCAGCTCAGCGCGGTTGGCGCCGTCGAAGAGGAAGATGCTCTTGCCGAACACCTGGCGCTCATCCAGCGGCTTCATCGCGCGGCAGGTTTCAACGTGCTCGGGGCCGACCATGACTTCGGTGAAGCGTTCGCCCACGTCCTCCATGCTCGACGACAGGCTGACTTCGCCGTCGCGGATGAAGATCAGGTCGGTGAGGATGTGTTCGATCTCCTCGACCTGGTGGGTGGTGACGATGATCGTCTTGTCGTGGTCGAAGTAGTCGTTCAGCAGGTGCTGGTAGAAGGCCTTGCGATACAGAATGTCGAGGCCAAGCGTCGGTTCATCGAGCACCAGCAGGCGGGCATCGATGGCCATGACCAGGGCCAGATGCAGCTGCACGATCATGCCCTTGGACATGGTCTTGACCTTCATGCTTGGGGTCAGCTTGGTCGCTTTCAGAAAGGCCTCGCACTTTTCGCGGGAGAATCGCGGGTGCACGCCTTCGACGAAGTCGATGGCCTCGCGCACGCGGATCCAGCGCGGCAGTACGGCGACGTCGGCGATGAAGCAGACGTCCTGCATCAGCTGATTGCGTTGTGTGCTCGGGTCGAGGCCCAGCACCTTCAGTTCGCCCTCATAGGGCGCGAGCCCCAGGATCGCCTTGAGTGCCGTGGTTTTGCCGGCGCCGTTCGGTCCGATCAGGCCGACGATGCGGCCGGCGTGGATCTCGAAATCCAGGCCCTTGAGCGCTGTCGTCTTGCCATAGCTCTTGCTCAGACCCCGTGCGCTGATCACTGTGCTCATGCCTGTGTCCCCCTGTCCTCGTCGCGATTCATGAGTTGGTCGAGCTGCAGTCCGAGTCGCTCGATCCGGGCCAGTACCGCTGGCCACTCTTCCTTGAGAAACCGCTGGCGCTCGCTGGCTAGAAGTTTCTCGGGAGCGCCTTCCGTGACGTACATGCCTAAACCTCGACGTTTCTCGACCAGGGATTCGTCCACCAGCTCCTGATAGGCGCGGGAGACGGTGATGGGATTCAGCTGGAAATCGGCCGCCACCTGCCGCACCGAGGGCAGGGCGTCGCCGGGCTTGAGCACGCCGTCTAGCAGCATGCCGATCACCTTTTCCTTGAGCTGCAGATAGATCGGCGTGTTTTCGTTCCAGATCACGCTCATGCTCAGATCTCCTGTTCTGTCGCGCGGGCTCCGCCGCTCGGCACGTAAGGCAAGGTCATGCGTAGCCTCAGGCTGCCGGGAGCTCCAGCCTTCGTCAGTTGTGCCGCCGACTGCTCGGTGGAGCCATCCAGGCCAGCTGCAGCGGGCTCGACCTCGTCTGACCCGCCCGCATGAACAAGGAACAGCGCCGAGATCGCGCCGCTGAAGATGAGGGCCATGAGCAGGCTGGATGCCAGACGGGTGCCGCGGGCCGGGTGTTGGCTTCTCATGGACGCTCCTGACGGCAGATGGGTGGTTGGTGTTGTAGTTGACTATAACACTAGATTTCGCTGTGTCAAGCAGATGCCCGTTTGCCGGTCACGCGGGACTGCCCTAGCCTGTGTCGCGCCGCAGTGCCGACAGGCGCGTGCGTCCATCCCGATGTCTGCACGCAAGCTGCAGATTCAATTGGCTTTTTTGCTGGTTTCGGCCAGCTCGGACCAGGATCAACACCCCATGCAGATCGCAGATCGCTGCGTCGTTTCCTTCCACTACATCCTGACCAACGACGCCGGCGACGTACTCGACAGCTCGTCAGGGCGCGAACCCCTGTCCTATCTGCACGGCGCTGGCAACATCGTGCCGGGGCTGGAATCGGCTCTGGACGGTCGCCAAGCGGGCGACAGTTTCAAGGTCTCCATCGCGCCGGAGGAGGGCTACGGCGTGCATCACGAGGGGCTGGTCCAGCAGGTGCCGCGTGCGGCTTTTGCCGGCGTGGACGAGGTCCAGGTCGGTATGGAGTTCCACGCACAGGGGCCGCAAGGGCCCTTGGCCGTGACGGTCACGGCGGTGGACGGAGACAGCGTGACCATCGACGGCAACCACCCGCTGGCGGGGCAGACCTTGCATTTCGCCGTGGAAGTGACCGCAGTGCGTCAGGCGACTCTGGAAGAGACCTCGCACGGCCATGTCCATGGACCGGGTGGCGTCGAGCACTGAAACCTCGGAATCGCCTAAGGCCCTGATTCAAAAGGCTGGGCCTTCAGGGTATACCTGTAAGATCTACGCAGTCGCTTTGACGTGAGTGTTGGCGTATAGTGGCGTCGCTGTGTTTGCTGGGGTCACCGTGACTCGTGACCCGATGGTGTTGGTATCACAACGTTCATCGCTTCACCTCGTGTCTTTCTCCGAGCAGACCCAGTAGGCGACTACTCCAAAAAAAGTCGTCGCGTTCATTTCAATCAAGTTGCAAGGAGCAAGACATGTCTGAGCGTCAGACCGGCACCGTGAAGTGGTTCAACGATGCCAAGGGTTTCGGCTTCATCAGCCGCCCCGATGGTGAGGATCTCTTCGTTCACTTCCGCGCCATTCTCGGTACCGGCTTCAAGTCGCTGCAGGAAGGCCAGAGCGTGAGCTTCGTCGTGACCAAGGGCCCGAAGGGCCTGCAGGCCGACCAAGTCCAGCCGCTGTAATCTGCAGTCCGACTGCCGATTCAACAAAGCCCCGGGAAACCGGGGCTTTGTTTTTTCCGGACGGCATGTCTTCATGCGCGAATGAAGCCACTGCTGATCCTTTACTGCGGTGATGAGGCCGGGACGACCCGACAGTTGATCGGGGCCGTCTGCGCGGGTGTCGTGGAGACGGAGCCAGCCCTTCCGCTTCAGGTGCTGCCTGCGCTGCAAGCCGGACCGGAAGCCTTGCTCGACTCGAGCGCCGTGTTGTTCGCCACGCCGGAGAAGTTCGGCTATATGGCCGGAGCACTCAAGGATTACTTCGATCGCTGCTTCTATCCCTTGGAAGGCAGGGTCTCGGGCCACGGCTACGCGCTGCTGGTCAGTGCGGGCAATGACGGTCGCGGTGCTGTCGAGTCCGTGCAGCGGATCGTCCGCGGTCTGGGTCTCAAGCCCCTCGCTGAGCCCCTCCGTATCGTCGGTCGGCCCACGCCCGCTGACCTCGCTTGCGCCCGCGAGCTTGGTGCAGCGCTCGCGTCGGGGCTGGTCTTGGGTATCTTCTGATCCGCTATCCACGAGGACGCTTGCATGCATGACTCCACCGAACCCCAGACTTCCGACGCGGCTGCCGAAAACACTGCGCCGCAGCGCGTGCTCAGCGAGATCGAGGGTCGCATCCTCGCCGCCCTCTTCGAGAAGGCGCAAACCACTCCAGACCAGTACCCGCTGACGGTCAACGCGCTACAGCTGGCCTGCAACCAGAAGAACAACCGCGACCCGCTCAGCCAATACGAGCAAGGTGCCATCGTCCATGCGCTACGTGATCTGGAGAACCGCGGCTGGACGCGACAGTCCTCCGAAGGTGTTCGGGCACAGCGCTGGGAGCACCGCTTCGATCAGCGTCTCAGCCTGACACCGCGCAAGGCGGCCGTGCTTTGCACGCTGCTGCTTCGAGGCCCGCAGACGCTCAACGAGATTCACACCCGAAGCGAGCGACTGACCTCGTTCCCAAGCGTTGATGATGTCCAAGACACTCTGGAACGCCTGGCTGAGCGCGATCCGCCGCTGGTGGTCAAGCTGCCGCGCCAGCCCGGGCAGCGCGAGGAACGCTACATGCACCTGCTGTTCGGGGCGGTCGATCCGGCGCTTCTGTTGGAGCGTGTGGGCGTCGAGCGCGCTCCGCGCGGCGGTTCGGCGCTGGAGTCCCGCGTTGAAGCTCTGGAGGCCGAAGTGGCTGAGCTTCGCGCTGCCCTGCAGGCGCTGGGGGCGCTCTAGCAGCTTGTTGAAGAGCTCCCTGGAAGGGAGCTCTTCAAGTCGGCGGTCCGGCGCAGGTCCGCACCGCCTCACGACACATGAATCGCTTACGCGCTTGCTTTGTCGTCCCGGCCATTCTCGGCCGGACTTGCAGGCTGTTCTCCGACAGCCTGCTAGGGAAGCTCGGAACACGCGGTCCGGGAGTTGTTCAGACGTCGCGCGAGTTCGGCGCCGATCCGAGCACCCTTGCGCTGCGTAAGGCCCTTGCGTGCTCGATCCGCGAGCGCGCCTTGGACGGCGCGCGGCAGCGCTGGATTTCTCGGTGTTGCCCTAAAATGTCGGCTTTCCCCAGCCGGAACCGACGCGCCATGGGCACGCCTGCCACCATCCGCCAGGACGATTTCATCCAGAGCGTCGCCGACGCCCTGCAGTACATCAGCTACTACCATCCGGTCGACTACATCCAGGCCCTCGCCGCTGCCTACGAGCGCGAAGAAAGCCCGGCGGCCAAGGATGCGATGGCGCAGATCCTGATCAACTCGCGCATGTGTGCCGAGGGACATCGACCGATCTGCCAGGACACTGGCATCGTGACCGTGTTCCTGCAGATCGGCATGGACGTTCGCTGGGACGCGACGATGAGCGTCGAGGACATGGTCAACGAGGGCGTGCGCCGCGCCTACAACCATCCCGACAACAAGCTGCGCGCCTCGGTGCTGGCCGATCCCGCTGGCAAGCGGCTGAACACCAAAGACAACACGCCTGCGGTGGTCAACATGACCGTGGTCCCCGGCAACACGGTCGATGTGATCGTGGCCGCCAAGGGCGGTGGCTCGGAAGCGAAGTCCAAGTTCGCGATGCTCAACCCGTCCGATTCCATCGTCGACTGGGTGATGAAGACCGTGCCCACCATGGGCGCCGGCTGGTGCCCGCCGGGCATGCTGGGCATTGGCATCGGCGGCACCGCCGAGAAGGCCATGCTGCTGGCAAAGGAAGCCCTGATGGAGCACATCGACATCCAGGAGCTGATCGCTCGCGGGCCCAGCAATCGCATCGAAGAGCTGCGGCTGGAGCTGTACGAGAAGGTCAATGCGCTGGGCATCGGTGCACAGGGCCTGGGCGGCCTGACCACGGTATTGGACGTCAAGATCAAGGACTACCCGACCCACGCGGCCAACCTGCCGGTGGCCTTGATTCCCAACTGTGCCGCTACCCGCCATGCGCATTTCGTGCTCGACGGCTCCGGTCCGGTCAGCCTCGATCCACCATCGCTGGAGGATTGGCCGAAGCTCACCTACGACGCCAGCAAGGGCCGTCGCGTGGACCTTGCGGCCGTGACTCGCGACGAGGTGGCGAGTTGGAAGCCCGGCGAGGTGCTGCTGCTCAACGGCAAGATCCTCACCGGGCGCGACGCCGCACACAAGCGCATGGTCGACATGCTCAATCGGGGCGAGAAGTTGCCGGTCGATTTCACCGGCCGATTCATCTACTACGTCGGTCCGGTCGATCCGGTGCGCGACGAGGCGGTGGGCCCGGCGGGCCCGACCACGGCAACGCGCATGGACAAGTTCACCGACCAGGTGCTGGGGGCGACCGGCCTTCTGGGCATGATTGGCAAGGCCGAGCGCGGCCCGGCGGCGATCGAGGCGATCAAGAAGCATCGCTCGGTCTATCTGATGGCCGTCGGCGGAGCCGCCTACCTGGTGTCGAAGGCGATCAAGTCCGCGAAAGTCGTGGGCTTCGAGGATCTCGGCATGGAGGCCATCTACGAGTTCGAAGTGCGCGACATGCCCGTGACGGTGGCCGTCGATTCCGCGGGCGAGTCGGTGCACAACACCGGCCCGAAGCAGTGGCAGGCGCGGATCGGCAAGATCCCGGTGGTGCTGGCCTGAGGTGCGAGGCGTCCGACGTGCGCGTCCTGATGCTGGGCGGGTCTGGCTTGGTGGGGCGCGCACTGGTTGCGCGCCTGGCAAAGCGCGATGCGCTGCGTTTGGACTTGCTTCTGCGGCGAGCAGCCTTGCCGCTGCCTGCCAACGCCCGCGCCTTCGTGGGCG
The DNA here is from genome assembly GCA_014946745.1 of Lysobacterales bacterium. Classification (NCBI taxonomy): domain Bacteria; kingdom Pseudomonadati; phylum Pseudomonadota; class Gammaproteobacteria; order Lysobacterales; species Lysobacterales bacterium. Next base: position 2,145,472 of record JADCRD010000001.1, on the reverse strand, counting down.
ATCCGCTCCCGGTCGCGCTTGAACAGTGGCAGGCCAGTGCGCAGGGCTGCGATGTCTTTGTCAGCGCGCTTGGCACCACCCGCAGCCTGGCCGGGTCCATCGAGGCGTTCGCGCGGATCGACCGCGATCTTGTGCTGCGCGTGGCTCAGGAGGCGCGCAAGGCCGGGGCGCGCCAGGCCGTCCTGGTGTCCTCGGTCGATGCCGCGGCCCGGTCGCGCAACGACTACCTGCGGGTCAAGGGAGAACTGGAAGAGCGTGTTGCGGCCCTGGGCTTCAATCGCTGCGATTTCCTGCAGCCCGGGCTTCTGCTGGGCGCCCGCGAGGGCCAGCCCGCCCGTCCAGCCGAGCGTTTCGGGCAGCGCGTGGCGCCGCTGTTGAACCCGTTGCTGATCGGACCGCTCGCGCGCTATCGCGCGGTCGAGGCGGAGGTCGTGGCCGCCGCTGCGGCAGCGTTGATCGGTCGCCCCGTGGCGGGGGTTCTGCGCCATGCGGGGCCTGCGCTCAAGGCCCTGGCGGGCGCGGCTTGATCGCTGCAGACCTGCCGTCTTCGCCGTGCCCGTGCCTCATGCAGCACTGATGCTTGGGGCAACTCGGATCAACTTCACCCTGGGCTTGATCCGTGGTCGGGAGTCCGGCGTCACCGGACTCCCTCCGCTGGATCAAGCATCGCGTGCTCGATCCGCGAGCGCGCCCTGCCTGGCCCGAGGCAAGGCAGAGGCCGGAGGCCGTGGCTCAGCCGCTGAGCGTCGCTGTCGTGAAGGAGCGCCTCACGTACACTTGGCGACCTGTCTGGTCTCAAGATTTCCCGGAGAACTCGCGTGCTGGAACTGCTGATTGCTGGCGGCTGGGTGATGTGGCCGATCCTGCTGTGCTCGGCCTTGGCCCTGGCCATCATCATCGAACGCTTCTGGAGCCTGCGGCGCTCCAAGGTGCTCCCGCTGGATCTTGGCGACGAAGTGCGCCAGTGGGCGGCGAGCGGTCGGCTTGACCCGAAGCACATTGAGACGCTGCGCGTGAACTCGCCGCTGGGAGCGATCCTCTCGGCCGCCCTTGAAGTGCGGCAGCGCCCGCGCGAGCAGATCAAGGAGCGCGTCGAGGATGTCGGTCGCCACCAGATGCACCGCATGGAGCGTTTCTTGAACACCTTGGGCACGATCTCCACGATCAGCCCGCTGCTGGGTCTCTTGGGCACAGTGTTCGGCATGATCGAGATGTTTCTGGGCTTGCTGACCCACGGCGCGGGGGATGCCAACCAGTTGGCCGGAGGAATCGGTGAAGCCCTCATCACCACCGCTGCAGGCCTTTGCGTTGCGATTCCCGCCCTGATGTTCTATCGCTACTTCCGCGGGCGGGTTGCCGAGTACGTGATCGAGATGGAGCAGCAGGTCATCGCCCTGATCGATACGCTGGAAACCGCGCCGCAGGTGGGGGCCGCGCAGCCGGCTCCGCGCCCTCGTCGGCCTGCGCCGGGCGCCGGAGCCGCCTGATGAACTTTGGCAGCCGGCGCTCGCTGGAAGATCCCGAACTGAATCTCACGCCGCTGATCGATGTGGTGTTCTGCCTGATCATCTTTTTTGTGGTGACCACCACGTTCGACGATCGATCCGCGCTGAACATCGAGCTCCCCACCGCCAGCCCCTCCAAGGCGCTTCCGGTGGGCGAACCGCTGCAGATCCAGATCGATGCCGAGGGGCGTTATTTCGTCGCGGGCAACGAAGTGCTGAGGCGCGATGGCGCCGCGCTGCGCGAAGCGCTGGAGCAGATCGCTGGCGATGATCGTGAGCGCAGTGTGATCTTGCGCGCAGACGCGCGCACGCCGCACCAGTCCGTGGTTACCGCCATGGATGCGCTGGGCGCGGTGGGCTTTACCAAGCTTTCGATCGCCACAGTGCCCGAGCCTGAGGCCGCGAGCGACGCGGACGGCCAATGAGCGACGGCTCCGGCAGCGCCGACGCTCCGCCCGAGCTGTCGGCGGCGCGATCGTATCGGCGTCTGCTTGGCTATGCGCGCGTGTACTGGGGCTTTGGCCTGATCGCACTGATCGGCATCGGTCTCGACGCCGCCTCCTCGGCGGCCTTCGTGCAGCTGATCGAGCCCATGCTCAACGACCTGTTCGTTGCACGCGATCCGTGGGCGATTCAGTGGCTACCGGTGATGCTGATCGGCGTGTTCGTGGTGCGGGGCATTGGCACCTACGCCACTGACTACGGCATGGCACGGGTGGGGCGGGGGGTCGTGCGCGATCTGCGTATGGCGATTTTCACTCACTACCAGAAGCTGCCGGCCAGCTGGTTCGATCGTGAACCCTCCGGGCAGATCATCGCGCGGGTGATCTACAGCGCCGAGCAAATGGCACATGCCGTGGCCGAGGCGCTGAAAGTGCTGCTGCTCGATGCGCTGATGGTGATCGCGATGGTGGGCGTCATGCTTTCGAAGAGCGCCAGCCTCACTCTGTATCTGTTCGTGATGGTGCCGCTCGCGGGCCTCGTCTGGCAGTTCGTCGGCAAGCGCTTTCGCCGTATCAACCGGCAGATCCAGGGCGCTGTGGGAGAGGTGACCGGCATGGTTGAGGAGGCCGTCGACGGCCATCGCGAAGTGCGCATCTATGGCGGTCAAGCGCATGAAGCGGAACGCTTCGGTGAGGCCGTGCAGCGCAACTTCCGCCTCAACCTGAAAGTTGCGGCCACCAATGCGCTCAGCACTTCGACGGTGCAACTGATCGCCGCCAGTGTGCTGGCCGCCATCGTCTGGCGCGCAACTCGGCCGGATTTGCTCGACACGATGAATCCAGGCAGCTTCATGGCGCTCATCGGCGCCATGATGGTCATGCTGCCCTCGCTCAAGCGGCTGACTTCGGTGCAGTCGATGCTGCAGCGGGGCATAGCCGCCGCGGACGACCTTTTCGCCGTACTCGACACCCTGCCCGAGCAGGATCGCGGCGCTGTGCGCATCGAGCGTGCGCGCGGCGACATCGAGTTCGACGCAGTGCGCCTCGCGTATCCCGGTGCACCGGCGCCGGCACTCGATGGCGTTACTCTGCGCTGTGCGCCCGGGACCGTGACCGCGCTTGTGGGGCGCTCGGGCAGCGGGAAGTCCAGCCTGGTCAGCCTGCTGCCGCGCTTCTATGAGTCGAGCGCCGGCGCGGTGCGACTGGATGGCCAGCTGCTGCAGGATTACCGGCTCGAGGATCTCCGCGCACAAATCGCCCTGGTCAGCCAGCGCGTGGTGCTGTTCACTGGCAGCATCGCCGACAACATCGCGTTTGGCGCGATGCGGAGGGTGGATCGCGCCGAGATCGAGGCCGCGGCTGAGGCCGCCAATGCCATGGAGTTCATCCGACCGCTGCCGCAGGGCCTGGACAGTCCGGTGGGCGAGGGCGGGGCACTGCTTTCGGGTGGCCAGCGGCAGCGGATCGCCATCGCCCGAGCCTTGCTCAAGAACGCGCCGATCCTGATTCTCGACGAAGCCACCAGCGCGCTCGACAGCGAAAGTGAGCGGCTGATCCAGGAGGCGCTCGCGCGATTGATGCGGGATCGCACGACGCTGGTGATCGCGCATCGTCTTGCCACCATCGAGCACGCTGACCAGATCGCCGTGCTCGAGGGGGGGCGGCTGCAGGAAGTGGGGCGACACTCTGAACTGTTGGCCCGTGATGGCCTGTACGCGTCCTTGCACCGACTGCAGTTCAACGAGTCAACGCCAGCTGCGGTCGAGCCGGGGCCATGAGGCTCCGTGCCAGCCTAGAGAGCTGGCTGGTGGCGCGCTGGTACGGACCGCGTCCTATCCTTGCGCTGCTGCCTTTGGCCTGGCTGTTCGGTGCCCTGAGTGGACTTCGGCGCTGGCTCTACCGGCGCAGCCTGCTGAAAGCGGAGGCGCGGGTGCTGCCGGTGCTGGTGGTGGGCAACCTCACCGTGGGCGGAGCCGGCAAGACTCCGACCGTGCTGGCTCTGATCGAAGGGCTGCGTGCGCGCGGCTGGCGCCCGGGCGTGATTTCACGTGGCCACGGCGGGGTGGTGCGCAGCGCCAGCTTGCTGCCCGAACGGCCCGATCCGAGCCTGTTTGGCGACGAGCCGAGCTTGATCCGTCGACGCAGCCGGGTGCCGGTTGCAGTGGCGCGGCGGCGCTGCGAGGCGGCGGCGCTGCTGGAGCGCTCGGGCGATGTCGATCTGCTGATCGCGGACGACGGCCTGCAGCACTACGCGTTGGCGCGGGATGTCGAAGTGCTGGTGGTCGACGGCCAGCGTCGCTATGGCAACGGTGCGCTGTTGCCCGCAGGCCCCTTGCGCGAGCCGCTGGCGCGCGCCGAGGCGTGCGCTGCGCGCATCTGCAACGGCGGCTCACCGCAGCCGGGAGAGTGGGCGATGCAGCTGGAGGCGCAACCGCTACTCGGCTTGGTCGATGGCAGCGCCGCGCCCACGCCCGGTGCGCGCGTGCACGCGGTCGCCGGCATTGCGCACCCCGCCCGCTTCTTTGACAGTCTTCGCGACTTGGGCTTCAACCCGATTGAGCACCCGTTTCCGGACCACCATGCTTTTGGTCCGGCCGATCTGCAGTTCAGCGACGATCTGCCGGTGCTGATGACTGAGAAGGACGCGATCAAGTGCGCCCGCTTCGCGACCGCGCGCTGCTTCTACTTGCCGGTCAGCGCCAGGCTGCCCGAAGCCCTGTTGGATCTTCTCCACGCGCGACTCACGGCTGCGTTGGACTCGCGAGGACACCGATGAGAGCAAGCCCCGAATTCGTGGTTGCCATTCCCGCCCGTCATGCCTCGACCCGGCTGCCCGGCAAGCCCCTGCAGCGGATCGCGGGCGAGCCCATGATTGTTCACGTGCTGCGGCGTGCGCTGGAAGCCGGTGCGACCGAGGTCGTTGTGGCAACAGACGACGCGCGCATCGCCGAGGTGGTGGCCGGCCACGGCGCCACGGTGTGCATGACGGCGCCTGAGCTGGCCTCGGGCACCGATCGCCTCGCATCGGCCGCGCGCGACCTGGGGTGGCCGGATGAACGTATCGTGGTGAACCTGCAGGGCGACGAGCCTCTGGCACCGCCGAGCGCAATCGCGGCTGCAGCGCGCTTGCTGGTTGAAAGTGACGCCCTGATCGCTACCTTGGCGCAGCCCATCGCGGACAGCGAAGAGCTGTTCAATCCGAACTGCGTGAAGCTGGTGCGGGCCGCGAACGGCGACGCGCTCTATTTCAGCCGTGCACCGATGCCCTGGGATCGCGATGGATTCGCCCGCGATCGGCTCCAGCTGTCGGGCGACCACTGGCTGCGCCATATCGGCCTGTACGCTTACCGCGCTCGCGATCTGCAGCGCTTCGCGGCGATGCCGCCGGGGCGGCTTGAGCAACTCGAATGCCTGGAACAGCTGCGTGCGCTTGAAGCCGGCTGGCGGATCGCTGTCGGCCTGTCGCCGCAGCCGTTTCCCGCAGGCGTCGATACACCTGAGGATCTCGCGCGAGTCGATGCCGCGCTGCAAGGCCGGCGCGCATGAGGCCGGCCCGCGATGGCACCCGCAGCGTCCTGTTGGTTTGTCTCGGCAACATCTGCCGCTCGCCCATGGCCGAGGGCATTCTGCGCGCCCGCGCCGCCGAGGCGGGGCTCGCCCTGCATATCGATTCTGCGGGCACCGCCGGCTACCACGCGGGTGAACCGCCGGATCCGCGCGCGGTCCGCGTCTCGCGTGCGCGGGGCACGCCCATCGATGCGCAGCGGGCCCGCCAGTTCGATCGCCGCGACTTCGAACGCTTCGATCTGATCCTGGCGGCTGACGCCAGCAACCTGCGCGACCTTCGCGCGCTGCAACCGACCGCAGACCGCGCGCGCCTCGCCCTGCTTCTGGAATGGGCGGGTTTGGGCGAAGGGCGCGAGGTGCCTGACCCCTACTACGGCGACATCGAAGCGTTCGAGCAGGTGCACGCACTGCTCGACAGTGCCTGCCGTCGCATCACGGCGCGCCTGCTGGGCGTGGCAGAATGTGAACCAAGCCACGACACCGAGGGCTGGACGAGTCCTTGGTGAGAGTTCACTGCCGCCGGCTCAGGCGGACAGCGCCCCCGGGGCGCCCAGATTGAGGACGCATCCATGCTGCCTGGCGCGCGCGCCCCTGAGTTCCACATCGCACTGGAGTGGGTCAATGCACCGCCGCAGCGCTTGGCCGAGCTGAAGGGCCGTGCCGTGCTGCTGTACTTCTTCCACGTCGGCTCGGCTTGGTGCCAGAACGCCCTGGAGGACATGCGGCTGCTGCAGAATCAGTTCTCCGACGGCCTCACCGTGCTCGGCGTGCACTGCCCGAAGTTCGCAGCCGAGCGTGATCCGAAGACCCTGCTGAAAGCCTTGAACCGCTTGTTCGTGCGCTTTCCGGTGGCGCAGGACGCTGACTTCATCAGCTGGCAGCACTATGGCGTTGAGGCTTGGCCGACCGCTGTCCTGATCGATACCGAGGGCCGTGTGATTGAGCGTGTGGCGGGTGAGCCTTTGCGCGAACGCTTGCAGCCAGCCATCGATCGTGTTTTGCAGCAAGCGGGCGAGAGCGACACGCGTGTCTACGAGGCCGCGAGTTCAGTGTCGCGCCCCGAGCCCCGTCTACCCCTGGCCTTTCCCAGCGGTCTGGCGGCCAGCGAGCGGCATCTTTATGTCGCGGACACCGGCCACAACAGAGTGCTGGAGTGCACGCTGGACGGCCGCATCCTGCGGCAGTTCGGCTCTGGCAGCGCCGGATTCATCGACGGAGGCAGCGCCGAGGCGAGCTTCCTGGCTCCGCGTGGCCTCGCCCTGTGGAAGGACGCCCTCTATGTGGCGGATACGGGCAACCACGCGCTGCGTCGCATCAGCCTGCTCGATGGTGATGTCGACACGCTTGCCGGCACGGGCCGAGCGGGCGCGCGGCCCGAGCTGGCGCCTGCCGACCCGTTGAGCTGCGCGCTGAACGCGCCGTGGTCGCTGGCGACGGCGTTCGACAAGCTCTACCTGTCGATGGCGGGTTGGAACCAGATCTGGGAATACGATCTGGGCCGCCGCAGCCTCGGGCCGCTTGCCGGTTCCGGCGCGCTTGCGTTGGGCGATGGCGAACACCAGGCCGCGCATTTCGCGCATCCGGCCGGCTTGGCGCTGGCGCAGAACACCCTCTTCGTTGCCGACGCCGCATCGTCCTCGATCCGCGGCATCCAGCTCGCCACTGGCAAGGTCCAGACTCTCATGGGTTCTGGCCTGTACGAGTTCGGCGATGTCGACGGCCCGCTGGGTCAGGCGCGGCTGCAGTATCCGCTGGCCATCGTGCTCGACCCGCGCGCGCCGCAGCTGTGGATCGCCGATACCTACAACAGCGCGCTCAGGCTGCTGGCGCCTGCGACCCGACAGGTGACCACCCAGAACCTCGGCTACCGTCTGCATCAGCCGGCGGCGCTGGCGGTGAATCGCAGCAGCCTCTTCCTGGCCAATACCGATGCGCACGAGATCCTGCGCATCGACTTCGACAGTCAGCTGCCGCGCCGCTTGTCGATCGGCGAGTGAGTCGCGGGCAGTAGGCGAAACGCATGAACAGCGAAGCGGAGCCTGGCTTTGACGGCAAGGAGTTCGCAGGCCGCCTGACGCTTGCACCTGGCGTCTATCGAATGGTCGCCGAGGACGGGAGCGTCCTGTACGTCGGCAAGGCCGCGAGCCTGCGCAAGCGCGTCGCCAGCTACTTCACGCGCAGCCCGCGCGAGCCGCGCCTGCGGGTCATGATCAGCCAGATCGCCAACATCGAGATCACCGTAACCCGCAGCGAGGGCGAGGCCCTGCTGCTGGAGAATCAGCTGATCAAGTCGCTCAAGCCGCGCTACAACATCCTGCTTCGCGACGACAAGAGCTACCCCTATATCCATCTCACCCTGGCGGATGAGACCCCTCGTATCCGCTTTCACCGCGGCCCGCGCAGCCAGCCGGGACGCTACTTCGGGCCTTATCCAGGCGTCACCGCGGTACGTGAGACGCTGGCGCTGATCCATCGTCTGTTCGGTCTGCGCAGCTGCGAAGACAGCGTGTTCCGCAACCGAACCCGGCCGTGCCTGCAGTATCAGATCCAGCGCTGCAGCGGCCCGTGCGTGGGTTTGGTCGAGGCCGACGAGTACGCTGAATCGGTGCGGCGCGCTGCGCTTCTTCTGGATGGGCGCAGCGAGGATCTCCTGGGCGAGTTGGCGACATCGATGGATCGCGCTGCCGAAGCCCTGGAGTTCGAGCGCGCGGCCAAGCTGCGCGACACCGTCGCAGCGGTTCGCAAGGTGCAGGCGAGGCAGGTGGTGGATGGCGAACACGCAGAGCTTGACGTCTTGGCCTGCGCACTCGAAGGCAGCCGGGCCTGCGTACTCTTGTTGAGCTTCCGCGATGGCCGCAACCTGGGCAGCCGAAGCTTCTTCCCGAAACTCAACGGTGCCGAAGACGCCGCAGAGGTGCTTGGCGCATTCCTCACCCAGCACTACCTGGAGCAAAGTCCGCCAAGAGAGATCGTGCTCAGTCATGAGGTGCCCGACCAGGATCTGATTGAGCGCGTGTTGGGTGAGATCGCCGGCCGCCGCATCGAGCTAAAACTGCAGGTGCGCACAGATCGCGCACGTCTGCTGCAGCTGGCCAGGCAGAACGCCGAGCTTGCGCTGCGCAGCGAGTTGGCTAGCGCGGCCAGTCAGCGGGCCCGCCTCGACGCACTGCAGGCCCTGCTCGATCTTCCTGAGCCGCCGCAGCGGATCGAGTGTTTCGACATCAGCCACACACAGGGCGAAGCCACTGTCGCCAGCTGCGTCGTGTTCGATCCCGAGGGGCCCGTGCGCGCCCACTATCGGCGCTACAACATCAGCGATATCACGCCTGGCGACGACTACGCCGCCATGCAGCAGGCCTTGACGCGACGCTTCCGGCGCGCCGTCGAGGACGGCGTGCTGCCCGACCTGCTGCTGATCGACGGTGGCAAGGGGCAGCTGGAGCAGGCGCTTGGCGTGCTGTCCGAACTCGACGTCCAAGGCGTCGCAGTCATCGGCGTTGCCAAGGGCGAAGAGCGCAGGGCAGGGCACGAAACTCTGGTTTTCCCTGACGGCCGTCTGCTGCGGCCCGGCCCGGACTCGCCCGGCCTCCATCTGATCCAGCAGGTGCGCGATGAAGCCCACCGTTTCGCCATCACGGGCCACCGCGGACGTCGCGCAAAGGCGCGCGAGCGCAGCAGTCTAGAAGACATTGAAGGCATCGGCGCCAAGCGCCGCGCGGCCCTGCTGAGACACTTCGGTGGGCTGGCAGGGCTGAAGCGCGCAGGCGCCGAGGACATCGCCCGCGTCGAAGGCATCAACGAGGCATTGGCGCAGCGGATCTACGCAGCGCTCCATGGCCTGGAGCCCAGCTAAAACTGAGGCAAAAGCCACCGCCCCGGACGACACGCACCACAAGCGCTTCCCGAGCGGGCAGAATTGAGGCTCCGAGCCCAACCGCGCTTTGCGCGGAGCGCCGCGCCGACGGAAGCATGCGTGCCCCTGAATCTGCCCAACCTGCTGACCCTGTTCCGTATCGCTCTGATTCCGGTGCTGGTGCTGGTGTTCTACCTGCCCTATGAGTGGACCAACCTCGCTGCCGCGCTCGTCTTTGCGGTGGGTGCGATCACCGACTGGGCGGATGGCTACATCGCGCGCCGCTACGGCATGTTCTCCGCCTTCGGCGCCTTTCTTGACCCGGTTGCTGACAAGCTGGCGGTGGCGGTGGCCCTGGTCATCATCGTGCAGGCGCACCCGACCGTCTTCATGGCGCTGGTCGCCGCGGTGATCATCGGGCGCGAGATCACCATCTCCGCGCTGCGCGAGTGGATGGCTGAGATCGGCCAGCGTGCGACCGTGCGCGTCGCTGCAATCGGCAAGATCAAGACCATCGTGCAGATGGTGGCCCTGGTGATGCTGCTCTACCGGGAGGATCTCCTGGGGTTGCCGGTGTTCCTGATCGGTGAGGTGCTGCTGGCGGCGGCGGCTGTGCTGACGTTGTGGTCTGGCATGCAGTACCTGCTGGCGGCCTGGCCGGCGATGCGAGGTGACACCGCGGCCGAGAAAAAGTCCACCGACGAGGCTTGACACGTCATCTTCGATCCCTACAATGGCGGGCTCCAGTGCGGGAATAGCTCAGTTGGTAGAGCACGACCTTGCCAAGGTCGGGGTCGCGAGTTCGAGTCTCGTTTCCCGCTCCAGATCCACGAAACCCCGTGGTGACTTCGGTCCTTCGGGGTTTTGTTTTTAGGCGTAACGCCGGGCTGCATACGCAGTCCCGATGTCGCGCCGGTGTTAGAAGCACCGCCACGGCCTGGTGGCAGAGTGGTCATGCAGCGGCCTGCAAAGCCGTGTACGCCGGTTCGATTCCGACCCAGGCCTCCATTCTTCGGAATGGACAGAAAACAAGAGTTCTGCGGGAATAGCTCAGTTGGTAGAGCACGACCTTGCCAAGGTCGGGGTCGCGAGTTCGAGTCTCGTTTCCCGCTCCATTGAAAGCCCCGGGCGCGAGCCCGGGGCTTTTTCTTTGTCCACTGTCGGTCCAGCGGGCTTTTCTGCTGCGGCATCGGTCGACCCGACGTGCGATCAGGCAAGCCTCCTCGCCGGTCGGGTCGATCGGCGGCTCGGCCCGGCGGGCGCCGGCCTCTCGACCTCTCTCTGGCGAGCCATCAGCCCGGGGCTTCATTCGAGTGAGCGAAAGTCCCGCGAGCGCTTCTGCACCAGCTTCAGCGCCCAGCGATCGGGCAGCAGTTGGCTGAAGGCCTTGATCAGCCGGTTGGCGCGGCCTGTCACGTGGACGATCCTGCCGGCCGCGAGCGCATCAAGCCCTTCGCGCGCCACCTCCTCGGCGCTCATCCACATCCACTTCGGCATCTTCGACACCTGCGGACGCGTGCCGGTGATGTCGTGGAACTCTGAGTAAGTGAAGCCAGGGCAGAGCGCACAGACTCGAACTCCGCGTTCGGCGTTCTCCAGCGCGAGAGACTCGGAGAACTTGATCATGAAGGCCTTCGAGGCCGCATACAGGGTGTGGCCCGCGGAGCCGGGCACGTGGCCGGCGAGCGAGGCCACGTTCAGGATCTCGCCGCGACCGCGACGCTGCATCGCAGGCAGCAGGCGCCAACTCAACTCGCATACGGACGTGACCATCACCTGCAGAAAGCGCGCGTGCTGATCCCAGCTGGGTATGTGGTACGCGCCCGGCAGCCCGTAGCCGGCGTTGTTGACCAAGCCCTCCACCTCGAGTCCGCGTTCCTTCAGGGCGTGCGCGATTCGCTCGGGTGCGGCGGGGTCGGCGAGATCGGCGGTGAGCACCTCCACCGGCACCTGTGCACGCAGGCTCTCCGCGAGCTGAAGCAGGCGGTCTTCGCGACGAGCCAGAAGAACGAGTGCTCGCCCTCGACGGGCGTACTCGCGCGCCAAAGCCTCGCCAATGCCTGCAGAGGCGCCAGTAATCAGGGTGTAGTGAACGCTCACGGATTCCGACTCATCGCTGTGGGGTGTAGAGCGTAGCGGTTGCCTGCGCTAGCCGCGCGACGGGCGCGCTTGCAAGCCAAGCGCTGCGAGTCTTGGGGCGCGATCAGTCCGGGCGGCGTAGGTCGAGCGTGAGCGCTTCGCAGCGGCGCTGCGTGAGCTCCGGGCCGGCATCCTCCAGCTGTCTCTCGTACTGTTTCTTCGGGCGACTTCGCCGAGTGGCGTTGTGAGTTCGGCGGCTGCTTGGCGGCCCTCGAAGCTCGCTTGCCGGTGCGCATCCGTCCGACAGGGCGCGGCTGGACTCGCGTGGGGCTCAGCGCCCTGTCGGAGTTCCTTCAGGGCGCGAAGCGCGGACAGGGCGTTCCGTTCGCCGCCCGAAACCGACTGCTGGCCCGGGGGGGGCGCCAATGCAGCGGGATGTCGTCGAGCGCTGAGTGCTGCATGCCACGCGAGCCAGATGCGATGCGACTCGGCAACGCGTATCCTCCGCCGCCCGCTCGTTCCACACTGGTCTCGGAGATCGCATGCGCAGTCCGATCGTCGCCGGCAACTGGAAGCTCAACGGCAGTCGCCGCAGTGCGCGCGCGCTGCTCGATGCTGTTCTCGACGCCGGCCTGCCCGGCAACACGCGAGTCCTCGTGTTTCCGCCGCTTGCCTACCTCGCCGAACTGGTAGACGCGTACGCGGGGAGCGCTCTCGAGTTCGGGGCGCAAGATGTGTCTGAACACACCAAAGGCGCATACACCGGCGAAGTGGCCGCCGAGATGCTGGCGGATATCGGTGCGCGTTGGACCCTGGTCGGACACAGTGAACGTCGCGCCTACCACGCGGAAAGCTCTGACTTGGTTGCCCGCAAGGCGCGTGCAGCCGCGGACGCGGGCCTTACCCCTGTCGTTTGCTTCGGTGAGACGCTTGCAGAACGCCAGTCGGGGGCGACCGAAGGGGTGCTCCGCTCGCAGCTTACGCCGGTGCTGGCTCTTGATGGCGCCGTCCTCGGTCGCTGCGTGTTCGCCTACGAGCCCGTGTGGGCCATAGGCACCGGGCTCACCGCAAGTCCGCAGCAGGCGCAGCAGGCCCATGCATTCCTCCGTAGCGAAGTCGCCGCAGTCGATGCTAATATGGCGAACTCGCTGGTCATCCTGTACGGCGGCAGCGTCAAGCCGGACAATGCGGCAGCGCTGTTCGCGCAGCCGGATGTCGATGGCGGATTGATTGGCGGCGCGGCTCTGGTCGCTGCTGATTTTCTCGGGATCGTGGCGGCAGCCAGGCCCCGTGGCCAAACCCGGTAACTATCGAACTCAATGTCCTCGACCGTCCTGACACTCGCCAATATCCTCTACGTCCTGGTCTCCGTGGCCATGATCGTGATGATTCTTTTGCAGCGCGGTGCGGGTGCGGCCGCGGGATCCGGCTTTGGTGCCGGGGCCTCGGCAACGGTCTTCGGTGCGCGCGGTTCCGCGAACTTCCTCTCGAAATCCACCGCCATTCTCGCCACGCTGTTCTTTGTGATCAGCCTTGGCATGGCGATGTACGTCGCTCGGGGCGGTCTGAAGGGCGCTCCCGGCGACGACCTCGGTGTGATGGGCGACATCGCCGCCCCTGCTGCACAGATCCCGGATGCGGCTGGAGAGCAGCCGACGGCGATTCCTGCGGCTGAGCCTGCCGCGGCGCCGTCCGCCGTGGAAGCCGTGCCGGCCGCGGAGACCGACGCAGTTCCGGTCGAGAAGGCGGAAGTTGAGAAAAATCCCCCGTCGGAGGGTGGGTCTGGCGAATGATCGCCTGATACAATCCGACATCTGCCGGGTGCTACGCGAAAAGCGTTTCCCGGCATCCCTTGCCCAGGTGGTGGAATTGGTAGACACACTATCTTGAGGGGGTAGCGGCGCAAGCTGTGCGGGTTCGAGTCCCGCCCTGGGCACCAACATCCTGAAACGGCAGCGGAGCTGCACTCGCGCTCTCCGCTGCGCTGATGCGCCCGAGCGCGGCGCGGAGGTGGCGACGCGTGTTGGCTGATTACCTGCCGATCCTGATGTTTCTCGGCGTAGCTGCCGGCATTGGCGTGGTCCTGCTCTTCTTGGGCTGGCTGCTGGGCCCGAAGTCGCCGGACGGCGAGAAGGGCTCACCCTACGAGTGCGGCTTCGAGGCCTTCGAAGACGCGCGCATGAAGTTTGACGTGCGCTTCTACCTCGTCGCCATCCTCTTCATCATCTTCGATCTCGAAATCGCCTTCCTGTTTCCGTGGGCGCTGGTGTTCAAGGACATCGGTGTGAGCGCGATCGCCGCCATGGCGGTGTTCCTGGGCATCCTCGTGATCGGCTTTATCTACGAATGGAAGAAGGGAGCGCTGGAATGGGAGTGAGCCAGCTGCTGCACAATCCCGAGCCGATCGGTCGTCTCGACGACATCCTCCGGCCCGAGGGCGAGAACCCTCTGCTGGAGCGCGGCTTCGTGACCACTTCGGTCGACGCGCTGCTGAACTGGGCGCGCACCGGCTCTATGTGGCCAATGACGTTCGGTTTGGCCTGCTGCGCCGTGGAAATGATGCACGCCGGCATGTCGAGGCTTGATCTGGACCGCTACGGTGTGATCTTTCGCCCGTCCCCGCGACAGTCGGACGTGATGATCGTGGCCGGCACTCTGGTCAACAAAATGGCCCCGGCCTTGCGCAAGGTCTATGACCAGATGCCCAACCCCAAGTGGGTGATTTCCATGGGCAGCTGCGCCAACGGCGGTGGGTACTACCACTACTCCTACTCGGTGGTCCGCGGCTGCGATCGCGTGGTGCCGGTCGATGTCTACGTGCCGGGCTGCCCGCCCACGGCTGAGGCCTTGATCTACGGCATCTTGCAGCTGCAGAAGAAGATCCGCCGCACCAATACGATCGCGCGCTGAGCAGGCCATGGCAGACGAAAACTCCACCCTGGCGGATCGCCTGCGCGCCCGCTTCGACGGCAAGCTGCAGAAGCTGCACGTCGAGCGCGACGAAACCACCATCGAGGTCGCGCCCGACAGCCTGATCGAGATCTGCCGCACGCTGCGAGACGAGGCTGAATTTCGCTTCGAGCTTTTGGTTGACGTCAGTGGCGTCGACTACCTGGGCTTCGGTGACGTCGAGTGGGACACCGCGGACGTCTCTGCCGAGGGCTTCTCGCGCGGGGTGGAAGGGTACGGTCCGGGCCGCTTCAACTGGGAGCAACGCCCGGCGGTGTCGTCAGGCGCGGGCCGCTTCGCTGCGGTCATCCATCTGCTCTCGATCGTTCACAACCGCCGTCTGCGCGTGCGCTGCTTCGGCGCTGATGACGCGCTGCCGGTGGTGCCCAGCGTCACCGAGCTGTGGCCCGGTGCCAACTGGTTCGAGCGCGAGGCGTTCGACCTCTATGGCATAGTCTTCGAAGGTCATCCTGACCTGCGCCGCATCCTCACCGACTACGGTTTCGTCGGTCATCCGTTCCGCAAGGACTTCCCGCTGATCGGCAACGTTGAAGTGCGCTACGACCCGGAGAAGGGGCGCGTGGTGTACGAGCCGGTCAGCATCGATCCGCGTGTCGGCGTGCCGCGCGTGGTCCGCCACGATTCACGCTACGAGCAGGCCCAGGCCGAGCGCAGCGCAGGGCAGGGCAAGTAAGCCATGCAGGAAATCCGCAACTACACGATGAACTTCGGCCCGCAGCATCCAGCTGCGCACGGCGTGCTGCGTCTGGTGCTGGAGCTTGACGGCGAGACCGTGGTGCGTGCCGACCCTCACGTGGGGCTGCTGCATCGGGGCACCGAGAAGCTGGCTGAGTCCAAGCCCTTCAACCAGTCGATCGGCTACATGGATCGCTTGGACTATGTCTCGATGATGTGCAACGAGCACGCATACGTGCGTGCCATCGAGAACCTGCTGGGGATCCAGGCGCCGGAACGTGCGCAGTGGATTCGGACGATGTTCGACGAGATCACGCGTATCCTGAACCACCTGATGTGGGTGGGTTCCAACGGGCTCGATCTCGGCGCGATGGCGGTGATTCTGTACGCCTTCCGCGAGCGCGAGGAGTTGATGGACTGCTACGAGGCGGTCTCTGGTGCGCGCATGCATGCGGCCTATTACCGTCCGGGCGGCGTCTACCGCGACCTGCCAGACCGCATGCCGCAGTACAAGGAATCGCCCTGGGCCAAGGGCAAGGAGCTCAAGCGCCGCAATGCTTGGCGCGAAGGTTCGATGCTGGACTTCCTTGAGGCGTTCACCGACGACTTCCCCTCGAAGATCGATGAATACGAAACCCTGCTGACCGACAATCGCATCTGGAAGCAGCGGACTGTCGGCATCGGCGTGGTCACACCCGATCATGCTCTGGCCTGGGGCATGAGCGGCCCGATGCTGCGTGGCTCTGGCATCGCTTGGGATCTGCGCAAGAAGCAGCCCTACGCCAAGTACGCCGAGGTCGACTTCGACATCCCGGTGGGTGTCAACGGCGACTGCTACGACCGCTACCTCGTGCGTGTCGAGGAGATGCGCCAGAGCAATCGCATCATCAAGCAGTGCATCCAGTGGCTCCGCGCCAATCCCGGCCCGGTAATGCTCAAGAACTTCAAGGTGTCGCCGCCCTCCCGCGAGGAGATGAAGGACGACATGGAAGCCTTGATCCATCACTTCAAGCTGTTCACCGAGGGCTACTGCGTGCCGGCCGGTGAGACCTATGCCGCGGTCGAGGCGCCCAAGGGCGAGTTTGCGTGCTACCTGATTTCCGACGGCGCGAACAAGCCGTTCCGCGTCAAGCTTCGTGCCCCCGGATTCGCGCATCTGTCCTCGATGGACTCGATCGTGCGTGGGCACATGCTGCCGGACGTGGTGGCGATGATTGGCACCTACGACGTCGTGTTTGGAGAGATTGATCGATGAAGCGGGGATCGGGGATTGGGGATTGGGGATTGGGCAGCCCGAGGCTAATGGGCGCTTCTGCGACATGCGTGCCCACGCCCACCTTGAAGCCCATCTCGCTTGCGGCTGAAGCTGCTGCTGCAATCCCCAATTCCCAATCCCCAATCCCAGCTCTCCATCCATGAAAGCCACCGGCAATTTCGAGACGGTACGCGAGGTCGATCCGCTCGCCGTGCTCAGCGAGCACACCCGCCATCACATCGACCACTGGGTCACCAAGTTCCCGCCGGATCGCAAGCGCTCGGCGCTGATCCAGGGCCTGATGGCGGCGCAGGAGCAGAACGGTGGTTATCTCACCGATGAACTCGTCACCGCGGTGGCACGCTACCTCGACCTGCCCTCGGTCTGGGCCTACGAGGTCGCCAGCTTCTACTCGATGTTCGAGCTGAAGCCGGTGGGTCGCAACAATGTGGCGATCTGCACCAACATCAGCTGCTGGTTGAACGGCGCCGAGGATCTGGTCGCCCATGTCGAGAAGCGTCTGGGAATCAAGCTGGGCGAGAGCACTGCGGACGGCCGCATCTACCTGAAGCGCGAGGAAGAATGCCTGGCCGCCTGCTGCGGGGCGCCGATGATGGTGGTCAACGGCCACTACCACGAGAAGCTCACCCCGGCATCGATGGACCAGATCCTGGATTCGCTGAAGTAGGGGCCGCCGGCCGCGACGTTTGGACACCGAACGCCGCGCCACACCTGCTTTGGCAGGCCTGTCGCCATCCTGCGGCGGGCAGATGAGTAAGAGGCGAGAAGTCAATGGCGTACGGACCGGAACCGCAAGAGCACAGCGTTGTCTACACCACGCTTCATTTCGATAAGCCGTGGAGCTACGAGAACTACCTGAAAGTTGGTGGTTATCAGGCGCTGCGCCGAGTGCTGACTGAGAAGATCCCGCAAGAGCAGGTGATCGATATGGTCAAGCAGAGCGGTTTGCGTGGTCGCGGCGGCGCGGGCTTTCCGGCTGGCTTGAAGTGGAGCTTCATGCCGCGCAACGCGCCGGGCCAGAAGTACATCCTCTGCAACTCCGACGAGTCCGAGCCAGGCACCTGCAAGGACCGCGACATTCTGCGCTACAACCCGCACGCGGTGATCGAGGGCATGGCGATCGCCTGCTACGCCACGGGCAGCACGGTGGCCTACAACTACCTGCGCGGCGAGTTCCACCATGAGCCCTTCGAGCACTTCGAGGAAGCACTGAAGGACGCCTACGCCAACGGCTGGCTGGGCAAGAATGTGCTGGGCTCGGGCGTTGATATCGATATGTATGCAGCCCTGGGCGCTGGCGCCTACATCTGCGGCGAAGAAACTGCGCTGATGGAGTCGCTGGAGGGCAAGAAAGGCCAGCCGCGCTTCAAGCCGCCGTTCCCGGCCAACTTCGGTCTGTTCGGCCGGCCGACCACCATCAACAACACAGAGACCTACGCCTCGGTCCCGGCCATCATCCGCAACGGCTCCGAGTGGTTCCTAAACCTCGGCAAGCCCAACAACGGCGGGCCGAAGGTGTTCTCGGTGTCGGGCCACGTCAACACCCCGGGCAACTTCGAGATCCGTCTGGGCACGCCGTTCAAGGATCTGCTGGCCATGGCCGGCGGCGTACGCGGCGGTCGCAAGCTGAAGGCGGTGATCCCGGGGGGCTCCTCGATGCCTGTGCTTACGGCCGACGTGATCATGGACCTGACCATGGACTACGACGCCCTGCAGAAGGCCGGCTCAGGCCTGGGTTCGGGGGCGGTGATCGTGATGGACGAAACCACCTGCATGGTCAAGGCCTGCCGCCGCATCTCGCAGTTCTACTACAAGGAAAGCTGCGGCCAGTGCACACCCTGCCGTGAAGGCACGGGCTGGATGTACCGTGTGCTCTCGCGCATCGTCGATGGCAAGGGCACAGTCGAGGACGTCCACATGCTGAAGGCCGCCGCCGGCCAGATCGAAGGCCACACCATCTGCGCCTTCGGCGAAGCGGCCGCCTGGCCGGTGCAGGGCTTCCTGCGCCACTACTGGCATGAATTCGAGTACTACGTGACCCACGGCCGTTCGATGGTCGAGTCCCAGCTTGGAGCCGCCGCATGAGCGCCGCGCCGTCCGCGCCCAACGCGGCACCCGACCAGGTCAACGTCGAAATCGACGGCACCGCCATGGCGGTACCGAAGGGCTCGATGATCATCGAGGCCGCCGACAAGGCCGGCATCCCGATCCCGCGCTTCTGCTACCACAAGAAGCTGCCGATCGCGGCCAACTGCCGCATGTGCCTGGTCGACGTTGAGAAGATGCCCAAGCCCGCGCCGGCCTGCGCCACGCCGGTGATGGAGGGCATGAAGATCTACACGCAGTCCAAGCGTGCGCTCGACTCGCAGCGCAACGTCATGGAGTTCCTGCTGATCAACCACCCGCTGGACTGCCCGATCTGCGACCAGGGCGGCGAGTGCGAGCTGCAGGACGTGGCCATGGGCTACGGCCGCTCTGTCAGTCGCTTTGTCGAGCGCAAGCGCGTGGTGCCGGACGAGAACGTTGGGCCGCTGGTTGCCACCGACATGACGCGCTGCATCCACTGCACCCGCTGCGTGCGCTTCGTCGGCGAGATCGCCGGCACCTACGAGCTGGGCGGCATGGGTCGCGGCGATCGTTTGGAGATCGGCACCTACATCGGCAAGAACATCGACAGCGAGCTGTCGGGCAACATCATTGATGTCTGTCCGGTCGGCGCGCTGACCAACAAGCCCTTCCGCTATCGTGCCCGCGCCTGGGAGCTGGCGGCGCGTGAGTCGATCGGCTACCACGACGCGCTGGGTTCGAACCTGTATCTGCATGTGCGCCGCGGCGAGGTGATGCGCGTGGTGCCGCGCGACAACGAGGCGGTCAACGAGAGCTGGCTGTCGGATCGCGACCGCTACAGCCACACCGGCCTGACTGCTGCCGATCGCGCCACCACCGCGCTGGTGCGCGAGGGCGCGAACTGGAAGGCAGTCAGCCTGGAGCAGGGCATCGCCCGCGCCGCCGAGCTGTTGCGCGCAGCCAGTGGAGAGCAGACCGGTCTGCTGGTGCATCCGTCGACATCGCTGGAAGAGGGCGCTCTGCTGGCGCGGCTCGCTGCGGGACTTGGCTGCGCCAACATCGATCATCGCCTCGGCACGCTCGATTTCGCGGATGCACCGGTCGCCACCCCGTTCGAACTGCCCCTTGCGGAGATAGAACAGGCTCGCGCCGTCCTGCTGGTTGGCTGCAACCCGCGCCTTGAGGCGCCGATCCTTGGGCATCGCATCCGCAAGGCCTGGAAGACGGGCGCGAAGATCAGCGCCATCAACGCGGTCGACTTCGATTTCAACTTCGATCTGAGCCACAAGGCAATCGTCGCCCCGCAGGCGATGGTCGAATCGCTGGCGGCCGTGCTGGCCGCAGCGGGAGCCGCGACCGACAGCTTGCCTGCCGAACTGGCGGCGCTGGTCGCAAGTGCGCAGATCGAGGACGGTCATCGTGCGGTCGCCGAACAGCTGAAGTCGGCGAGCGTCGCCCTCATCCAGCTGGGGGAAGGCGCGCTCGGCCACGGTAATGCCTCGTGGCTGCGTGCGTTGGCGGCCGCGCTGTCGCGCGCCACCGGCGCGCGCTTGAACCTGCTGGAGCGTGGCGCCAACGCCTTGGGCCTTGCCCGCGCTGGCGTGTTGCCCACAGGCCTCGACGCCCACGCCATGCTGGCTCAGCCGCGCAGCACCTACGTGCTGTATGGCATCGAGCCGGAGTTCGACTTCGCCGACAACACCCTGGCCCTGCAGGCGCTTTCGCAGGCCAAACAGGTCGTGGCCTTCAGCGCTTTCGTGACCGAAACGCTGAAGCGATGCGCCAATGTGATTCTGCCGATTGCGCTGTTGCCTGAAATCGAGGCGAGCCTGCACAACGCGCAGGGGCAAACCCAGCTCGTCAATGCCGGCGCCAAAGCCCCCGGCGAAGCCCGCGCGGGCTGGCGTCTGCTGCGCGCGCTGGGTGAGGTCCTGCGGATCAAGGGCTTTGACTTCATCGATGTTCATGGCCTGCGTGCCGAGATCACTCTGTCTGAACCGAAGAGCGGGGCGGGGCTGTCCAAGCGTGAGCCGTCGGAAGGCCTGCAGCGCGTTGCGACCACGCCGATCTACCGAGCAGATGCCGTGCTGCGTCGCGCCGAGCCGCTGAACGCCCACAGCCTGACCCGCGGTCCGCGCGTGTTGCTGAATGCGGCGGATGCGTTGGCGGCGGGTCTGTCAAACGGCGCGATGGCGAAGGTCGGCGACGGCCGCGGTCAGGCCACCCTGCAGGTCGAAGTCAGCGGCCGCGTGCCGCGCGGCGCGGTCTGGATCGAAACCGGCTACGGCGCGACCGCGCCGCTGGCGCCTGCGGGCGCGCTCACCGTGGCGAAGGTGTAAGGCCCCATGCTGTCGCTCATCGAACCCATCCGCGAGTTCTTCCTCAGCTTCGGCGACATCGGGCTGCTGGTCTGGACCCTGATCAAGATCCTCTGCATCACGGTTCCGCTGATCCTCGGCGTCGCCTACTTCACCCTGTTCGAGCGCAAGGTGATCGGCTGGATGCATGTGCGCCAGGGGCCTGTCTATGTGGGCCGCGTGTTCGGCATCGGCTTCATCCAGCCCTTTGCTGACGTGTTCAAGCTGCTGTTCAAGGAAGTGGTGCTGCCGAGCAACGCTAATCTCTTCCTGTTCCGCCTTGCACCGGTGCTGGCGCTGGCTCCGGCCTTCGCGGCCTGGGCAGTGGTGCCTTTTGAGGACGGCATGGTGCTCGCCGACATCAACGCCGGCCTGCTGATGCTGCTAGCGATGACTTCGATGGGCGTGTACGGGGTGATCATTGCCGGCTGGGCCTCGAATTCGAAGTACGCCTTCCTTGGCGCGATGCGTTCGGCGGCGCAGGTGGTCAGCTATGAAATCGCCATGGGCTTTGCGCTCGTCGGCGTGCTGGTGGCCTCGGGCAGCCTCAACCTGAGCGCGATCGTCAATGCGCAGGGCGGTGACGCCGGCTTCTTCGAATGGTTCTGGCTGCCGCTGCTGCCGCTGTTCGTCATCTACTTCATCTCTGGCGTGGCCGAAACCAACCGCGCGCCCTTCGACGTCGCCGAAGGCGAGTCGGAGATCGTTGCCGGCTTCCACGTCGAGTATGCGGGCTCGGCTTTCTCGGTGTTCTTTCTCGCCGAGTACGCCAACATGATCCTGATCAGCTTCCTCTCGGCTCTGCTGTTCCTGGGCGGCTGGCTGTCGCCCTTCCAGGGCTGGACGGATTCCTGGTTGGGCCAGCCGAGCGTGATCTGGCTGCTCGCCAAGGCCGTGCTGTTCGCCTTCTTCTATGTGTGGTTCCGCGCCAGCTTCCCGCGCTACCGCTACGACCAGATCATGCGCCTGGGCTGGAAGGTGTTCATCCCCATCACCATCGTCTGGATCCTCGTCGCCGCCTGGGCGGTGCACGCGGGCTGGTTCACGGCCAACGCCTGAGGATGACCGAATGAACCGCGTTATCTCCTACTTCAAGAGCCTGCTGCTGATCGAACTGCTGCAGGGCATGTGGCTGACGCTGAAGTACTTCTTCAAGCCGAAGTACACGCTGGCCTATCCCTTCGAGAAGATCCCGCAGTCGCCGCGCTTCCGCGGCCTCCACGCGCTGCGCCGCTATCCCAACGGCGAAGAGCGCTGCATCGCCTGCAAGCTGTGCGAGGCGGTGTGCCCGGCGCTGGCGATCACCATCGACTCCGAGCCGCGCGAGGATGGCAGCCGCCGCACCACGCGCTATGACATTGACCTGTTCAAGTGCATCTTCTGCGGCTTCTGCGAAGAAAGCTGCCCCGTCGACTCGATCGTGGAAACCCACATCCACGAGTACCACTTCGAGAAGCGCGGCGAGAACGTCGTCACCAAGTCGCAGCTGCTGGCCATTGGCGACCGCCTCGAGGCGGAAATCGCCGAACGCCGCAGCCTCGACTCCGCCTACCGCTGATCCAGGCCTGCGCCTGAACGACCTGGAGCCCTCGGCATGAGCTACCCCCTGATCGCGTTCTACCTGTTTGCCTCGGTCGCCGTCCTCTCGGCGCTGGCCGTGGTGTCCGTGCGCAACCCCGTGCACGCGGTGCTGTTCCTGATCCTCACCTTTTTCTCCAGCGCCTGCCTGTGGATTCTGGCCGACGCCGAGTTTCTCGGTATCGCGCTGGTGCTGGTCTACGTCGGCGCGGTGATGGTGCTGTTCCTGTTTGTAGTGATGATGCTCGACATCAAGTTCGCGCCGCTGCGCGAGGGCTTCGCGCGTTACCTGCCGGTCGGCATCGTGGTCGGCATCGTGATGGCACTGGAGATGATTGCCCTGATCGGCCTGGCCCGTTTCGGTGAGGCCCTGCCGGCCACCGATCCGGCCGCCGCCGCCGGCATGTCGAATACCGAGTGGCTGGGCCGCGCTCTGTTCACTCAGTATCTGTATCCGTTCGAGCTGGCGGCGGTAATCCTGACGGTGGCCATCGTCGCCGCGATCGCCATCACCTTGCGCCGCCGGATCAACGTCAAGGCCCAGGATCCGGCTCGCCAGGTGCTGGTGCGCCGCGAGGACCGCATCCGCCTCGTCAAGATGAAGGCCGAAACCCCGGAGACCCGCCAGTGATCACGCTCGGCCACTATCTCGCTGTTGGCGCACTGCTGTTCTGCATCGGCGTCGGAGGCATCTTCATCAACCGCAAGAACATGATCGTGCTGCTGATGAGCATCGAACTCATCCTGTTGGCGGTGAACATGAACTTCATCGGCTTCTCGCGCCATCTCGGCAGCGTCGACGGCCAGCTGTTCGTGTTTTTCATCCTGACGGTAGCCGCGGCGGAAGCGGCCATCGGCCTCGCGATTCTGGTTGCCCTGTTCCGTGCGCGTTCGACGATCAATGTCGGTGAGCTCGATTCGATGAAAGGGTGAGGTCCGCGCGAGCCACTGGCTCGCGCCGGCCGAACGTCCGCGCAAGGATGCGCGGGCCGGCGGTCGGAAGGCCTCGGGTGAGCGCCATAGATGGCAGCGACACGCAGGATTCAAGGCGCGCTCGGCTCGGCCGTGCGCGAAGCAAGAGGGGGGCGCTCCCGGGCCTTACCTTGCGATGGTTTCGGTAGCAAACAAGCCGCGCCGCGCACCCGTTCCACCGCGCAGGCCGCAGCCCAAGGCCGCAGGGCAACCCGCAGTGCCGCACGCATAGCAATGGAAACGAGCCGTGATATCTGAAAACGTACTCCTGTTGATCGCGCTCGCGCCCCTCTTCGGCGCCATCGTCGCTGGCCTGCTCGGCAAGCAGATCGGTCGCGCCGGCGCGCACTGGGTGACCATCCTCGGCGTCGCTGTGTCCTGCGCGCTTTCGGTGCAGGTGCTCTACCAGCTGGTCTGGGGCGGGGCGCCAGTCTTCAACGAGAACATCTACACCTGGTTCGAGATCGGCGAGTATTCGGCGCATGTCGGCTTTCTCGTGGACCGCCTCACCGCGATGATGATGGTGGTGGTCACCTTCGTGTCCTTGCTGGTGCACATCTACACCATCGGCTACATGGAAGAAGACCCGGGCTACCAGCGCTTCTTCGCCTACATCAGCCTGTTCACCTTCTCGATGCTCATGCTGGTCATGAGCAACAACTTCCTGCAGCTGTTCTTCGGCTGGGAAGCGGTGGGTCTGGTGTCTTACCTGCTGATCGGCTTCTGGTACAAGAAACCTTCGGCGGTGTTCGCCAACATGAAGGCGTTCCTGGTCAACCGCGTCGGTGACTTCGGCTTCCTGCTGGGCATCGCCGGCGTGCTGTACTGGCTGGGTACGCTGGATTACCAGACCGCCTTCGACAACGCCCCACAGCTGGCTGGTTTGACTGTCGAGATCTGGCCGGGTGCGCAGTGGGCGGTGCCGACCTTCATCTGCATCTGTCTGTTCATCGGCGCCATGGGCAAGTCGGCGCAGGTGCCGCTGCACGTCTGGCTGCCGGATTCGATGGAAGGCCCGACGCCGATCTCGGCCCTGATCCATGCCGCGACCATGGTCACCGCTGGCATCTTCATGGTGGCGCGCATGTCGCCGCTGTTCGAGATGAGCGAGACCGCACTCGCCTTCGTGCTGTTCATCGGCGCCACCACGGCGCTCTTCACCGGTCTCATTGGCGTGGTGCAGAACGACATCAAGCGCGTGGTGGCCTACTCGACCCTGTCGCAGCTGGGCTACATGACCGTGGCGCTGGGTGTGTCCGCCTATGCCGGCGCGGTGTTCCACCTGATGACCCACGCGTTCTTCAAGGCCCTGCTATTCCTGGCCGCGGGCTCGGTGATCATCGGCATGCACCATGAGCAGGACATGCGCCGCATGGGCGGCCTGCGCAAGTACATGCCCATCACCTGGATCACCAGCCTGATCGGTACCTTGGCCCTGGTGGGCACGCCCTTCCTGTCGGGCTACTACTCGAAGGACACCATCATCGAAGCCGCCGGCGTCGCCGCGGGGCAGGGGGGCTGGGTGCAGCACTACGCCTACTGGGCGGTGATGCTGGGTGTGTTCATCACCAGCTTCTACAGCTTCCGACTGCTGTATCTCACCTTCCACGGCCCCGAGCGCTTCCGCGACGCGCATGCGCACGACGATCATCACCACGATGCGCACCACGACGACCACGGTCATGGCCACGGGGCGCACGAACCGCACGAGTCGCCTTGGGTGGTGACCCTGCCGCTCATCCTTCTGGCAATTCCCTCGATCGCGATCGGCTTCCTTACGGTCGGCCCGATGGTGTTCGGCGACTACTTCGCAGGGGCAATCACCGTGCTGCCCGAGCACGACAGCCTCGCCGGCGTCGCCGCCAAGCTGTGGCATGACGCGCACGGCTGGGTTTCGGCGGCTGTCGGTTTTGGCCTGCATTTCTATGCCTCTCCGGCCTTCTGGCTGGCGTTCGCGGGCTTCGCCGCTGCGACCTACCTCTACTTGTTCAATCCGGATCTGGCCGCGCGCATGCGTCAGAGCTTCGCTCTGCCGGTGCGGGTGCTGGAGAACAAGTACGGCTTCGACGACTTCAACCAGGCCGTGTTCGCGCGCGGCAGCCTGAAGCTCGGTCGCCTGTTCTGGAAAGCCGGCGACACCGCGGTCATCGACGGCATTGCGGTCAATGGCTCGGCCGCGCTGGTGGATCGCATTGCCGCGGTGGTGCGCAACGTCCAGTCCGGCCTGATGTACCACTACGCCTTCGCCATGATTCTGGGCCTGATCGCGCTGCTCGGCGCGCTGATCTGGTCACTGCGCGTGTAACGCGCGGCATACGGACTACAAGGAAAAAACGCCGATGCCCTCGACCCTTCCCCTGCTCAGCCTGCTGATCTGGTTGCCCATCCTGGGCGGCTTCGCAGCGCTTGCCTTTGGCTCTGAACGCGCGAACCAGGTGCGCTGGTTCGCCCTGCTGGTGACGCTCGCCACCTTCGTGCTCAGCATCCCGCTGTACACCGGCTTTGACGCCAGCTCGGCGGCCATGCAGTTCGTCGAGAAGCACGTCTGGATCGAGGCCTTCAAGATCCACTATCACCTGGGCGTCGATGGCATCGCCCTGGCCCTGGTTCTGCTCACCACCTTCACGAGCGTACTGGTGCTGATCGGCGCCTGGAGCTCGGTGGACGAGCGCGTGCACCAGTACATGGCCGCCTTCATGATCCTCGAAGGCCTGATGATCGGCGTGTTCTGCGCGCTGGACGCTGTGCTGTTCTACGTCTTCTTCGAAGGCATGCTGATCCCGATGTTCATCATCATTGGCGTCTGGGGCGGCTACCGCCGCATCTACGCCTCGATGAAGTTCTTCCTCTACACGTTCCTGGGCTCGATCTTCATGCTGGTCGGCCTGGTCTACCTGTATCTGAAGGGCGGCAGCTTCGCGCTGGCCGACCTGTACGCGCTGCCGCTGACCGCCACCGAGCAGATGTGGCTCTTCTTCGCGTTCTTCGCGGCCTTTGCGGTGAAGATCCCGATGTTCCCGGTGCACACCTGGTTGCCCGATGCCCACGTCGAGGCGCCGACCGCGGGCTCGGTGGTGCTGGCTGCGATCATGCTGAAAATCGGTGGCTACGGCTTCCTGCGCTTCACCCTGCCGATCGTGCCGGATGCCGGCCACGAGTACGCGTGGTTGATGATCACCCTGAGCCTGATCGCGGTGGTCTACGTGGGCCTCGTGGCCCTGGTACAGGAAGACATGAAGAAGCTGATCGCCTACTCCTCGATCAGCCACATGGGCTTCGTCACTTTGGGCATCTTCATCGCCTTCGCCTTGGTGCGTGGTGGGCGGACTGACGGCGCCGAGCTCGGTCTGCAGGGTGCGATGGTGCAGATGATCAGCCATGGCTTCATCTCGGGCGCCATGTTCAGCTGCGTGGGTGTGGTGTACGACCGCATGCACACCCGCATGATCAAGGACTACGGCGGTGTCGCCAACGTCATGCCGATGTTCGCTGCGTTTTTTGTGTTGTTCGCCATGGCCAACAGTGGTCTGCCGGGCACCTCCGGCTTCGTCGGCGAGTTCATGGTGATCCTGGCGGCTTTCCAGCAGAGCCCCTGGATCGGCGCGATCGCCGCGCTCACGCTGATCATCGGCGCCGCCTACACCCTGTGGATGGTCAAACGCGTGCTGTACGGCGAAGTGGCGAACGCCAACGTCGCCGCGCTCAAGGACCTGCGTGGCCACGAATTCCTGGTGTTGGCCCTGTTCGCCGCGGCGGTTCTCTATTTCGGTATCCATCCCAAGCCGCTGACCGACCTGATGGACGCCTCCATCGCCCAACTCGCGGCCCAGCTTGCCGCCAGCAAGCTGTAAGCGAGGACGACGACCATGATCACTGTCTCCGATTTCATCCCGCTCACTCCCGAGCTGTTCCTGCTCGGCGCTGCCTGTGTGCTGCTGCTGGTCGACTTGTTCATCAGCGATGCGCGCCGCGGCCTGACGCACTTTCTGGGTCTGCTGACCCTGCTCGCCACCGCCGCCCTGGTGCTGCGCGACGGCATCGCCGGCGAGGCGGTTACCGCGTTCGGCGGCATGTTCATCCGCGACGGCGTGGCCGACGTCCTGAAGGTGTTCGTGCTGATCGTTACTGGCGCGGCCTTCGTGTACGCCAAGCCCTATCTGCAGGACCGCGGCTTGTTCAAGGGCGAGTTCTACGTGCTCTGCCTGTTCGCCGTGCTCGGCATGATGGTGCTGGTCTCGGCGGGCAACTTGCTCAGCCTGTACATGGGGCTCGAACTGCTGGCGCTGTCTTCCTATGCGCTGGTCGCCATCGATCGCGACAACAAGCTGGCGACCGAAGCGGCGATGAAGTACTTCGTGCTGGGCTCGCTGGCCTCCGGCATGCTGCTGTACGGCATGTCGATGGTCTACGGCGCCACCGGCAGCCTGGACATCGCGACGATCCACGCGGCTCTGGGCGGCGTTGGCGACAACCGCGGCATCCTGCTGCTGGGCGTGGTTTTCCTGGTGGTGGGCATCGCATTCAAGTTCGGCGCAGCGCCCTTCCACATGTGGCTGCCCGATGTGTACCAGGGCGCGCCGACGGCGGTCACTGCTTTCATCGGTTCGGCGCCCAAGCTTGCCGCCTTCGGCATGGCTTACCGGCTGCTCGAAGGTGCTTTGGGCGATGTCAACGAGTGGCGCCACATGCTGGCTTGGCTGGCGGTGCTGTCGCTTGCGGTGGGCAACGTGGTGGCGATCGCGCAAACCAACCTGAAGCGCATGCTGGCCTACTCGACCATCTCGCACGTCGGATTCCTGTTCCTCGGCCTTGCGGCGGGCACCGCCCACGGCTACGCAGCCGCGATGTTCTACGCCATCAGCTACGCGATCATGTCGGTCGGCGCCTTCGCCGCGATCATGCTGCTGGCGCGCAAGGGCTTCGAGGCTGAAGAGATCAGCGACTTCCGCGGCTTGAACCAGCGCCACCCTTGGTTTGCCTTTCTGATCCTTCTGCTGATGGGCTCGCTGGCCGGCTTCCCGCCGCTGTTCGGTTTCTGGGCCAAGTTGACGGTGCTTGAAGCGGCGGTGGGCGCCGACATGCTGTGGTTGGCCCTGGTTGCGGTGGTGTTCGCAGTGATCGGCGCCTTCTACTACCTGCGCGTCATCCGCACCATGTACTTCGACGCGCCGGAAGACGGCAACAACCATGCGCTGAGCCCGGACCCGCAGCTGCGTTGGCTGTTGGCAGTGAACGGCCTGGCGATGCTGGTGTTGGGGATCTTCTGGAGCCCCATCATGCAGTGGTGCCTGCGCGCCACCGGCGCGTGATGGCCGCGTAGCCAGCCGGCGCAGCCTCAGGGGCGTCGACGCTGCGCATTCGCGGAGGAACGCTACAAACTAAGAAGGGCGCTCCGAGGAGCGCCCTTCTTAGTTTTCGGGGGGCTCGGGCAACCGGCCCGCCGCGATCAGTAGGCGCTTTCGTGCACGGCCTGCACCGCGCGGCCCGAAGGGTCGACGATGTTCTTCAGGCTGGCGTCCCACTCCAGTGCCGCTGCCGTGGAGCAGGCCACCGACGGCCCCCCGGGCACGCACTCTGCCGCCCAGGCCTGCGGGTAGTGGCGCTCGAAGATCTCGCGGTAGAAGTAGGCTTCCTTGCTGACCGGCGTGTTGTAAGGGAAGCGGAACTTGGCGCTCTCCATCTGCGCGTCGCTGATCAGGGCCGCGGCATGCGCCTTAAGCGAGTCGATCCAGCTGTAACCCACACCGTCGGAGAACTGCTCCTTCTGCCGCCACAGGATCTTGTCGGGCAGATAGCCGGCGAAGGCTTCGCGCAAGAACTGCTTCTCGATGCGGCCGCGCTGCTTGCCTGAGAGCTTGACCTCCGGGTTGAGCGACATCGCCACATCAATGAAGCCGCGATCGAGGAACGGCACGCGTGCCTCCACGCCCCAGGCCGACATCGACTTGTTGGCGCGCAGGCAGTCGAACAGATGCAGGGCATCGAGCTTGCGCACGGTTTCCTCGTGCAGGGACTTCGCATCCGGGGCCTTGTGGAAGTACAGGTAGCCGCCGAACAGCTCGTCCGAACCCTCACCGGAAAGCACCATCTTGATGCCCATCGCGCGGATGCGTCGCGCCATCAAGTACATGGGCGTCGAGGCGCGGATGGTCGTCACGTCGTAGGTTTCGAGGTGGTAGATGACATCTGACAGCGCGTCGATGCC
The DNA here is from genome assembly GCA_014946745.1 of Lysobacterales bacterium. Classification (NCBI taxonomy): domain Bacteria; kingdom Pseudomonadati; phylum Pseudomonadota; class Gammaproteobacteria; order Lysobacterales; species Lysobacterales bacterium. The sequence continues at coordinate 2,115,925 of JADCRD010000001.1, read as the reverse complement.
CTCCTGCACGGTGAAGTGGAACTCGTGGTGCACCGTGCCGATGTGCGCCGCCACTTCGCGTGCCGCCTTGAGGTCGGGCGATTCCTTGAGACCCACGGCGAAGCTGTGCAGCTGCGGCCACCAGGCCTCGGTCTTCTCGTCCTCTTCGACGCGGCGGGCGGCGTACTTCTTGGCGATTGCCGCGACCAGCGAGGAATCCAGCCCACCCGAGAGCAGCACGCCATAGGGCACATCGCTCATCATGTGTGACTTCACCGCGGCCTCAAACGACGCGCGCAGGGCGGCGCGATCGGTGGGGCCGTCCTTCACCGCGTCGTACTCGCGCCAGCCCGGGTGGTAGTACCGGGTCGGCTCGGCATCACCCTTCGCCCAGTAGTGGCCGGGCGGGAACTCGCGGGCGTCCTTGCAGACCGGAGCGAGTGCCTTGAGCTCGGAGGCGAAGTACAGATTGCCGTGAGCGTCGTGGCCGTAGTACAGCGGAATGATGCCGATCGGATCGCGCGCCACCAGCCAGTGGTTCTTCGCGTCGTCCCACAGCACGAAGGCGAACATGCCCTCCAGCTGATTCAGGAAGTCGTGGCCGAACTTGCGATACAGGGGCAGGATCACCTCGCAGTCGGAGTGGGTCTGGAAGGCGTAGTCCGACTCCAGTGCCGAGCGCAGCTGGCGGTGGTTGTAGATCTCGCCGTTGACGGCCAGCGCCTGCGTGCCCTCGGGCGACAGCAGCGGCTGCGCGCCGGAGTCGACGCCGACGATGGCGAGACGCTCGTGCACCAGGATCGCCCTCTCATTGGCATACACGCCCGACCAGTCCGGGCCGCGATGGCGCATGCGGCGCGACAGGTCCAGCGCCTGCGTGCGCAGCGCGGCCGGATCGGAGCGGAGATCAAGGATGCCGAGAATCGAACACATGGACTGCAGGCCGCCGTCAGCGAGGAGTGAAGGCCGATTCTATGCCAGCGACTCACGGGGGGGTCGCCGCACCGCAGGCCTCACGACGCTTCGGACTTCACCCGTCGAACTTACCTGCGAGGAGCGGCACAGTGATCCGGACTATTGGCGCGATGCGCCTTCGTTACGCCTCGCCAGCTGACGTGTGAAGGCGGGCCCGAAGCTCTCCACCGAGCGTCGGAAACGCGCAAACGTCTCCAGGCTGGCCTCGGCGCCTCCCTGGCCGGCGTCCGCCCACCAGAAGCCGACCGCGCGACCTTGCACCGCCACCGTGGCCAGCAGCATGCCGCTTTCTGGCGGCCACTCGGCCAGGGCGGCGGGGAGCTTGCTGCCGATACTCGGGCGCTGCGATTGCGAGACGCGAAAGGCCACGCCGGGCTGTGCCAGCAGCAGCTTGACCAGACCGGGCGACTGGGAGGGAAGGCGCAAGCCGCGGTCCGCTTCGCCCGGCGCGAAACCGACGCTGAAGTGGCAACCGAGCATTGCCGGGTCAGTGTCGCGCAGGAACAGCGCGCAGCGCTTGAGGCCGAGCGCCGCGAACAGCCGCACGCTGTCGCCCAGAAGACTGCGCAGATCCGGATGCCCGGCGTGGCAACGCTCGGCGAAGCCCTGGGCTGGGTCCTCCGTGGTTGGCGGATGGGCGGCTTGGGATGTCGCTGCACTCACAGCCGTCGCAGGCGCGCCTGCGAGGCGCACCCCAGCCTGGCGTCGCAGCGCGCGGGGCGAGCGCGGCGGCCGCAGCAGCCCAGCCGCCGGTGCAGCCACATCACTGCCGAACATCGCTTCGTGGCTGGCGAACAGAGCCTGTCGATGCACGCCGCGCTGAACGTCCTCCACCGGTCGCGCAGACACCGCCGCAAGCGTCTGCAGCAGACGGCGCGTTCGAAGGCTGTGCCAGTCGACCTGTGTTTCGAGAGCCAGTGTCTGTGCGAGGCCGCACAGCAGCCCGCGTTCGCGTAGCGCAGCCTTCAGCGCGGTTGATAGGTCGGGTGCTTGCGCTTCGCTACGAACTTGATGGGCCGCGTTCGCGAGCAGCTTGGGTGGCCAGCGGCATGCGTTCAGCAGAACATCGGCCTGACGCAATCCGAGATCCTGCAGATGCCAGGCATTGAGTGTGTCCAGGTCCGCGCCAAGCAGTTCGCGCTCGACGCGGGCGCGGCGTTCGCCTGCCTGCACGCGGCTTTCGATCTGGGCCGCCAGCGCGGGCGCCGCCAGCGGAAGCTTCCATCGGGCCACGCCGAGAAGAGTGAGCGTCGACAGGCGCGCGTCTTCGTCGGAGGCCAGCGCGCTGCGCAGCCACTGAGCAAGAAACAGCCAAGCCAGCCGACTGGTCGCCATGGCCTGCAGGCTGAGCAGATGGCCAGGCTGATCGCGTTGGTAGCGCAGCACGGGCAGGCCGCGCAGCAGGCGTTGAACGCCGCCGCTGCCGAGCCGGTGAATGCCTTGCTGCAGTCCGCGCAGCTCATCGTCAGCGGAGTTCTTGCTGTTGACGGACTGCAGGATCGCGAGCGCAAGAGCGGGTTCGCGCTCCGCCAGCGAGTGCAGTTGCTTCAGGTCTATGGCGTCGCCCAGAGCAAGCCGGTGATCCGCGTCCGCGGCAACCCGCGGCAGGGCGGTCTGCTTAAGTTGCTGCAGCAGCGGCGCGAGGTGGGGGGGGCGGGGCGGTGCGTTCAACTGGGATCTCGGCGGAGAGGCGTCAGGACGTGGCGCATGCGGGAGCGTGCGATGGCGCGCGCTGTCGCCGTGCAGTTTCCATGCCTTGGGGCTTCTGGCGACACGGATCATGCCCATCCAGAACGTCATCCGTCGTCGCGAGTCGGGCGCATGTCCAGAGTCGCTTGCGTGGGAGCAAGCATCGCGTGCCCGATTCGCAAGCGCTCCCTCCCTGCTGCGCGGAAACATTGGGTTCAGGCTTGCCTTCTGGCTGTGGGACTATCCGTCGGCGGAGCCGTCCGGTGCAAGAAAGCGTCTGATCTCGTCGGCCGCCCGCGCGGGCTGAGCGATGTGCAGGTGATGGCCGCCGGGCAAACGCTCAACCCGCGCCTGCGGCACGCAATCGAGTCTGGCCTGCACATGCAGTTTGGGTAGACGCGGGTCGGGCTGTTCCGCCGCAAGCACCAGCACCGGCATCGAAAGAGCTCGCAGAAGATGCTGCACTTGCGTTTCGCTCATGGGCATGGCCGAGGGCAGCTGCAGGCGCGGATCGGCGGACCACATCCAGCCATCCTCGACCGCCTTGAGCCCGCGTTCAACCAGCGGCGCGATCGCCGCGGCGCTGAGGCCATTGAGCTCGGCGCGCTGCCGGCACGCGTCCTCGATACTGACAAACAGACGCCGTCGCGGACGCGGTTCGCCGCGTGCGGCCAGCGCACGACGCAGCCGGCTTGCGACTTCGGCCTCGGTCAGGCTGAGCGGGCCCAACGCATCGACACAGATGAGGCGCTCAACCCGAGTGGGGGCGGCGACCGCGAACAGGCAAGCGATGGCGGCGCCCATGGAATGGCCGAGCAGAATGCAGTGTGACCAGCCCAGCTGGTTCAGGACCTCCTGCAGCTCAGGCAGATGGTCGACCAAGGCATAGCTGCCCGACGCCGGTCGCCACTCGGAGCGGCCGTGTCCGGCGAAATCGAGCGCCAGCAATTCAAGCTCGGGCAGGGCCGTGGCCAGCGCGGCAAAGCTGGCGGCGTTGTCCAGCCATCCGTGCAGGGCCAGAACGCGCGGCGCCCCCTCGACCGAGGTTGGGAAGTGGAGAGCCGCCAGCGTGCCGGTATCCAGCAGGAACGTGCGCTCCTCGCACCGGCGCAAGGGCGCCGCCATCGCTGCTGCATGCGCGTACCGGTGTTCGCCCTCAGCCACGCTGGAACTGCTCGAAACGCTGGGCCCGAAGCGCGGCCGCGCCGCTTTCGGTCTCGGTATTCCAGGCGCCGGCCTCGAACTCCGGCCAGCCTGCGCCCTGGCGGCGCAGCAAGGGCAGCAGGGCATTGACGTGTGCGGCGCTGTCGTTCAGCGCGGGAACGTAGCGCAGCGCTTCTCCGCCCGCGTGCTGGAAGATTTCGGCGTTTTCGCCGGCGATTTCCTCGATGGTTTCGAGGCAGTCCACGGCGAAGCCCGGGCAGACCACGTCCAAAGTCCGAACGCCTTGGCTGGGCAAGCCGGCGACAGTCTCATCGGTATACGGACGCAGCCATTCTTCCTTGCCCACCCTCGACTGGAAGCTGAGCTGCCAGGCGTCACGCGGGATCTGCAGGCGCTCAGCGACTTCGCGAGCCGTGAACTGGCAAAGGCAGTGGTAGGGATCGCCCGCCGTGAAGTAGCGCTTGGGAATGCCGTGGAAAGAGAACAACAGGCGATCGCCGCGGCCGTGAGCCTGCCAATGCTGGCGGACGCTTTCGGCGACCGCGTCGAGCCAAGCCGGCTCGCGATGATAGTCGGTGACGAAACGCAGTTCAGGCTGAAGGCGCCAGGTCTTGAGTTCATCCACCACGGCATCGAACACCGAGGCGGTGGTAGTGGCAGAGAACTGCGGGTACAAAGGCAACACGAGCAGACGGCGCAGGCCGCGATCCTTCAGTTCGCGCAGCACGCAGCGAATCGACGGGTTGCCATAGCGCATTGCGGCATGTACGCCGAGCGGTCGCCCGTCTTCGGCAAGCGCCGTGTGCAAACCCGCGGCGAGGCCCCGCGTGTAGGTCAACAGCGGTGAGCCCTGCTCGGTCCACACCTGCTGATAGGCTTTGGCCGAACGCCGCGAGCGAAAGGGCAGAATCACGCCGTACAGCAGAGGCATCCAAAGCAGTCTTGGCAGCTCGATCACTCTCGGATCGGCGAGGAACTCTGCAAGATAACGACGTACCGCCGCGGGGGTCGGGGCGTCGGGCGTACCCAGATTGACCAAGAGGACGGCGGTGGTTTCCCGGCTGCCATGGCGGTAGTCGGGTTGGCCAAGGTAGGTCATGCATGCTCCACGGCAGGAAGGTCGAAAGGCAGCCGGAGGTTTCGCCGGCCGATATGGCGCTCGAAATCAATCGCTTATGCGGCGTCATGCCAGCTGTTCAGGCGCGCAGGGCCCTGCTATTCTCGCCCGAGGCGCCGCCAGAGTGCCGTGACGATTACATGACGACCGCAAAGGACGTGGCCTTATGCGCCCGATCGCCCGCAGGCTGACCCTCGCCTTCGGACTGCTGCTCAGTGCAGCGGCAAGCGCGCAGCCGTATGGCTACGCCACGGGCACGGACCCGGACACCCCCGGGCTGCGTGATGCGCTGTATCGCGTCGATCTTGCGACCGGCGCCACCGTTCGCGTCGGGTACGTCGGCTTTCGGGATGTCGATGGTCTGGCCCTGCATCCTGACGGTACCTTTTACGGCGCCGCCGATGGCACCGCCGAGAGCGGCGGCACCAGCGACCTTCTGTTGCGCATCAATACTGGAACCGGTGCGGGCAGCCTAGTCACGCACTTGGCGGGTCTGGCTGGCCAAGGGCCGGGTCAGGGCGGGCAGCTGGATTACGGCCTCGCCGTTTCCTGCGATGGAACGGTGTGGCTCTCCTCTGACACGCTCGGGCACTTGTGGCGAGTGGATCCCGCCAACGGCACGGTCGAACGAGTCGTTTCGGGCGGCCCGTCGCTCTCAGGGCTGGCGGCGCGCGGCACGCAGGTGTTCGGGGTGTCGGTGGATCCCGATCCTGCCCTCTACCGCTATGACACGGGGACCAAGCAGCTGGTGCGAGTCGGCTCGATCTCGGTCATCGATCGCGTGTTTGATGTTGGGCTCGACTTCGATGCCGATGGGCGTCTTTGGGCCTTGCTCGACTATCTGGTTCCTCCCGACGGTCTGCCGAGATTGGCGCAGAACGATCTCGTCGAGATTCATCCCGACACCGGAGCGTTGCTCAGCACCAAGCCCATCACCGGTGCTGGCAGTGGCCTCAACCGCGTGCAGCTCGAAGGTCTTGCGGTGGTTGCGCCCGCTTGCGCTTCTGGCGGTGTGCCGCCCGCGCTGCCTCCGGTTGCCGTGTCCACCTTGAGCGATAGCGGCAAATCACTGCTGATTCTCTCGCTCGCGCTTGGCGCCATGCTGATCCTGCGTCGGCGCGTTTAGACGCCTCGCCCATGGGCGAGGCAAGTTGACGGGTGATTCCCGGTGCTCGGCGTGGCTGAACCGTCCCGGCTGCCACGGTCGATAAGCCCAGATTCATCCGCTGCCGGCCTATAGTCGCTGACCTCGCGCGTCCGGACCGGCGTTCGGATTTCCCGCGAACTTCCCCATTCGATCGGAGCTTTCATGCGTACGTTCGCTCGCATCCTTCTCGCCAGCGTTTTGGGCGTGGCTTTCCTGGCTGTCTCGGCGGCACAGGCGGCCCCTCCGCCGGAGGAACGCCTCGAGAACGCGGCGCGCGTACTCGACGAGACCATGCGGAGCCCTGACCGCGCGGTGCCGAGTCGCCTGCTGGAGGACGCCTACGCGATCGCGGTGATTCCCGATGTGGTCAAGGCAGGGCTGTTGATCGGCGGTCGCCGCGGGCGCGGTGTCGTCAGCGTTCGCACCCCCGATGGCACCTGGAGCCATCCGTCCTTTCTCACCTTGACGGGGGGCAGCATCGGCTTTCAGGCCGGCGTGCAGTCCACCGACGTGATCCTCGTGTTCCGCACCTCGCGTGGCGTGGACTCGATCGTCAATGGCAAGTTCACGCTGGGCGCGGACGCCGCAGTGGCGGCCGGTCCGGTCGGTCGCAATGCCCAAGCCTCCACTGACGCCGATCTGCGCGCCGAGATCTATTCCTACTCGCGCTCGCGCGGCCTGTTTGCCGGCGTAGCGCTCGACGGTGCGGTGCTGTCCATCGATCACCGCGCAAACCAGAGCAGCTACGGTCGTAACGTGACTCCGCGCGCGATTTTCGAAGGGCGCGTGAACGTGAGCCCGGATCAGGCGGTCGACTTCCGTGACCGTCTGGAGGAGTACACCAACCGTTGACTCCACTTGGATGTGGGCTTGGTGGCCTGCGTCATCCTGTTGACGCTTGCGCTGCGCTATCCTCCGCGGTCTGTCTGATGGAGAAGGTCCATGGGTGGTTTCAGCATCTGGCACTGGGTCGTTGTGCTGGTCGTGGTGGTCTTGGTGTTTGGCACCAAGAAGCTCCGCAACGTCGGCGGTGACTTGGGCGCGGCAATCAAGAACTTCCGCAAGGGCATGCACGACGAGGCGGCGCCCGACCAACGCCTGGCCGACCAATCCCGCGAGGGCGAGAACGTCAGCAGCGATGCGGCCAACAAGGCCGGCGATCGCCGCGACTGACGGCGGAATCGCGCGCATGTTCGACCTCAGCATCGCCGAGATCGGCGTCATCGGCGTGGTTGCGCTGTTGGTGCTGGGGCCGGAGCGCCTGCCCAAGGCGGCCCGCACCTTGGGGTTCTACGTCAAGAAGGCCCGCCAGAGCTGGTTCGCGGTGCGCTCCGAATTCGAGCGCGAGCTCGCCACTGAGGAGCTGAAGCGCAGCCTCAAGCTGGATGAGGTTCACGCCACGCTTCAGGACACCGCGCATGAGCTGCGCGCCGACGTCGCTGCAACGGGGCTGGCGCTTGGCGCGGCTGCTGCAGAGGCGCGGGCGTCCGTGCAGGCCGGCACCGGCCCGGATCCCTTGCCAGCCCCGCTGATGGCGGATTCCCAACCGGCCTCGGCAATGTTCGAGCCCGAGGGACTGTCGGCGGAAGAGATTGCGCGGCAAGGGGAGCGGCAAGCGCCCGAGCCCGCTCAGCCGCTGATCCGGCAGGATGACGGGCCGCAGCCCGCTGTGCTGAGCGATTCACCCGCATGCGCGGCAGCTGTGCCGCCCATCCGCTCCGAGCACCCGGACGCAACGCACCAGAGTGTCTCTCGCGAATGAAGCAGCTCCCTGGGCCTTCCGAGGGCGAAGGCGAACAGACCCTGCTCTCGCATCTCATCGAGCTGCGCTCGCGTCTTCTGCGCGCGGTGCTGGCGGTGCTCGCGGTCTTCCTCGCGATGATGCCGTTTGCGAATCGCCTGTATGCCGCGATCGCCGAGCCGATGATCGCCAAGTTGCCTGCCGGCGCCAGCATGATCGCGGTCGATGTCGCCAGTCCGTTCTTTGCGCCGATCAAGCTGGCCTTCGTTGCGGCTGTGACCATCGCCATGCCGGCGATTCTCTACCAGGCATGGGCCTTCGTCGCTCCCGGTCTGTATCAGCACGAGCGTCGACTTGCGCTGCCGATCCTGGTGGCGGCCACCTCGCTGTTCTACATCGGCGCGGCCTTCGCCTATTTCCTCGTGCTGCCGGCGGTGTTCACCTTTTTGACCGCGGTATCGCCGGAGGGGGTGCAAGTCGCGCCGGACATAAGCGCCTACCTCGATTTCGTGCTGGTGGTGTTCCTGGCTTTCGGCTTCAGTTTCGAAGTGCCGGTGGCCGTGGTCATCCTCGGGCTGCTGCGCTGGGTTACGGTGGAACAGCTTCGCGAAGCGCGGCCCTACGTCATTGTCGGCGCCTTCGTCGTGGCCGCGATCATCACGCCACCGGATGTGATCTCGCAGCTGATGCTGGCGATCCCGATGGCGCTGCTGTACGAGATCGGCATCATCGCGACGCGGATGCTGCTGGCGCGTCAACCGGCGCAACCCACCGAGTCCTGAGCGTCTGCTGCGAGTCTGCGTTCATTCGCAGCTTCGCACGCGCTCCAGATAGTCCTCCAGGCGACGGCCCACCGGCCACGCGGGCTGCGCTTCGCCTGTGTCCAGACGCTGGATTCGATCGACGCGGAAGTGTCTGAAGTTGCCGCGCAGATGGCACCAGCCGACCAGGGTCCAGCGATCACCCCAGAAGAACAGGCCCAGCGGGTCCACCCGTCTGGAGCTCGGCCTGGCTTCCGCATCACAGTAGTCGAAGGCCAGACCGCGACGCTCGCGCAGCGCTTGCCGGAGCGGCCCAAGCCAGCGTCGCGTCGCTGGCTCGATGTGGAAGTCCGGCACATGCAGCGCCAAGGCTTGCGCTCCCGCGGCGAGCGGTGGAGGCAATGCATCAAGGATGCGATCCCGTGCCGAGCGGGCTGCGCGCGCCAGATCGCTGTCGCCCCAGGCAGCGGAGATCGAGAGCCCCAGCATCAGGGCTTCGATCTCCTCGATATCGAAACGTAGGGCTGGCATCTTCCACCCCGGACTCAGTCGATAGCCTTCGCCGGGCGTGCCGACGATGGGCACGCCCGAGGCTGAGAGGTCATCAAGGTCGCGATAGACCGTACGCACCGAAACCTCCTCCGTCACCGCCAGTTCGGCGGCGGTGCGGCGGCCGTGGATCTGCAGCTGACGAACCAGTCGGAACAGGCGGTCGGCGCGGCGGCTCATGCGGGTTGCAGTTCCTCTACTGGGCAGTCCGTAGGCGCTTCAAGTCGCCAGGGCTCGCGGAAGCTGCGCGCATACTCGCCGAAGGGGGCCTGCGGACGGTAGCAGTAGAGCTTGAGGCCAGCGGGATCGCGCACCGCGAAGCCGCGATCCCCCCACGCGTGGTCCTCCAGCGGCATCCAGCTCGGCACGCCGGCGACCATCAGGCGCGCGTGCAGGGCCTCGACATCATCGACCTGCAAGTTGAGCACGGCGCCACCCGCGAAGCAGGGCATCGTGTCCTCAGGCGTCGGATGCATCAGGGCAAGTTGCGGAGCGTAGGGGCCGCCCAGCTGCAGCAGCAAGTAGTCGGGTGCATCGAACAGCGCGCGCGCGTTGAAGTGCTGCTCGTAGAACAATCGCGTCGGCGCGAAGTCTTCCAGCACCACAGTCATCAAGGCATGCCGCGGCGGCGGCAGCCGGGTCCACAGCGCGGCCGGCGCCGGAGCCCGGTAGCGGCGGAGCTGCGTCGACTGCATGTCGATCATTCCGAAGAAGGCGGCGATCGCGGGCTGCTGGCCTGCGTGCTGGGCGGCGTGCAGGGCATCCTCCATCGAACGCCAGCGGATGATGTCGAGCCATTCGCCGTCCTCGCCGCGACCGAACTGCCGGCTGAGGAATCCCGGCAGACGTTCGATCGCCGCGTGCGCCGCCCACGCGGCCTCGGCCATGCGCCGATCGGCCTCGGGGCTGCGAGCGCGGAAACTCACCTGTTCAATCACATCGCTTTGCATGCGGTCTCTCCGGCCGTGGTGGAGAGGTCAGACTGCAGTCTGCCTGCTGACAGCGGAATGTCAGGAGGGCACGTGCTCTTGAACATCCGCTTCACAGCCTCATTAAGGGCACATCGCCGCTCGCCGGCTCCGCTTCCTCCGGAGATTCTCCATGCGCATGGACAAACTGACCTCGCGCTTCCAGCAGGCCCTGGCCGACGCCCAGTCGCTGGCGGTGGGGCGCGACCACAACATGATGGAGCCGGCCCACGTGCTGGCGGCCCTGATCGACCAGCAGGGCGGCAGCACGCGACCGCTGCTGCAGCAGGCCGGCGTGAACGCTGCGGCGCTTCGCACGCGTCTCGGCGAGGTGCTCGACCGCCTGCCCAAGGTCAAGGGCCAGGAGGGCAACCTCGCCATCGGCAACGACCTCTCGAGGCTGTTGAACCTTACCGACAAGCTGGCCCAGCAGCGCGGCGATGCTTTCATCGCCAGTGAGCTGTTCGTGCTCGCCTGCGTCGAGGACCGTGGCGACATCGGGCAGATCCTGAAGTCCGTGGGCGCCGATCGCGCCCGTATCGAGTCGGCCATCGACAAGCTACGCGGAGGCGAGAAGGTGCAGAGCGAGAACGCGGAAGAGCAGCGCCAGGCGCTGGAGAAATACTGCATCGACCTCACCGCGCGCGCGGAGAATTCCAAGCTTGACCCCGTGATCGGCCGCGATGAGGAGATCCGCCGCACCATCCAGGTGCTGCAGCGGCGCACCAAGAACAACCCCGTGCTGATCGGCGAGCCCGGCGTCGGCAAGACCGCTATCGTTGAAGGTCTGGCCCAGCGCATCATCAACGGCGAAGTGCCCGAGGGCCTGCGCGGCAAGCGTGTGCTGTCGCTGGATATGGGCGCCTTGATTGCAGGCGCGAAGTTCCGCGGCGAGTTCGAGGAGCGACTGAAGGCCGTGTTGAACGACCTGTCGAAGAACGAAGGCCAGGTCATCCTGTTCATCGACGAGCTGCACACCATGGTCGGCGCAGGCAAGGCCGAAGGTTCCATGGACGCCGGCAACATGCTGAAGCCCGCGCTGGCGAGAGGCGAGCTGCACTGCATCGGCGCGACCACGCTGGATGAGTACCGCAAGTACGTCGAGAAGGATGCCGCGCTTGAGCGCCGCTTCCAGAAAGTCTTCGTCGGCGAGCCTAGCGTCGAGGACACGATCGCCATCCTGCGCGGCCTGAAGGAGCGCTACGCCGTGCACCACGGCGTTGAGATCACCGACCCCGCCATCGTCGCCGCGGCCACGCTGTCGAACCGCTACATCGCCGACCGCCAGCTGCCCGACAAGGCCATCGACCTGATGGACGAGGCCGCCTCGCGCATCCGCATGGAGATTGACTCGAAACCTGAAGAGATGGACCGCAAGGAGCGCCGCCTGATCCAGCTCAAGATCCAGCGCGAGGCGCTGAAGAAGGAGAAGGATGACGAGTCCAAGCAGCGCCTGGCCGATCTCGAAACCGAGATCGCCAAGCTCGAGCGCGAGTTCTCCGATCTCGAGGAAATCTGGCGCGCCGAGAAGGCCGCAGTCGCCGGCACCGCCAAGATCATGGAGCAGATCGAACAGGCGAAATCCGAGCTCGAAACGGCGCATCGTCGCCAGGACCTGGCGCGTGCCTCCGAAATCCAGTATGGCCGCATCCCCGAGCTGGAGCGCCAGCTGCAGGCGGCGGCCGAAACCGAGCAAAAAGGCTTCCAGCTGCTGCAGCAGAAGGTGACCGCGGAAGAAATCGCCCAGGTCGTCAGCCGCTGGACCGGCATTCCCGTGTCCAAGATGCTCGAAGGCGAGCGCGAGAAGCTGCTGCGCATGGAGGACGTGCTGCAGCAGAAAGTGGTGGGGCAGGGCGAGGCCGTGCGCGCGGTGTCGGACGCCATCCGCCGCTCGCGCGCGGGCCTGTCCGACCCGAACCGCCCGAACGGCAGCTTCCTTTTCCTCGGCCCCACCGGCGTGGGCAAGACCGAGCTGTGCAAGGCGCTGGCCGAGTTCCTGTTCGACTCCACCGACGCCATGGTGCGCATCGACATGAGCGAGTTCATGGAGAAGCATTCGGTCGCGCGCCTGATCGGTGCGCCTCCGGGCTATGTCGGCTACGAAGAGGGCGGCTACCTCACCGAGGCCGTGCGCCGGCGTCCCTACAGCGTGATCCTGCTGGACGAGGTCGAGAAGGCCCACCCGGACGTGTTCAACGTGCTGCTGCAGGTGCTGGACGACGGCCGCCTGACCGATGGCCAGGGCCGCACGGTCGACTTCCGCAACACGGTCATCGTGATGACCTCGAACCTCGGCTCGCAAATGATCCAGGAGCTGGCAGGCGACACGGAAGAAGACTACATGAAGATGAAGGCGGCGGTGATGGGCGTGGTGCAGGCGCACTTCCGCCCGGAGTTCATCAACCGGCTCGACGAGCTGGTGGTGTTCCATCCGCTGGGCCGCGCGCAGATCCGCGAGATCGCCCGCATCCAGACCTCGTATCTCGCCAAGCGCCTGGCCGATCGCCAGCTCAAGATCGAGATCAGCGACGCCGCTCTGGACCTGCTGGGCAGCGTGGGCTTCGACCCGGTCTACGGCGCGCGGCCGCTGAAGCGCGCGATCCAACAGCAGCTGGAGAATCCGCTGGCCACACGCATCCTGCGCGGCGAATTCGCGCCGGGCGAGCAGATTCGGGTCGAGGCCAAGGGCAGCGAGCTGGTGTTCGAGCGTGTCTGACACGAGCGCTGGGATGCCGACTGCGCCGGGCCTGACCCGGCGCAGCTTTCTGGGCGCGGCGGTCTCCGCCATGACGCTTTCCGCCTGTGGTCTGCCAACGCGCGAGCGGCCTGAGCGCGTGCTGTTCGTGGGCAACAGCCTGATCTACTTCAACGATATGCCGAGCCAGTTCGCGCAGCTGGCGAGTGCCGCACTCGGGCGCCCGGTTGAGGCCGAGATGCTCGCGCGCGGCGGCGCTCACATCAGCCAGCACGCGGCGGCTGGCGTGGTGCAGCGCGAGCTTGCGACGGGCCGCTACACGGCTCTGGTTCTACAGGAATTCGGTGGCGGCTTGAGCTGTCATGCCGGACTCGAAGAATTCGGGTTCAGCTGCGAGGCGTCTCACGCCGCGCATGCCGATCTTGCGTCGTCGGCGCAGCAGCAGGGCGCTGTGCCGGTGCTGCTGGGTGCCCATCGCATGCAGCGCGGCAGTGCTGTGAATCTCAGTCTGAAGGAGGCCGAGCTGGCCGCTCGCATCGGCGCCCTGCATGCGGCCCTCGGGGACTTTCCTCAGCTCATCGAGGCCCATCCGGACTGGCCGTGGCTGGATCCGGAGGATGGACAGCACCCCGGCCTCGACCTGTCCCTGCTGATGGCCCTGCGCACGCTCAAGACCCTGTACCGGCGGCTGCCGCCGGCTAGCGCTGTCGAACTGCGCTACCGCGATCTTCGTGGCCCGCACGTGCCGCGTCTGGATCGGCTGGCCTCCGCGCAGGAGATTCACGCGCCTTGGCTGCAGCGAAGCCTGAGCGGCGAGGACTTCGCCCAACGCATGCGCGCCGCCGGACTGAGCCTTCCGCCGCGAGCGGGGTAGCCGGGTCGCGCGATACGCGCGGAGCTTTGGGCCGGTACCGCGGAGCCGATGATGATCGGTGCGCGTTTTTGCCGCTTTAGGGGCTGGAGACCCGGATGTCCCGGGTGAGACCAGCCTCGAAGGACGGGGCGCGCCATGAAAACGTTCCTGTTGACCCTGCTGCTTACCTCAATCGCCGGCACTGTCGCGGCCCCGTCCGCGACCGCTGCCGGAACCCCGTGGCGCCCACCGCTACAGCCCGAGGGGCTGCCGCGTTTCGTGACCCAAGGCAGCGAACCGATCGCCTGCATGACGTCGCCGTTCGGGCGCTACGCGACGATGGGCGAGGATGCCGAATACGTCAGCTTCGTAGCCAACGCCAGTACGCTCGGCAGAATCGACGTCTACGAACCCGGGCCGGAAAATGGTGCGGTGCTGGTGAACCAGTTTGGCGCCGACCTGCTTCGGAGCGGCGGTCTCGCGGGTTCGAGTTTTCTTGGTGCCGTGGACATCGATCTCAACGGCGACGGTCGCGATGAACTGATCACCGCGCATCGGGTTACTACTGGCGGCGGACTGCGGCTGGGCGTCTTCCGGCGGGGCAGCAACGGCAGCGTGACCTTGCTGCAGACCTGGAATCTCGCGCGCACCTTCAGCCATGTGGAGCTGAAGGCGGGCGATCTCGACGGCTCTACGGAGGGCAAGCAGGAGCTGGCGATCCTGATTCAGGGCACCAGCCCGGCCGCGCTCGAAACCTACGTGCTGACAGGCAACGAGCAGGGCCTGATCGCTCAGAGCAACGGTGCCTCGGCGGGACGTTGGGTGCTCTCGGGATCGTTCGGTTTGAGCTCGCTGGCGGTGGGTGACCTGATCCTGTCGGGTCGCGAGCAGATGGTCGTGGTCAACGAGTCCGGCGGCGGCGGTACGCGCGCACTGAACTACCACCTGTTGGAGTACCAGCCGACCACCACCGCTCTGCCTGTGGGCTCGGGCAATACGGCAATCGGCAGCCGCAGTTTCGTCACTTCGATGGGCACCAGTTTCGACGTTGACGATGGCAGCGGTGTCTCTGGCGTTTCCATCAACCAGCTGCGCAGCGTCAAGGCGCTGGCCGGCGATATCACCGACAGCGCGGCCGCCGAGTTGATGGTGCTTGTGCTGGTGGAGGGGTCCAGCAATTTCAATCAGCTGTTCGCGCGAATGCACCACTTCACCACGGTGCGGGACCTCGAGAACAACATCACCGCCATCGACTTTTTCCGCCGCGACGCGCAGCGCCCATGGGATTCCAGCTTCGCGGTGTCAGGCCAGAACCAGGGCGCCTTGATCAAGTTCGATGCTGCGTTCGCCAACGTGGATCTGATCTCGCCCAACGAATTCGTAATGGCGTATGCCGAGGGTCAGGACGACCGCCTGCGCGTGCAGGCGCACAAGGCCAACGTCGAGCTCACTGCCGGCTTCCAGTGGCAGCGCAATGGCCGCACGGTCAGCTTCACCGATCGCTCGACCGGGCGGGTCTCCTCGCGGCGCTGGGATCTCGGCGACGGCAGCGGGCCGCTGACAGATCTCAACCCCACGTACACCTTTCCCGCCCCGTCCGGCGCGTCCGCGACCTACAACGTGCGTCTGACCGTCACCGGCTTCAACGGACAGACCGCGATGCGCACCTATCCGGTTACGATCACCAACTCGGGAACGGCCGCCGGTGGCGCCGGTCCGGAGACCCGCTATGCCATGAACACCACCCCGGCCTATTCGGCTTCGCTGGTTGTTGATTCGGCACAGTCGCTGGACGAGCTTCGCCTCGCGGTGGGCGATATGGACAAGCTGGGCATCGCCGAGGTCATGACGATTGTGAACGATCGCAGCCAGCAGCTGATCCGCTCGATCTGGCGTCTGCAGGACACCGCCAACCCGGCGAGCTTCAGCGGCCGCCATCTGATGACCCCGACGGCGGGCCTCGACAGCACGACGCGGCTTGCCCTGCTGGCGGCCGACACCGATGGCGATTCGGTGCGCGCCAGCCTCGGCGCCGACTGCCGGCAGGTCGAAGAGCCGCAGGTGCGGCAGGTGGTCTGGCATCCCCCGTACTTCGAGCGCCTGCAGCTGAATGCGGAGAAGTCAGCGGCCTTCGGACAGACCACTTCCGGCCAGACCAGTGTCGAAAAGCGAGCAGGCAGCTTTACCTCGCACGACGTCTCGGCGTATGTGGGTGCGTCGGCGGGCTTCGACATCGCCGGTGTCGGCGTGGAGACCTCCGTCAAGGTCACAGCCGGCTACAACTACCAGGCCAATACGGGCGCGATCCACGGCAGCGAGAACGGCTTCGCTCTCAATCAGGGGTTCTCTTCTTCGCTGGGCGAAGCGCTGATGGTGGTCGAAGAGAACAGTTTCCGCTGCTACAGCTATAACGTGCGCAGTGAAGCGGGCGGCGTCGTGCCGAACAGCGGTCTGCGGATGTGCGAAGTGGTGGAAGACACCCGTGGCGTTTCCGCGACTACCGCCGAGTTCTGGGATACCACGGTCGCGGCGTCGGGCGGTGGACTGCCTCCCGCGCAATGGGCCCCGCTGCACCGTGACTGGGCCAGCCTCAGCCTCTTCCAGACCGCGACGACCAACGTGGTGGCCGCGAGTGGCACCTCGGCGAGCAACGTGACCGATGGCCGCTTCAGCACATGGCTGGCCAGCAACGGCAACGTGACGCGGCCCTATGTGCAGATCGATCTCGGAGAGATTCGCGACATCTCGAACATCCGGGTGTTTCCGCGGGCGGGGCGCGCGATCGATCTGAAGGGTTTCCGGCTCTATGTCTCTGAAAGCCCGATGACCGGTGATGGCGTTCCGACTGGCAGTGGAGTCCGCAGCTTTGCCCCGGAAACGGACGATGACATGGCCTTCGACCGCTGGAGTGTCTGGACGCGCGATCCGGCATCACCTTCCCAGATGCTGCGCGCCCGCTATGTCCGGCTGCAGCACCCGGGCACGGCGACCCTCAACGTCGCGCAGATCCAGGTCTTCGGCGACGTGCATGTCGAGCCCTATCGCTACCCGCAGGATGTCTGCGATCCCGATCGCAGCGACAACACGTTCCTGGTGCGGATGTGGAACCCACGCACCTCCGGCTGGGCCAACATCGAGTCGCGCGGTGAAATCCTGTGGAACGGAAGCGGTGACATGCAGGACTGCACCAACTATTCCGACATGCAGCGCTTCAGCATCTGGGACAGCGTGTTCGTCGGCAGCCCGGGCAGTGTGACCTGGAATCTGAGTCAGGAAGGCGGCGTCTTCAGCGGCGACTTCAAGGGCTTCGAAAGCTCCAATCGAGTCGGCGCCGAGTTCGACATCGAGGCCGGGTTCATCGTCAATGTCCAGGCCGGTGCAGCGTACGAGTACAGCTTCGGAGTGACGGAGGAGGTGCAGACCACGCAGTACTGGGGCAGCGGCCTGGACATGGGCGGCAGCATTGGTGGTTTCGCGCCGGAGTTCTCGGGCCTCGTGCAGACCTGTCGCTACACGCCGCGGCCCTACGCTTACCGTCTGATGGACTACTCGAACACCGGCTACGAACACACCATGTTCGTGGTCGACTACGTGGTGCGCCAGGGCGCCAGCCAGTGGCAGCGCGACAACGTGCCGCAGGCGTGCAGGAACGTGCAGCTGCCGCCGGAGATTTTCGACAACGGCTTCGAGTGAGGCCACCGACGTGGCGGCGGGTGACCGGGCTTCGACATCCCCACGTCGGGCCCGGTCCTCGCGACGGCCAGGTCATCTGCCAGGGGGCGGTCAGTCGATCAGGCTCCGCCCCATGCATCGCAAAGCCGCGGCCTTCACGGGCCTGCGGCTTTCATGTTCGTGAAAGCCACGAACTGCGAGAACCTCTGATGCCTGCCTCGAACCTGTCCCGCGTCCTCGGCGCGCTTTGGCTGCCGCTGCTGCTGGCAGGCTGCCTCAACATGGGCGATCGACGTGCGCCCATCCCCTTCGAGCGCATCAGCGGCAGTGGAACCGCGGACCGCAAGACTCTGGTGATCGTGCTGCCCGGCCGCGCCGACAATGTCGAAGTCATGCGCGAGTTTGGCGTGGCCGAGGCCATCCAGGCCGGCTGGCCCGAGGTCGACGTGCAGCTGACCTCGGCCACGCTTGCCTACTACACCGACGGCGGCCTGCCCGAGCGGGTCCGGGCACAGTTCATTGAGCCTGCGCGTGCCCAAGGCTACGAGCGCTTGATTCTGATGGGCGCTTCAATGGGCGGCATGGGCAGCCTGGTGCTCGACGAAGCGCATCCGGGCGTGTTCGAGCATGTCGTGCTGATGGCGCCTTATCTCGGCCGCAAGCGGGTGATGCGTGAGGTGGAAGCCGCGGGCGGTATCGCTGAGTGGCAGCCCGGCCCCAAGCCCGAGGTCGTTGACCGCCGCAACTTCGACCGCGAGCTGCTGTGGCGGCAGATCGCCAGCTACGCTCGCACTCCGGCGCTGCGCGAGCGCGTCTGGCTGGCCTATGGCGAAGAGGATCGTCTTGCGGCCACCGTGCCGGTGATCGCGCCGGCGCTTGATTCCACACAGATTCTGCCGCGCCCCGGTGGGCACAAGTGGGTGGTGTGGAACGCGGCGGCGACCGAGATCTTCGCTCGCCTGCGTCGCGAAGCGGCGCCGTCCGCACCCTGAGTTCGAGTTCGAGTGCGGGCGAGCGAGCTCGCGTTGCGCTCAGCATCCGCCTGCAGCCAGCGCACCCGCGGCGGGCTGCGAGCTTCTCGGTAGACGATGAGCCGCGCGACTTCGGCGACAGCTGCGTCGCAGGCGGCGGGTCGCGAACTTGCCAGGAAACGGCGAGCAACAAAAAAGGCCGGCGAACGCAGTGCGTTCGCCGGCCTGTTCAAGCACGGATTGAGGCGGGACTCAGCGGCGACGGCTGAACGCCCAACCCGCGATGCCAAGCGTCAGCAGCGCGAGCAGGAACTGGCTGATTGCGCCGCTTGCCGGGACCACGGCGGGTTGCGGAACGGCGCCGCTGCCCTGCAGGGTGAAGCTGGCGTTTCCACCGTTGCTGGTGAGCGCAAAGGTCTGCGAGAAGTTGCCCGCGCTGCTGGGAGCAAAGCGGTAGATCAAGGTGCAACTTGCGGCGGGGGCCAAGGTGATCGGCGTCGCCCCGCAGGTTCCGCCGGTCAGCGCAAAAGGCGCCGTGGGCGCGGTGAGCGCCGTGATGCTCAGGCTCGCCGTGCCAGTGTTGCTCAGCGTGACGGTGCTCGTGCCGGTCTGGCCCGACACGACATTGCCAAAGTTGACCGATGTGCCGCTCAGGCTGAGTGTCGGCGTGCCGACCGGGCCGAGCAGGAGGAACGGAAGGCCTTGCGCTGGGGTGCCAGTGCCGCCGTCCACAGCGGGTGCCCACGCGGAGGTGTTGCCCGTGAACTGCTGCCCGTTGCCCGTCACCGCTTGGCCAATGATCGAGATCGGTGGAGCCCACGGGCCGGAAGCGAGGCTGCCCGTGGTTTGCCAGTCGATCCAGTACGTGCCGGCCGCAAGATTGAGACCACCCAGGTTGATGGTCTGCGCCATGATCGGCCGGGTCGTGTCGGTGGCAGTTTCTTCCGTCACTCGATAGACATTGGTCCAGGCCGTCGTCGACATCCGATTGGTGGTCGTGTCGCCGAACACGATGCTGCTGCCCATGGCGCCGGGCGGGCCGTTCCAGATGCGCACGTTGACTGCGGTGATCGTGGAGGTCGTGGTCGAGCCGGTCTGGTAGGCGTAGAACACGGCACAGTTCAGCGTCCAGCCGCCGGCGGGGACAACAAAGTCGTCGGTCACGCGATTGTTGGCAGTGCCGGCCTGGTGGCCGAAACCGAGCGTGCCCATCCCAAGTGAGGTGGTTTGCAGCGTGCTCAGGTTGGCCCCGCCGGCGCCGTTGCCGGTGCTGGTGACGAACGCGCCGTTGTTGAAGAGCTGGCCTCCGCAGGCCGGTGCGCCTGCAGGGCTGACCCCTGAGCTGGGATTCAGCGGCGCAACCACGCTGACGACGGGCTCGGAAGGATTGAACACTTCGGCAACCTGAGCACTTGCGACGTTCGCAAGTAGCAGGGCAATGGAACTCAAGGCGATTCGATTCATGGAGGATCCGTCGGCTTCTGCTGCGCTGGACATCGGACGACCGCACAGCAGCAGAGAACGCAGTCCTCGCGGACTTCGCCCCAAAGCTCATGCTGTGCGTTCCCCGAGACTGATCGGCGGGCCAGGAGTACGAGCCCGCGCGCTCGGATCATGTCAAATTCGTTGCCGGGTGGGGCGCATCGATCGGTAGTAAATTGTGAAGTCGATCTCACCCGTTGAGTCCCTGGCTTGTGTTGCGGGAATCCGGACCTGCGCCTCCGCGTTGACTCAAGCCGCGAACTGCAGCCGCGCCAGCTCCGCGTAGAGGCCGCCCTGCGCCATCAGCTCCTCGTGCGTGCCGGTGGCAACGATGCGGCCGGCCTCGAGCACAACGATGCGGTCGGCGCGGCGGACGGTGGCGAGGCGATGGGCGATCACCAGCGTGGTGCGGCCGTGCATGAGGCGCTCCAGCGCCTGCTGGATCGCGCGCTCGCTTTGCGCGTCGAGCGCGCTGGTGGCCTCGTCCAGCAGCAGGATCGGTGCGTCCTTCAGCAGGGCCCGGGCGATCACCAGTCGCTGCTGCTGGCCGCCGGACAGGCGCACCCCGCGCTCGCCCAGGAAGGTGCGATAGCCCTGCGGCAGCGCGCTGAGGAACTCGTGCGCCTCGGCGCTGCGTGCGGCTTCGATGACCTCGGCTTCCGTGGCGTCCAGTCGTCCGTAGCGCAGGTTGTCGAGCGCATCGGCGCCGAACAGCAGCGGGTCCTGCGGGACGAGAGCGATGTGTTCGCGCAGCTGCTGCGGATCGAGATGGCGCAGGTCGATGCCATCGACCTCGATGCCGCCGCTCTCGGGGTCGTGGAAGCGCAGCAGCAGCTGCAGCACGGTGCTCTTGCCGGCGCCCGAAGGGCCGACCAGGGCCACCGTTTCGCCCGGTTGGATTTCCAGCGAGAAATCGCTGAGCGCCGCTGCGTCCGGGCGGCTGGGGTAATGGAAGCCTACGCCCTTGAAGGCGATGTGCCCGCGCAGCGGCGAGGGCAGGGCGCGCGGCATGGCGGGCGCGGTGATCCTGGCCTGCTCGGCCAGCAGCTCGTTGATCCGCGCCATGCCACCGGCAGCGCGCTGCACTTCTGCCCAGACTTCGGTCAGCGCGCCGACCGAACCCGCGCCGATCACTGCATAGAGCACGAACTGGCTGAGTAGGCCCGCGCTCATGGTGCCGGCAATCACGTCCTTGGCGCCGACCCACAGCACCGCAGTGATCGCGCCGAAGATCAGCACGATCACGGCCGCGGTCAGCCCCGCCTGGGTGCCGATGCGACGACGTGCTGCCGTGAGTGCAGTGCTGACGGCGCCCGCAAAACGCTCGGATTCATGCGCCTCGCGGGCGTGGCTCTGTACGGTGTGGATCGCGTTCAGGGTTTCGCTGGCGCGGGCATTGGCGTCGGCCACCCGGTCCTGCGCCTCGCGCGACAGCCTGGAGACGCGGCGACCGAAGAACACGATCGGCAGGATGATCAGCGGAATGCCGATCGCCGCGAAGCCGGCCAGACGCGGGCTGGTCAGGGCCAGCGCCACGCTGCTGCCGATGAAGGTGACGAAGCTGCGCAGCGCCACTGAAGCGCTGGAGCCCACCACGGTGCGCAGCAGCTCGGTGTCAGCGGAAAGACGCGACACCAGCTCGCCCGAGCGCGTGCGCTCGAAGAACTCGATGTCGAGTCGCAGCAGTCGCGCGTACAGGCTGCGCCGAAGATCGGCGATGACCTTCTCGCCGAGCAGGCTGACGAAGAAGAAGCGCAGCGCCGTGGCCACCGCCAGCAGCACCGCGACCGCCAGCAGCCCCAGGAACCAGCGATCGACGGCGGCCGGATCCTCGCCTGCGAAGCCGCGGTCGATCATGAAGCGCACCGCGACCGGCAGGCTCAGCGTGGCCAGACTGGACAGGGCCAGCGCGCCCAGCCACAGCGCGACCAGGCCGCGATAGGGGCGCACATAGGGCCAGAGCTGGCGCAGCGGTGCGGCAGCGCCGAAGCCGGCGCGCTTGGGGGTGTCGGTGCTCATCCGTGACCGGGCTGCAGACGAAAGCGCGGAGTGTAGGCCAACACCGAGCCTGCGCGTTCCGCGCGGCACCGCTGCGCGCGTCCTCCGAGGCCGGCAGCCGGGTCGAAATCACCTGACCGCGTGGCCGCCGCAGGGCAGGGCGCGGCCGAGCCTGCGATAATCCGCGGCCTTTCACCACCCGCCGCGAGCGCGAGCCTTCGCGGCCAAATCAGCGAGCCCCATGACCCGACGCCAGCGCAACCGCGAAATCGAAGCCGAGATCATCGACCTGAGCCACGACGGCCGCGGTGTCGCCAAGCTGGACGGCAAAACCGCCTTCATCAGCGGCGCACTCACCGGGGAGCGCGTGCGCGCGCGCATCCACACCAGCAAGAAGCATTTCGATGAAGGCCACGTGCTGGAGGTGCTCGATGCCTCGCCGCTGCGCGTCGAGCCGCCATGCCCGCACTTCGAGATCTGCGGTGGCTGCACGCTGCAGCATCTGAAGGCCGAGGCGCAGATCGAGGCCAAGCAGCACATCCTGCTGGAGAACTTCGAGCGCATCGGCCACGTCCGTCCGCAGACGGTGCTGGCGCCGCTGACCGACCAGCCCTGGGCCTACCGCCGCAAGGCCCGGCTGGGGGTCAAGTGGGTGGCTGCCAAGGAGCGCGCCATCGTCGGCTTCCGCGAAGCGCTGAAGCCCATGTACGTCGCCGACATCCACAGCTGTCGCGTGCTGGTGCCGCAGGTGGGCGAGCGCATCCACGAGCTGTCGGCGCTGGTGTCATCGATGGACGCGCGCGAGCGCATCCCCCAGATCGAGGTCGCGGCCGGTGACGATGCGACGGCGCTGGTGTTCCGCCACCTCGATCCGCTGTCCGCCGCCGATACGCAGCGCCTGGTCGAGTTCGGCCAGCGCACCCGCCTGATGATCTACCTGCAGCCCGGCGGCAACGACAGCGTGCACGCGCTGTGGCCGGCCGATGCCGCGCTCAGCTTCCGCATCCCCGCGGCCGAGGTCGAGCTGGCCTTCCGGCCCTTGGATTTCGTGCAGGTCAATGCCGGCATGAACCAGCGGATGATCGCGCGCACCCTGGAGATGCTCGACCCGCAGCCGGGCGAGCGCGTGCTTGATCTGTTCTGCGGCTTGGGCAATTTCACCCTGCCGATCGCGCGGCGTGCCGCGCAGGTCGTCGGCGTGGAGGGCGAGGCCGGTCTGGTGGCGCGAGCCCGTGACAACGCCCGCGCCAACGGCATCGCCAATGCCGAGTTTTTCGCCGCTGATCTCAGCCAGGATCTGCGCGGCGAGGCCTGGGTCAAGCGGGGCTTCGACAAGCTGCTGCTCGATCCGCCGCGCACCGGCGCCGATGCCTGCATTCCGCAGCTGCCGCTCGACGGCGTGCGGCGCATCGTCTACGTCTCCTGCCATCCTGGCTCGCTGGCGCGCGATGCCGGCATCCTGGTGCGCGAGCACGGCTACACGCTCGTCTCGGCCGGCGCGATGGACATGTTTCCGCATACGGCGCATGTCGAATCGATCGCCCTGTTCGAGCGCTGAGCCGTGCTGTTTATCGGCATCGAGGGCAGCACCCTGCGCGAGACCGAGGCGCGCTGGATTGCGCACCCGGGGGTGGCCGGCGTGGTGCTGTTCCGCCGCAACTACGTCGAGCCCGCCCAGCTGCGCGCGCTGAACGCGCAGATCCGCGCAGCGAGCGTGGCGCCGCGACTCATCGCGGTGGATCAGGAAGGCGGCCGCGTGCAGCGCTTCATCGAGGGCTTCTCGCGGCTGCCTGCGCTGGCGCGCATTGGCGAGCGCTATACGGATGCGCCTGCGCGCTGCCTGGATCTCGCCGAACAGCACGCCTGGCTGATGGCGACCGAGCTGCAGGCCCAAGGCATCGATCTCAGCTTCGCGCCGGTGGTGGACTTGGGCCGCGGCAACCGCGCCATCGGCGATCGCGCCTTCGCGGCCGACGTCGATGCGGTTTGCGCCTTGACCCGCGTCTATGTGCGGGCCATGCAGGCCGCCGGCATGCCGGCCACGCTCAAGCACTTTCCGGGTCATGGCTCGGTGCTGGAAGACACGCATGTCGATGTGGCCCTTGATCCGCGCTCGCTGGAGCAGCTGAAGGCCGAGGACCTGCGGCCCTTCGCCGCCGGTATCGAAGCCGGCGCTGCCGCGGTGATGGCGGCGCATGTGCGTTACCCCGCGGTGTGCGAGCAGCCAGCCGGCTATTCGCGGCGCTGGCTCGGCGAGATCCTCCGCGGCGCACTGGGCTTCAACGGCGTGGTCTTGAGTGATGACATCGGCATGGCCGCAGCGCAAGCGGCAGGCGGCGTGGCGGCGCGCGTGCATGCGCATCTCGATGCCGGCTGCGACGCGGTGCTGGCCTGTCATCCCGAGCTGGTCGAAGACGCAGTCGTCGCGCTCGAAGCGCGGGTTGCGCCAGTGCCCAATCCTCGCCTCGCCCTGCTTTCGCCGCGTGCGGCGCAAGGCCCCTCGCCGGAAGCCCTGGCGCAGGCGCGTGCTAACCTCGCCGCCCTCGTTTGAACCGGAGCCGGGCATGAAGACCCCGCCAGCCTTGGCCGATGCGCTGCCGCAGTCCGATCGGCTGTTCGATCGCATCGCGTTGGAAGCGGCGATCCGCCGCATGGCCGAAGAGATTCGCCGCGACTACGCGCAGGACGCGCGGCCGCCGCTGTTTCTCACCGTCATGAACGGCGGCATGCTGTTTGGCGCTCTGTTGGCGCTGGAGCTGGGTTTCGACGTCGAGTTCGACTACCTGCACGCGACGCGCTATCGCGGCGATACCACGGGTCGCGGCGTGGAGTGGCTGCGCAAGCCGGCGGTGCCGCTGCTGAAGCGCCGCGTGCTCTTGATCGACGACATCCTCGATGAAGGCCACACGCTCAATGCGGTCATCCACGCCTGCGAGGCCGAAGGTGCGGCGGATGTGCGCGTGGCGGTGCTGGCGCGCAAGGTGCATGACCGCTGTGTGCCCGGCCTCACTGGCGACTACGTTGGCGTCGAAGTGCCGGACCGCTACGTCTTCGGCTTCGGCATGGACTACTACGAGCAGGGCCGCAACCTGCCGGGGATTTACGCGCTGCGTGGCTGAGAGCATGTGAAAAAACCATCCGCCTACTGCGGCCGCCTCTGGACGTCCGTGGCGGCAGCGCGCTCCGCGAATTCTGCGGTCACTAGCTCGCCAAACTCCCTTGAATTCACGTCGCGCGCTTTGCCACGAACGCCCAGAGACGCCCTCGCTACGGCGTCTGGGTTTTTTCACACGCTCTGAGTGTTGCTGATGCGCATGGTGGCCGGTCCGAGCGCGCGATGTCGGTGGGTCCAGACCCACCCTATGGGTCATCCAGAAGCGCGCGGGCGACGAAGCGGCGCGTGGACCGGGAAAGGCCAAGGCCACCGCGGGTCAGGGCATGCCAGTGGTCGCGCGGTGGGATCGGGCCCCGGCGCGTGCTCGCCGTCGCGTCCGCCTCGGTCGACCAGCGCTTGGTGGCCCGCGCAAGACAGTGCAACGCTTGGCTAGGGCAGGCTTCTTGGGAACAGGTGATGACAGTGGACAACTCCGACATCGTATTGGGCGTGATCGGCGGCACCGGCGTGTATCGCCTGGCCAGTCTGAAAGGTGCTGAAGGTATCGATCTCGACACGCCCTATGGCAAGCCTTCGGGTCCGGTGCGCGTCGGTCGGCTGGCCGGCTTCCGCGTGGCTTTTCTGGCCCGCCACGGCGAGGCCCACAGCGTCGCCCCGCACCGCATCAACTACCGCGCGAACGTGCATGCCCTGCATCAGCTCGGCGTGCGCCGACTGCTCGGCATCAATGCCGTCGGCGGTATCGGCGAGCGCATGGGCCCGCGCGTGCTGGCGGTGCCGGATCAGATCATCGATTACACCCACGGCCGCCTGTCGAGCTTCTGCGATGTGGACGGCGCCAAGGTCGAGCATGTCGACTTCACCCATCCCTACACGCCAGCGCTGCGCACGGCGCTGCTGCGTGCGGGCGCGGCGATGGGCACTCGACTTGTCGATGGCGGCACCTATGGTTGTACCCAGGGCCCGCGTCTGGAGACCATCGCTGAAATTGCGCGGATGCGTCGCGACGGCTGTGATCTAGTCGGCATGACCGGCATGCCGGAAGCCGTGTTGGCCCGCGAGCTCGGCATCGACTACGCCAGCCTGTGTCTCGTCGCCAACTGGGCGGCCGGCTGCGGCGATGAGGCCGAAATCACCATGGACGAAGTGATGGCCAACATGGCGGCGGCCACCGAAGCCGTGCCGGGTTTGCTCAAGGCTCTGCTGGCTGAGCTGGCCAAGGCCTGAGTGGTGGAGCGGCTCAGCCGCCACCGCGGCTGACCGAGCACAGTGGCCGGGAGCGCAGGGCGAGGATCGGCGCAAGACCTGGGCTCTCTTGGCTTGCACGCGCCGGGCTGTCGTTCCACGCAGGGCTGAAAGCTGATCAGCCCTCAGACGGTGCCGAGACGTCGCCGCTGCGGAGCCGTCCGCGATCCTCTTCGGTCTCTTGGGATGCGGGGCTCTTGAAGGCCAGTGGCCGCCGAGAGGCTAGCCCCGAATTCCGAATCCTTGCCCGGCTTTCGCGCGCAGCGCCCGAGCGTTCGTCGCCTCGCGCGGCAGTGCCGCGCCAGCGAGCCGCCCCACCCCAAATGCTCAGCCGCCGCGACGCTGCTGGCGTTCCTTGTCCTTCTCGCGCTCCTCGCGCGGCAGGTTGCCATAGCGGCTCAAGCGGTCACGCAGTTCGAGATCCTGCTTCGGGAAGTAGTCGCCTTCAATGCTGACGAGGCTGTCGCCGTTGAAGGTCAGCACGAGATTCTTCACTTCGGGTTCGGAGCCACGCTGCGACTGCGTGCCGATGTAGTCCCAGCGGTTCGCGTGGAAGGGATCACGCACCGCAGGGCTACCGAGAAGAGACAGCACCTGGCGCTTGCTCATGCCCTCGCGCAGCTGCGTCACGTTGCGCTCGTCCAGCAGATTGCCCTGATAGACGTCGACCTTGTAAAGCACGCCGCAGCCGCTGGCACCGAGGGCAATCAGGAGGGACAGGGCGATCGAGCGCATCGGACAGGCAATCCAGGGGGCAAACGGAGGCCCGATGATACACTTCGACGCCCTTCAGGTCGCCCGCTGCCAACGCGGCGCGCTGCCGTATTCAGGCCCCGTTCGCGACCCGCGCGGGGTCCTCGCCCGCTTCAGGAGACCCCGATGGAATCGCAGGATCTGCGCCGCGCCGGCCTCAAGGTCACCCACCCTCGCATGTGCATTCTTGAGGTGCTCGAAAGCGCGAGCCCGCGGCACATGACGGCCGAGGACATCTACAAAAAGCTGCTCGATCGCGAGGAAGACATCGGCCTCGCCACGGTCTACCGCGTGCTGACCCAGTTCGAGGCCGCGGGCCTCGTGATGAAGCACAACTTCGAGGGCGGGCAGTCGGTGTTCGAGCTGGACCGCGGCCACCACCACGACCACATGGTGGATGTCGATACCGGCAAGGTCATCGAGTTTGTCAGCGAAGAGATCGAGCGCCTGCAGCACGAGATCGCGGCCAAGCACGGCTACGAGATCGAGGATCACAGCCTGGTGCTGTATGTGCGGAAGAAGCGGTGAAGAGCTGGGATTGGGGATTCGGGATTCGGGATTAGGCCGAGGGTTGAGCTGATTTGGCGGGGGCGTGCTCCCGCGCTGTCGGG
Source organism: Lysobacterales bacterium (assembly GCA_014946745.1). Classification (NCBI taxonomy): domain Bacteria; kingdom Pseudomonadati; phylum Pseudomonadota; class Gammaproteobacteria; order Lysobacterales; species Lysobacterales bacterium. Next base: position 2,088,440 of record JADCRD010000001.1, on the reverse strand, counting down.
CCGCCCTTTTCCTGTCTTCGGAGGACTCGATCGCGTCTGTGTTCGCGGGTGCCGCGCAGGTACCGGCCGCCCGTTCGCGCGTCGATCGTCCCACCAATTGGGCGATTCAGGCTCCCTGGCGCCCGTCGTCTGAGCCGCCCTCGGCCGCGTTACTACGGGGGCAGTGCCTCGCTTCCGGCACTCTTCGCGCTCGAAGGCCCGACGAAGCCGAGCCTCGACAACTCGGCGCCAGTCCTACCGGCGGTCCAATCCCGAATCCCGAATCCCCAATCCCGGCTTCTCAACCATCTGCCGCGCATGCGCCAGCGTGGTTTCGGTGATCTCGACGCCGCCGAGCATTCGGGCGATTTCTTCCACGCGCTGCTCGCGTGACAGGCGGGTTGGCGCGCTGACGGTGACGCCGTCACGTTCGCCCTTGCGCACCGAGTAGTGGTGATGACCCTGTGCGGCGACCTGGGGCAGGTGGGTCACGCACAGCACCTGGCGCTCGGCGCCCAGCGCGCGCAGCTTCTGGCCGACGATTTCGGCGACCGCGCCGCCGATGCCGGTGTCGACCTCGTCGAAGACCATCGTCGGCGTGGGGTCGAAGCCCAGCGTGGCGACCTCGATGGCGAGGCTGATGCGCGAAAGCTCGCCGCCCGAGGCCGTGCGCCGCAGCGGTTTGGCCGGCTGGCCGGCGTTGGCGGCCACCAGGAATTCAACGCGCTCGGCGCCGAGCGGCGAGGGCTCGGCCTCCGGCTGCGCTTCGATCTGGACTTCCAGCCGCCCCCCGGCCATGCCGAGTTCGGCCATCAGCGCCGACACGTCCTTGGACAGCGTCTGCGCCGCCTTGACGCGCAGCGCGCTGAGCGTGGCCGCGGCCTTGGACCAGTCGGCGGCCAATGCCTGCATCTTCGCCTCGATCTTTGCGAGGGCGCCGCCGGCTTCCTCCAGCTCCTCGATTTCGCGGGCGATGCCTTCCGCACAGGCTTTCAGCTCGGCCGGGTCGACGCGATGACGCCGGCCCAGCTCGTGCAGGCGGGTGAGCTTGCTTTCGATGTCCTGCAGGCGCGCGGGATCCAGCTCCAGGCTGTCCTGCACCTGCACGACCAGCGCCGCCGCTTCGCTGGCCTGGATGGCGGCGGATTCGAGAAGCTCGGCGGCTTCGCGCAGGCGCGGCTCGTCCTCGCCGAAGCGGGCGAGGTCAGCGCCGGTCTGGCGCAGGCTGCGGGTCAGGTCGAAGCCTTCCTCGCCCTCGATCCGGGCCACCGCGCGCGCGCAGGCCTCGATCAGGCTGCTGGCGTTCGACAGCCGGCGATGGCTCTGGATCAGTTCGGCAAAGGCCTGCGGGCTCAGCGCTTCGGCTTCCAGCTCGCCGAGCTGATGGCGCAGCAGCTCCAGACGCGGACCGGGGTCGGTAGCGGCGCCAGCGATCTGCTCGCGGCGGCGCTTGAGCTGTGCGTACTCATGAGCCAGCGCGCGGACCGGCTGCAGCGCCTCGTGGGCGCGGGCGAAACCGTCGAGCAGGCCCAGCTGCTGGGTGCGATCGAGCAGGGCCTGGTGCTCGTGCTGGCCGTGGATCTCAACGAGATGCGCGGTCAGCTCGCTGATCTGTCCGACGGTGGCCGGCCGGCCGTTGATCCAGGCCTTGGAGCCGCCGTCCGCGCGGACGATGCGGCGCACTTCGCAGGCCTCGTCCTCGTCGAGCTCATGCTCGCGCAGCCAAGCCAGCGCAGGGCTGTCGGCCGGCAGACGAAAGGTGGCGGAAAGCTCGGCGCGTTCCGCGCCGTGGCGCACCATGCCAGCGTCAGCGCGCGCGCCGGTCAGCAGCAGCAGGGCGTCCACCAGCAGGGACTTGCCGGCGCCGGTCTCGCCCGAGATCACGGTCAGCCCGGCTTCGAGCTGCAGCTCGACCGCGCTGACGATGGCGAAATCCTTGACGAACAGCGTGCTCAGCATGCGGGCATCCGATTCTGGTTCGCGGGCCTGACTCGCGGGCGTCGCCTGCGGCTCGAGTGGACGCGGCTGCGCGAGGGCGCGAACGCTAGCATGCGCTCTGCGGACCGCCAACTTGCTCACGGCGGGTGCGGCGACGGCGCGGGGCTTGCCTGCGCCGGTCTGAGGCCTTATCTATCTCAGCGATGAACCGACCCGCCCACCCGCTTGACCCCCGCCATCTGGACGCTCGCGCCCGCGGCCTGCTGCGCGCCCTGATCGCCCAGTACATCCGCGAAGGCGAGCCGGTGGGGTCGCGCACCCTGGCCAAGCACGCCGGCCTCGACATCAGCCCGGCCACGATCCGCAACGTGATGGCGGACCTCGAAGACATCGGTCTCGTGGCGACGCCGCACACCTCCGCGGGTCGGGTGCCCACCGCCCAAGGCTATCGGCTGTTCGTCGACAGCCTGCTGCAGGTCAAGCCGCTGGATCCGACCGAGATGGATCGTCTGCGTCGCGGCCTGCAGCCGCAGCTGGGGACCCAGGGCCTGCTCACCAACGTCTCCGAGCTGCTGTCGGCGGCCACCCACTTCGTTGGCATGGTCACAGTACCCAAGCGCGAGCAGTTCGCCTTCCGCCACATCGATTTCGTGCCGCTGGACGGCCAGCGCGTGCTGGTGATCCTCGTCTTCACCGACAACGAGGTGCAGAACCGCATCCTGCACACGCGCCGGCCCTACAGCGCGTCGGAGCTGGAGCAGACCGCGAACTACCTCAACGCGCACTTCGCCGGCCGTGCGCTGGCCGAGGTGCGCGCCCAGCTGCTGCGTGAGCTGAAAGACACCCGCAGCGCGATGGACAGCATTCTGTCGGCGGCCGTGGAAGTCGCCGAGGGCGCGTTCGGTGGATCCGGCGCCGTCGAAGACGTGCTGGTTACCGGCCAGACCCGGTTGATGGGCGTGCAGGATCTGTCCGATCTGGACCGCCTGCGCGATCTGTTCGAAGCCTTCTCGCGCAAGCGCGAGCTGCTGCAGCTGCTGGAGGGGTGCGCCACCGCCCAGGGCGTGCGCCTGTTCATCGGTGAGGAATCCGGCGTGGCCCCATTCGGCGGCTGCAGCCTGGTGACCGCCCCCTACGGCGCGGACGGCAAGGTGCTGGGCGTGCTGGGCGTGATCGGCCCCACCCGCATGGCCTACGAGCGGGTGATTCCGATGGTGCAGGCCACCGCTGAAGTGCTGGGCGCGGCCTTGAATCGGGCCCAGCAGGCCCAATAAACGCTCCGCCTCGGGGTAAAGCATGCACGCTCTTCACGTCGCCTCTGGCGCGACGCGGCCTGCTTCGCCTCCTCCGTTCATCTCTATTCGCAAGGAGTCGCCATGAGTCAGGAACCCCAGCCCGTCGCGGGTCAGGAGCACGCCGAACCGCAGAACGAAGTCGAGCTGCTGTCGGCCCGCATCGATGAGCTGCAGATGGCCCTGATGATGGTGCGCGAGGAGCAGCTGCGCGAGCGCGCCGACTTGGAGAACCAGCGCAAGCGCATGCTGCGCGACGTCGAGCACGCGCGGAAGTTCGCCAACGAGCGCCTGCTGGGCGACCTGCTGCCGGTGCTGGACGCGCTGGAGCGCGGCATCGAGACCGCAGGCGTCAACTCAGCGGTGGCCGAGGGCCTGAAGCTCACCCAGCGCGAGCTGTTCAAGGTGGTGGAGAACAACGGCCTCAAGCAGCTGAACCCGGCCGGCGAAGCCTTCAACCCCGAACACCACCAGGCGGTGAGCGCCCAGCCCAGCGCTGAACATGCATCCGGCACCGTGCTGCAGGTCTTCCAGAAGGGCTACCTGCTGAATGAGCGCCTGCTGCGACCGGCCATGGTCGTGGTCTCGCAGTAGTCCGCAGCGCAATCGAAGGCGGCGCCTGCATCGAAGCGAAACCTACCGCTTGAATCTTCCAGCGCATCGCCCCATGTAGCGAGCCAGTGAAGGCCTGGCGCCCAGGCCACGCAAGCAACCTCAAGGAGCACACACCATGGGCAAGATCATCGGCATCGACCTCGGCACCACCAACTCCTGCGTGGCGGTCATGGAAGGCGGCCAGGCGAAGGTCATCGAAAACTCGGAGGGCGATCGCACCACGCCCTCCATCGTCGCCTTCACCAAGGACGGCGAAACCCTGGTCGGCGCCTCGGCCAAGCGCCAGGGTGTGACCAATCCCAAGAACACCTTCTACGCGGTGAAGCGCCTGATCGGCCGCAAGTTCACCGATGCCGAAGTGAAGAAAGACATCGACCTCGTGCCCTACGGCATCGTCGGCCACGAGAACGGTGACGCCTGGGTGGCCACCGCCGACGGTCGCAAGATGGCGCCGCCGCAGATCAGCGCGGAAGTGCTGGCCAAGATGAAGAAGACCGCCGAGGACTACCTGGGCGAGAAGGTCACCGAAGCGGTGATCACGGTGCCGGCCTACTTCAACGACAGCCAGCGCCAGGCCACCAAGGACGCCGGCAAGATCGCCGGCCTCGACGTCAAGCGCATCATCAACGAGCCGACCGCAGCCGCGCTGGCCTATGGTCTGGACAAGAAGGGCGGCGACCGCAAGATCGTGGTCTATGACCTCGGCGGTGGCACCTTCGACGTCTCGGTGATCGAGATCGCCGAAGTCGACGGCGAGAAGCAGTTCGAGGTGCTGGCCACCAATGGCGACACCTTCCTGGGCGGCGAAGACTTCGACATGCGCGTCATCGACTATCTGGTCGAGGAATTCCAGAAGGACCAGGGCATCGACCTGCGCAAGGACCCGCTGGCCCTGCAGCGCCTGAAGGATGCCGCCGAGCGCGCCAAGATCGAGCTGTCGTCCAGCCAGCAGACCGAAGTCAACCTGCCCTACATCACGGCGGATGCGTCGGGCCCGAAGCATCTGAGCATCAAGCTCACGCGCGCCAAGCTGGAAGCCCTGGTCGACGACCTGGTCAAGCGCACCATCGAGCCCTGCAAGATCGCGATGAAGGACGCCGGCCTGCGCATGAGCGACATCAGCGAGGTCATCCTGGTCGGCGGCCAGACCCGCATGCCCAAGGTGCAGGCGGCGGTCACCGAGTTCTTCGGCAAGGAGCCGCGCAAGGACGTCAACCCCGACGAAGCGGTGGCGATCGGCGCGGCGGTGCAGGGCGGCGTGCTGTCCGGTGCGGTCAAGGACGTGCTGCTGCTCGACGTCACCCCGCTCTCCCTGGGCATCGAGACCCTGGGCGGCGTGTTCACCAAGCTGATCGAGAAGAACACCACGGTGCCGACCAAGGCCTCGCAGGTGTTCAGCACCGCCGAGGACAATCAGACGGCCGTCACCGTGCACGTGCTGCAGGGCGAGCGCGAGCAGGCCCGCTACAACAAGTCGCTAGCCAAGTTCGACCTCACCGGCATCGAGTCCGCGCCGCGCGGTATGCCGCAGGTGGAAGTGAGCTTCGATATCGACGCCAACGGCATCCTGCACGTCAGCGCCAAGGACAAGAAAACCGGCAAGGAGCAGCGCGTCGAGATCAAGGCGGGCTCGGGCCTGTCCGAGGACGAGATCGCGCGCATGGTTGCCGACGCCGAGGCCAACCGCGAGGAAGACAAGAAGTTCCACGAGCTGGTCGGCGCCCGCAACCAGGCCGACGCATTGATCCACACGACTCGCGCCGCCATCAAGGACCACGGCGACAAGGTTGGCGGTGAAGCCATCGGCCGCATCGAAGCCGCGCTGTCCGATCTTGAGAAAGCCATGAAGGGCGACGACAAGGGCCAGATCGAAGCCAAGACCAAGGCGCTGGAAGAAGCCGCGCAGCCGCTGGCGGCCGCCGCGGCCGGCCAGGCCGGCCCGGGTCCGCAGGCGCAGACCGGAGGATCGGCACGCAACGACGATGTGGTCGATGCCGAGTTCACCGAGGTCAAGGACGACAAGAAGTGAGTCCGGGATTGGGGATCGGGGATTCGGGATTCGCTAGAGCCCGTCACTCCCAACCCTAGAGGCTGGATCGAGGCCGCGGCGTTTGCTGCGGCCTCGCCGTTCAACGCAGCACGAATCCCGAATCCCGAATCACGAATCCCATGTCAAAACGCGACTACTACCAAGTCCTCGGCGTTGAACGTAGTGCCTCCGACGAAGACCTGAAGAAGGCCTATCGCCGGCTGGCGATGAAGTTCCATCCGGACCGTAATCCGGACGACGCCGAAGCCGAGGCCAAGTTCAAGGAGGCCAAGGAGGCCTACGAGGTGCTGGCCGATGCGCAGAAGCGCAGGCTGTACGACCAGCATGGCCACGCCGCCTTCGAAGGCGGCGTGGGCGGTGGCCGCGGCGGTCCGGGCGGTGTCGACATGGGGGACATCTTCGGCGACATCTTTGGCGACATCTTCGGCGGTGGCCGCTCGCGCGGGCCGCGCCGCGGCGCTGATCTGCGCTACGTGATCGATCTCGATCTCGAAGAGGCCGTAGGCGGCGTCGAAAAGGAAATCGAGATCCCCACCGTGGTCGCCTGCCGCGTCTGCGACGGCAGTGGTTCGGCCGACGGCGTGGTCGAAACCTGCCGCACCTGCGGCGGCCACGGCCGGGTGCGCATGCAGCAGGGCATCTTCAGCATCCAGCAGACCTGTCCGCACTGCGCGGGCAGCGGGAAAACCATCAAGAACCCCTGCAAGACCTGCCACGGCGCAGGGCGCATCGAGTCCGAGAAGACCCTGGCGGTGAAGATCCCCGCCGGCGTCGACACGGGTGATCGCATCCGCCTCGCCGGTGAGGGCGAGGCTGGGCCCGCCGGCGCAGCTGCGGGGGATCTGTATGTCGAAGTGCGCGTGCGCGAACACGAGATCTTCCAGCGCGATGGCGACGACCTCTATTGCGAGGTGCCCATCCGCTTCAGCCAGGCCGCGCTGGGCGCCGATCTCGCCGTGCCGACGCTGGACGGTGAGGCGGTGGTCAAGATCCCCGCGGAAACCCAGACCGGCAAGGTGTTCCGACTGCGCGGCAAGGGCGTCAAGTCTGTTCGCAGCCATAGCAAAGGCGACCTGCTCTGCAAGGTCGTGGTCGAGACTCCGGTCAAGCTGACCAAGCGCCAGAAAGAGCTGCTGGAAGAGTTCGAGAGCACTTTCGAAGGTGCCGATGCCCACGCTCACTCTCCGCGCGCCAGCTCCTGGCTGGATGGAGTCAAGAGCTTCTTTGAACGGATGACGGGTTGAGGCCGCTACCCGTTTCCCTCGCCAGCGGCCTCTGTGCTGGCGAGCGCGTCGACGTGTGAGGCCACGTCAGCTCGGTCGTTCTTCGCTGCGCTCGCGTTTCCGAAAGGACGGCAGTACCGCCTGAGCGTTCAACCGGGGCGTGTCTGCCAAGGGCCTGTGCGCACTCGAAGGCACCCAGCTACCGCAAAGTTCCGCTCGGGCTTGCCGTGGCGGCACCGCTTCGGCTGCGTCTGCGGCCTGCGGGCCGCGATCAGCGAATGTGTGGAGTTGAGCCTCCGCCGCGTGCTGCCATGGATACAGCCCAATCGGTGAGTGCGCTCGCGCGCGGCGTTCTTCAGGCTGCGTGCCGATTCCAATGGCCTGGATGCGGGCTTTCCGCGCCACGCCGTCGGCGTGTCTGCTCGCTTGAGGAGGCTGTTCAAGGCCTTGACCCGCGACGGCCGAACGGCTTCGCCGCCGCCGAAGTGCGACCAGTGCACACGCGAGAAACTCAGCGGCTGCAGCGGGCCAACTTCGGTTCGCGAACGTGCAGTGACGAAAGCGCCGCCGAGCGCACAGTTGATCCTGCGTGCGACCGAAGCGCTCCTGCTATTGTTAGCGCTCCCAGCGACAAGGATGTCGCAGCAATGCGTCCATTGTGCTGTGCGATCGTATTCGCACTCTCGCTTTCCGCCTGCTCCGCACCGGGCTCATTGCGCCCTCAGTTCGGCCCCGTCGCCAGTCCAATTCCCTACGGAAAGACCTATCAGGGCGTGCCCGAGCGTGTGCCCCAGGCGCATCTGTCCAGCACCAGTGCGCTCGCGGAAAGCGAGCTGCGGGTGAGCCAGACGCGTCTTGACGTGCCTGACCCGCGGGTTCAGAACTACGAGGTCCAGCTCAAGTACGTTCCAGCGCGCGACGGGCGCCCGGAAGGCCTCTATGCGACCTGGATGACCGGCCGACAGCTGGAGGATGGGTTCACCGAGACCCGGCTGGCCCTGGCCTACAGCTCCGATGGCGGTCGGGTGTTCGAACGGGTACCCACGAGCTTCAGCGATGTGCCCAGGGCGATTCATTTTGATCCGACACTGGAGTGCGACCCCGCCAGCGACCGCCTGGTGCTGGTCAAGCTGATTGCGGATCCGCTTGTTTCGGGGGGGAACATCAGGCACACCCTGTGGGCATCGAGGACCGATGCGGGCGTGCGCGATCGGATGGGGCCCGGTCGCTTGCTCGAGCAGCCCGATACCGGTAACCGCAGCTTGGACAAGGGTTGGCTGGCCGCGGGTTGGGATACTCAAGGTCGGTCGGTGATCTACCTCACTGACGTCCGAGGCGTCCGCGCCAGCCGGGATGGCGGCGAGACCTGGTCCGCGCCGACGCGGATCCAGCATGTGCTGAATCTTCTGCAGCCGACGGTGCTGGACGACGGTCGACTTTTCGTGAGCTATCTCGGTCTGGCCAGCGGTCAGCCCGCGCGCTCCGCGCAGGCCCTGTTCGTCTTCGGAGACTCCGAGAATTTCCTGTCGCGTCCGGCCAGCCTCCACGATTTCTTTGGAAGTCTCGACGACATCACGGGCGATGCTACGCCGGGCAACTTCCGCACCGCGCCTGCCATCGTTGTTGCGCAGTCGCCCGTCGACGGTCGCTTGTTTGCAGTGCTGCATGACGTGACGGCCCGTCGGCCGGGCGATCCGCGCGATCAGGATCTCGATGTCCTGATGCGGGTGTCCGAAGACGGTGGCCGCACCTGGGGGCCGGCTCGCAACCTGACGGTCGGTATGGAGGCGTTCTCCGATCAGTTCATGCCCTGGATCGATGTCGATGCCTTCGGGCACCTGCATCTGATGTACTACGAATCCGGCACCGGGCCGCAGGCCGATCAGCGGCCGTCTGCCGATGTGCATGTGTGGTATGCGCGCAGCGAAGATGGCGGCGTTACCTGGAAGCGCACCCGCCTGAGTGCGAATCCGATTCCTTCCGCAGTCACCCGCTGGGCGCCCTATGGGCAGCCGCTGCAGTTCCTGGGCGATTACAACAGCCTTGAAGTGGGCCGTGATGCCGTGTTTGCAGCGCATCCCGTCTACGAAGGCGGAACAATCGGCATGACGGTCAGCCGGGTCGAACTCGCTGGAGCATCGTCCGTACAGCCCAGTAATCCCGTGGCGCTGGGAGGGCTCTGGTACGAGCCGGCCACCAGCGGTCAGGGCTTCCAGTTCGGCTGGATCGAGGGTGGAGTGTTCACCGTCATGTTCTTCGGTCACCGCGACTCAGGAGAGAACCTGTTCCTCACTGGCGCCCATAGCGGTCATCCCAGCTTCGGACAGACCTTGAACATTCCGCTGCAAAGGGTCACCGGCGGGCGCTTCAACGCGCTCGATCCCGCGGCTATCCAGCGCAGCGATTGGGGCGTGCTGCAGCTTCGCTTCAATGGCTGCGATTCGGCGACTGCAACCTTGTCCGGCGTGGATGGCGAGACCCGGCTTCAGCTGCAGCGGCTCGGTCGTCCTCCCGGCATCGCCTGTCCTTGAGGCTGTCATGCCTTCGGCACAGCCAATGTCTCCCGTTGCCCGGGTTCGCGTTCCGCGTGAGTCTTGGCCGGGAGGCTTGCTTCGGCGTGGATGCGTTCGCGCTGGGCACGCTCGGCCCGAGGATTCGGGGTCTGGCCTCGGGCGCTTGCGGCCGAGTGCTGACGCTCCTTGAGGGCGAACTGTCGTCGCCGCAGAGGTCAGCGCTGGAAAAGAGGTCAGCGCTGGAAACCCTCCAAGGCCGGCATGGGAGCCTGCATCTCTCGGCAGCCCGAGCATTCGGAAAGCACACCCGATTGCACAGGCGCACGTTTGGGGAGCTGGGGTCGGGTTCTCAACCGAGACGGTCGATCGGGCTTGCGCAACGCTGCAGGAGCGCGTGAGAGAGGTGCTGGAGCGGGATCCGCTGCCGTTCTGGCCAGGATCGAGGTGCGCTCGACGACAGCGAAAGCGAACACGCGCCATCGTGGGGCTGCGCCCGGCTCGCGGGCTGCAGCCCGCCGACGCACAGCGCCGGCGGGTGGTGCATCAGAAATCAGAGCTTGCCGCGGGAACGCAGATCGCGGCGGAGGCGATTGCGACGGCGACGCAGACGGGCCAGCTTCATTGCGGGGTCCTTGGTTGGGGTGGAAAGAGCCGCGGATTGTCGCATGGCAGGCAGCATCGCGCTTGCGGCGCATTTTCGGAGCGCACCCGGACCGGGGCGGGGTGCAGGTCGCGAAGGACCAGGGGCCAACCGAGGGCTCACCCGGCAACCAAGCTCAGTCGCGTCGGGAGGATTCTGATCAGCCATCAGCGATGCCCAAATGTCTTCATGCCGCGAGGCAGTGTAGGCCAGTGGCGGCTGCTTGGCCCTTGGGCAGGAAGCGGCTCGTTTGGCCTTCGTTCGCCGATAGACTGTTTCGCATCATGCCCACCCGCCCCGACCTCGCCCTCTTCGATTTCGACGGCACCCTGACCACCTGCGAAACCTTTCCGCTGTTCGTCAAGCGCGTGCTGCCGAAGTCTCGGCTTCTCGCCGGCTGGCTGCGGCTCTGGCCGCTGGTCCTGGGCTATCGGCTGCGCTGGGTGTCGGGCACGCATCTGCGCGCGGCGATCGTGCGGCTGGGGTTCGAGGGCGCAGCCGTTGATGCTCTGGAGCAGGCCGGTGCGCACTTCGCCGAGACGGTCTTGCCCGGCCTGATGCGGCGCGAGGCGATGACGCGCTTGGCCTGGCATCGCGAGCGCGGCGATCGCGTGGTGATCGTGTCTGGCGGGCTCGGCGTCTACCTGCGGCCGTGGGCGGCGGGGCAGGGGCTTGAGGTGCTGTGCTCCGAGCTCGAAGCGCTGGACGGCCGCTGCACCGGCGCGTTCGCGGGCGCGCAGTGCGTGGGCCCGGAGAAGGCGCGTCGCGTGCGCGAGCGCATCGACATCGCGAGGTATGGCGAAGTGCATGCCTACGGCGATACGCAGGAGGATGCTCAGCTTCTGGCCTTGGCCGACCAGCCCGTGTATCGAGGTCGGCCGGTCGCTCGCTCAGCGAGCGCGCGCTGAGCGCGCGAACGCCAGCCGCTCGAATGCCGCTTCCTTGCGGATGTCCGTGCGGCTGGCGCCCCGGGGGAGGGGGCGTTCAGCGCTGCCGCGCGCCAGGGACGACGCGCTCGCCGATCGAGCGCGTCTGTGCTTGATTCGTGTTGACCTAGTTGACCGGCTTGGATCCACCTGCCGGCTTCACGTAGTAGCTGTGGATACGGCTCTGCCAGGTCGTATCGGCCATGTCTGGCCAGTGGTTGCGATCGAACCCGGGCGCGCTTTCGAGTTTCGACTTGCTCACGTCGAGAACGAAGCGCTTCTCCTGCGTGTCCAGTCTGAGCGCCTCCCAGGGCACAGCGAACAGTTTCTCGCCCACGCCCAGGAATCCGCCGAAGGACAGCACGGCGTAGCTGACGTGGCCACTGCGCATGTCCAGCATGATTTCCTTGACATCGCCGAGGTGCTCGCCCGCGGCGTTGTAGACGTCGTTGCCGATCAGGGTCTCCGCGCCCATCAGGTGTGGACCCGGCCCATGCGCTTGGGCGGGGCCGCCGATGTTCGTGGTGGAGGTGCGGTAGATGCCGTACGGGTCGCGTTGTTCGTAGTTCATGGCGGGCTCCTTCTGCGCTGGCTGGGATCGATGGGCCTGCTCTGTGCTGCAGTGGCCACCGATGGGCAGCCTGATCGAGCAGGGCCGGCCGCGTCTGTTCGGCAGCCCACGCAGGTTCAAGGCGGTGCGCCGGTAACGTTGAAGATTCTTTGATTGAACTGTGCGGTGACGAACCGACGCGCCTCCGGGGAGGCGCGCAACCTGCTTCTGCGCTCTCTCTGCTCGGTGCTCTTCCGGGCTCACCGTCAGCGACCCCGCGCAGCTGTGCTCGCCACTCCCCTTTCTTCCCGATCGCCAATGGTCCCAACGTGAGGAACCCGCCCATGACTCCCGCACCCGTCACCGCCACCGTCACCGCAAAGCCTGATGCTCGCGGTGACACTTTTGCCCGCGCCAGTGAGCGCGTCCATGAGTCACCGAATTCTCCCGCCCGTCCAGCGCTCGACGCGCTGATTGAAGATGTCGGCCAGGTGCGAGCCGATGTGCGACCGGCGTTCAACGAGTTCACCGGCTCCGTGGAAGCGATGGCCCGCGATTCGGCGCGCCGCGTGGGTGAGCAGGCCATCGGCCTTCAGGAGGCGAGCGCTGCCTTTGTGCGCACGCGTCCGCTGCAGTCCTTGATGCTGGCGGCTGGCCTTGGCGCGAGCCTCATGCTGCTGCTACGACTGCTTGCGCGTGCCAGTGCCAGCGAACGCTGATCGCATGCTGCCGGGCAGTGCTGGATCATGACTCGACTGCCTCCCTTGCTGCGGCTGACGATCGAGCAGCCGCAGCTTCTTGCCGAGCATCTGGCGGCTTACGGCGATCTGATCAGGGCGGAGCTTGAGACGGAGGCGCAATCCCTGCGCGAGCGCCTTCTCCGACAGTTTCTGGTGTGCTTGGGGCTTGCCGTCGGATCGATTCTGTCGGGCGTCAGTGTGCTGCTGGCGCTGGCCTTGCCCGAGCCCGTGCCCCACGCGCAGATGGCAGCGGTTGCAGCGCTGCCGCTGCTGCTTTCTCTGGCTGTCTGGCTGATTGAACGCCGCCGACAGCGCCCGCCCATGTTTGCGGCGCTGCGAGCGCAGGCGGCGTTGGATCGCGCACTCCTCGCACCTGCGAAACACGAGCGCGAACAATGAGCGACCTCCGCGAAGAGCCCCGCGTCGCGATCGACGCCGCCGTGCAGCGTCTCGCAGTCGCGCGCCACACACTCTTCCTTGCACTTCGATCCGCCGATGCGACGGCGGCTGCCGGCACGTTCAGCTCGTCTGATCGAGCGGTGCCGGCTGCGCTGACATCCATCGTGGTCGAAGCCTTGGATGCGGATGTTCTGCGCCACCCGGCTCGCGCTCTGCTGCAGGTCGCTGCGATCGAGCTTTCGGCGCGGCTGCGGCCTTCGGTGCGCGAGCATCCACTGCTGTGGTGTGGCGCGGCTGCCACGCTGGGCGCTGCGACGGCGGGCGTTTGCCTGTCAGCGCGCTCGCGGGCCGCCACCTCCGGTCTGATCCGTCTGCTGCCGCTGGTGATCGGTTTGCTGCGTCCGCTGGCTCTCGAGCAGAAGGATTCGCGAGGCCGGGGCCCTTGAGCCTGGGCGAGGGGCAAGCGTCCAGGCCGCTGTTTGGTACGGGAAAAGGCTGGGCCTCGGGCGCGCAGATTCAGCGGGCAGGACGAATAGCTCCTGTGCCCGACTCGATCCGCGTTGGCTTGACGGGCGGGGCTCGGCAAGTTTCTGCAGTCCTCACCCTTCATGTCGCGGGGCCGCACTGGCGGGTTCTGCCTTGTCCTACACTGCCGGCCGTTTCTTCTGGTCTCCCTCCATGTCCGAGCCGATTCGCCTGTCCAAACGCGTCATCGAGCTGACCGGCTGCTCGCGTGCCCAGGCCGAGCGCTATGTCGAAAGTGGCTGCGTCAGCGTTGACGGCGAAGTGATTGATCGTCCCGAGCACCCGGTGAGCAGCGAGCGTGTGCAGGTGGACCTGGACGCCGCGGCTGCGCCGTCGGAGCCCATGACCCTGCTGCTGCACAAGCCCGCGGACGTCGAGGTGGTGCCGGCGCTGGTCGCGGCGGAGCGTCACTGGGCCGAGGATTCCAGCGGCATCCGTTTGCTGCGTCGCCATCTGCGCAGGCTGTCGCCGCTGTTGCCGCTTGAGCGTGGGGCCAGCGGCCTGCAGCCCTTCACCCAGGATGGCCGCCTGTTGCATCGCGTGCGCGAGGAGGGGGCGCGCATCGAGCAGGAATTCATCGTCGAGGTGGAGGGCAGCGTCGCTGCCTACGGTCTCCATCGTCTGAGTCACGGATTGAGCTTCGAAGGCCGCGCGCTGGCACCCTGCAAGGTCAGCTGGCAGAACGAAACGCGGCTGCGCTTTGCGATCAAGGATGTGCGCCCGGGCCAGCTGAGCTGGATGTGTGCGCAGGTGGGCTTGCGCGTGCTTTCGACCAAGCGCATTCGTTTGGGGCGCGTGCCCTTGGCCAAACTGCCTGACGCCTGCTGGCGTTACCTGCCTTCCGGTGAGCGCTTCTGAGCGCGTCGCTCGCCGCGTGCCGGCTTGAGAACGCGGCATGCAGCGCTGGTCATGCCCGAACGCGCGGCGCTGCCGCTTCGGGTCGCGGCAAAGTCGGGATTCCGCCGGGGATTTCTGCCCCGAAGCGTGTCGACGCTGAGCATCCTGCACTCACGCGGAGCCCGGTCGATCCCCACTTCGAGCCGCCTGGGTTAGCCTTGCGCACGTCTTCCGCACTCGGGGTGCCCGCCATGCAACTCACTTTCCATCGCTTGCTCGCAATTGCAGTCGCTGCGGCGCTTGCGCTGCCCGTGCAGGCTCGCGCCGGCAGCGTCGACTGCGAGATGCGCTTCAATCTTTCGGGTTGGTCTGCCTTCTACAAGCGCTCCAGCGGCGAAGGCAGCATCACCTGCAACAACGGCCAGTCCATGCGCGTGCGGCTGGAGGCGCGCGGTGGCGGCATCTCCTTCGGCAAGTCGCGGATCGAGAACGGCGTCGGCGAATTTTCGGGCGTGGACGACATCCGCGATCTGATCGGTGGCTACGCCAGCGCCGAAGCCCATGCCGGGGCAGGGCGCTCGGCGAAGGGCCAAGTCGTCACCAAGGGCGAGATCTCGCTCGCGCTTTCTGGCACCGGCACGGGCTGGGACGTCGGTGTGGCCTTCGGTAGCTTCGTCATCAGCGAGCAATGAGCGCGGGCAGAGACAGGCCAGCAGTGCCGATGCCACGCCATGGCAAGGCAAGGCAAGGCAAGGCAAGGCAAGGCAAGGCAAGGCAAGGCAAGGCAAGGCAAGGCAAGGCAAGGCAAGGCAAGTCTGGAGCTTTCGGCGTTGCCGCCCCCCATGAAGGCCGCACTCCGCTGATCGAGCGCGTCAGTGTTTGCTCCGTGCTGCCGTAGCCGCGTGTTGAAAGACTCCCTTCCTGGGAGTTCTTCGGTTCAGCGATCCCGTACGGCTCTGTATCGCCTTCCAGCGCATCGATCACTCAGGCGCTTGCCTTGTCGACTCGGCCCTTCTGGGTCGAGCTAGGGTAGGTCTGAACAACTCGACGTCGCGAGTCCGGCGCGGGTCCGGACTCGCTGACCCCGGATCAAGCACTGACGTGCTCGTTCCGCGTGCGCGCCATCCCTGGCGCGCCGGAAGCTCCGATGAATCGGAGCTTCCCCGGCAGGCGGTTGTTCAACAGCCCCTGTTAGAAGCGGAAGCCCATCGACAGGTAGCTCTCGCCTTTGTTGGGCTGTCGGGTGCGGGCGTTCGAAAGATGGCCCAGCCCAACGATCAGAGTGCCGAAGCGGATGCCCAGATGACTGTGGAACTGGTAGCCGCTGCTCAGATAGTCGGTGACGTGGCTGACTGCGGCCAGGCCGGAGGACAGGGTGAAGCGTCCGAAGCGATAGCCGAGCTGCAGCGATGCGAAGTGCACGCGCTGGTCGCTGCCGCTGGGGGCGCTGTCGTGTCGCCCGATGCTTCCGGCGTTCAGGGCGTAGAAGTCGAGACCCAGCGGCAGCCGGTCATGCGGCCGGGCGTGCGTCAGCAGGATGAAGTCGGTGTTCGGCGTGTCGGGAGCGTCGCTGATGCCGGCCTGCAGGCTCGTCCAGGGAGCGTTTTCGGGCTGTGCCGCCGCGGCTGAAGCGGGCTTGAGGCTCAGCGCCAAGACCAGCCCGACGGTGGCAAGCGCTCGTCGAACCTGTGTGGAGGGCGTGGTTTGCATGGACATCCTTGCTGCAAGCGGGCCGGCGTCCGATGCCGACAGCGAACGGGGGAGATGCGGCGGCGGCAGGCTTGGCTACCGCGCGAACCGCGCCGACTCAATGAGGCTGCGCAGCATAGGCAGGGTGGGGTGGGCCTTCCAGTCCCGTGGGCGCATCGCAGCGTTGCGCGGGACTCGACAATCGCACGGGCCCGTTCGGCCGCCGCGCGGCGATGTCTTCGCTGTGCTCGGTCACGTCGGACCGAGCATCGCGTGCTCGATCCGCGAGCTCGCCCTGCAGGGCGAGCGGCAACGCTGAATTCTTCAGCGTTGCCCTAAACTCGCGAGCCCCGCCTTTCACCGGTGAATGATCATGAACAACCGCCGTGCCCGGCTGCTGATTCACGGAGCCTCGGGCCGCATGGGCCGCAGCCTGCTGTCGCTGGTGGCCGAGCATTCGGGCCTGCACCTCGTGGCCGCTGTTGCCAATGCGCCGCGCGCCGATCTCGGCGCGCTGGCCGTGCTTCGCCCCGCGCAGATCGCGCAGGCCCCGGCGTTTGATGTCGTGATCGATTTCAGTGCGCCCTCGGCCTTGCCGGCGCTTGCGGCGGCCTGTGTCGAACGCGGTGCCGCCCTGGTCTCCGGTACGACGGGTCTTGATGCGGATGCGCAGGCGGCGCTCGATGCGGCCTCCCGGCAGGTGCCCGTGCTGTGGGCGGCCAACTTCTCGCTGGGCGTCGCGCTGCTGGCGGCCCTGGCGCGGCGTGCGGCCGCGGCCGTTGCTGACTGGGACTGCGAGATCATCGAGACCCATCATCGCCGCAAGCAGGACGCGCCATCGGGCACCGCTCTGCGGCTCGGCGAAGCGATCGCCGCAGGCCGTGGTCAGCCGCTGGCTGCACTGGCGCGACATGGGCGCGAGGGCGCGCATGCGCCGCGCGTCGCTGGCGAGATCGGATTCCACGCCGTGCGCGGTGGTGACGTGGTCGGCGATCACCAGATTCTTCTGGCAGGCGAAGCCGAAGTCATCGAACTCACGCATCGCGCCGGCAGTCGCGAAGTGTTTGCGCGCGGTGCCCTTAAGTCCGCTGCGTGGCTCGCGGGCCGTACGGCCGGCCGCTATCGCATCGAAGACGTGTTGGGCCTCGTCGACTGACCCGCAATGCGCCGAGCGGCGTGCGGCTCGCGGGCGTGCACACTGTGAACCGTGATCGCCGCACGCGTTTGCTGCGTTCGCACAGGTGGACAGAGTGTGAGCTGGAAACGTAAACTTCCGCCTCGCCTGCTTCACCTTTCGCCCCCTCCCTCGACGACCTCCGGACCTGCTAGACGCAAGCCCGGCGGTTTCGCGCAAGCTGCGTCCAGCGCCGCTCGCGGGGGTGCCTCCCCGATCCTCACAAGGCGAATCGCTCGTGACCCAACCTGCTCTTCTGGCCCTTGCCGACGGCACCGTGTATCGCGGTGTGTCGGTGGGCGTTTCCGGCTGCACGATCGGCGAGGTGGTGTTCAACACCGCCATGACCGGCTATCAGGAGATCCTCACCGATCCTTCCTACGCGCAGCAGATCGTCACCCTGACCTATCCGCACATCGGCAACACCGGCTGCACCGACGTCGATGACGAAGCGGCCCAGGTGTTCGCCTCTGGCCTGATCATTCGCGAGCAGCCGACGCCAGCGAGCAGCTGGCGCAGCCAGGCCGATCTGCCGGCGTGGCTCAAGGCGCGCGGCGTGGTCGCGATTGCCGAGATCGACACGCGCGCGCTCACCCGTCGACTGCGCGACTCTGGCGCCCAGAACGGCTGCATTCTGGCCGGCGAGGGTGCTACCGCCGAGGACGCCCTGCGCCGCGCGCGCGAGTTCCCGGGGCTGAAGGGCATGGACCTTGCCAAGGTGGTCAGCGTCACCGCGCCCTACGCTTGGACTGAAGGTCGCTACGTGCTGGATCGCCAGGCTTTCGAAGCGCCGGCCTCGCGCTTCCATGTCGTCGCCTACGACTTCGGCGTCAAGCGCAACATCCTGCGCATGCTGGCCGAGCGCGGATGTCGTCTGACCGTGGTTCCTGCGCAGACCAGCGCCGACGAGGTGCTGGCGCTCAAGCCCGATGGCGTGTTCCTGTCCAACGGGCCCGGCGATCCGGAGCCCTGCGATTACGCGATTGCTGCCATCCGCCGCTTCATCGCCGCCAGGCTGCCGACCTTCGGCATCTGCCTCGGACATCAGCTGCTCGGCCTCGCCTCTGGCGCGCGCACGTTGAAGATGAAGTTCGGCCACCACGGTGCCAATCACCCGGTGCAGGACATCGACAGCGGGCGAGTGATGATCTCCAGCCAGAACCACGGGTTCGCAGTGGACGAGGCCAGCCTGCCCGCCAACGTGCGCGCCACCCATCGCTCGCTGTTCGATGGCAGCCTGCAGGGCATCGCCCTGACCGATGCGCCGGCGTTCAGCTTCCAGGGTCACCCCGAAGCCGCGCCCGGCCCGCACGACGTCGCCGGCCTCTTCGATCGCTTCATCGAGCTGATGTCACCCTCGCGCTGATCCCGCAAGGAGACCGCCATGGCACGCAAAGCCTCCAGTCGATCGAGCCGCCGCAGCGTCGGCCGCTGGGTCTTTCTCGCTGTGACCCGAATCGGGCTGCCGATCGCCCTTCTGTACGGGCTGGTGTGGTGGCGCGTGGATTCGCTGATCAGTGAACAGGTCAAGGCGCTGCAGGCCTTTGCTGACGTGCAGCGCGGACGCAGCTTCTTCACCTTTGACGGCCAGGTTGGCGTGGAGCGCATCGAGATATCGCCGCGTGTCCCTGGCGCCGAGGGCCTGCGTTTGCGGACGGGCCGCATCGCGCTGGAGACGCCCGGGCTCGATTGGCTGCTGAAAGCCGCCGCGTTTGGGCCGCCGGAGCAGCTGCCGCGGCGCTTGGGCATCGATATCGCCAACCTCGAAGTCGAAGGCATGCCCTCAGGCCCCGAGGCCGGCTTCATCGGCGCCTTCAGCGCTCTGCCGTTCGAGGCCGCCGGCTGCGGGGTCGATGCCTTCACCCGCAGCGACCTCGTCGAGATGGGTCTGCCCGCGAGCGATACCGTGATGAGCCTGCGTTTCGAACACGCGGACGCGGGCATGGTCGATTTCGGCCTCGACCTGGGCACGGCCGGTGCGGGACGCATGGAGTGGCGAATGGGCATCGCCCTGCCGCCGGCGGCGGGCGCTTCGACCGAGCAGTTGGCGCTGGGCCGCCTCGCCAATCTCAGCCTTGCCTTCATCGACGAAGGCTTTATCCAGGCCCGCAACGGCTGGTGTACCGATCGTGTCACCACCAGCCTGGCCGATTTCAATGCCCTTCATATCGAGGCGGTGCGCGGTCTGCTGCGCACCGTCGGCCTGCAGCCCGATGCCGATCTGCTGAAAGCCTTCGGCAAGTTCGCGGCTGACGGCGGCGAGTTCCGCATCGAGACCCGTCCGACTTCGGCGCTGGGACTCATGCAGCTCGCGTCTATGCAGGGCGACGCGCTGCGGCAGGCGCTCGCGCCCTATGTGCGGGTGACAGGCACGGATCCGGTGCGCTTCGCCTTCGCCCAGGTGCGTCCGATGACCCTGCGAGCGCAGCAGGTGGCCGCCGAAGTGGCGCGCACGCGGCTTGAAGATGGCGTTCCGCTGGACCCGGAGATTGAAGAGGTGGTGTCAGAGCCGCCGCGTATTCCCGAGCCGCCCGTCCCCAAACCCGAGATTCCCCTGCCGGCGAGCGACGGCCGCATTGAGTACGCCGATCTGGCGCCCTACGTGGGCCGCGAGATCGAGGTGCTTTCGATCTACGGCAGCCGTCGCCGCGGCGAGTTGATCAGCCATGCGCAGGCACGCCTGGTGCTGCGCCTGGCGCCGTCGCAGGGCGGTTTTGATCTCACTGTTCCAGTTGAGACCGTGCAGTCCGTGCGCGTGCTCGATGCTGCCGCCATTCAACCCGATTCCTCACCCGACCTGACCGATGCCCAAGCGAACTGATCTCAAGACCATCCTCATCATCGGCGCTGGCCCGATCGTCATCGGCCAGGCCTGTGAGTTCGACTACTCGGGCGCGCAGGCCTGCAAGGCGCTGAAGGCGGAAGGCTTCCGCGTGGTGCTGGTCAACTCCAACCCGGCGACGATCATGACCGACCCCGATACGGCGGATGCGGTCTACATCGAGCCGATCAACCCGGCCACGGTCGAGAAGATCATCGCCAAGGAAAAGCCCTGCGCCCTGCTGCCCACCATGGGCGGGCAAACCGCGCTCAACTGCGCGCTCGACATGGCCGATGCCGGCACGCTGGAAAAGTACGGCGTTGAGCTGATCGGTGCGTCCAGAGAGGCCATCCGCATGGCCGAGGACCGCGAGCTGTTCCGCGTTGCCATGGGCGAGATCGGCCTGGAATGCCCCAAGGCTGCGGTGGCGCGCAGCTTCGAGCAGGCGGTCGAGATCCAGGCCAAAGTCGGCTATCCGACCATCATCCGGCCGAGCTTCACCTTGGGCGGCAGCGGCGGCGGCATCGCCTACAACCGCGAGGAGTTCGAGGAGATCGTCAAACGCGGCCTTGAGCTTTCTCCCGTCCACGAGGTGCTGGTCGAAGAATCCGTGCTGGGCTGGAAGGAGTACGAGATGGAGGTGGTCCGCGATCGCGCGGACAACTGCATCATCGTCTGCTCGATCGAGAACATCGACGCCATGGGCGTGCATACGGGTGACTCGATCACCGTGGCGCCGGCGCAGACGCTGACCGACAAGGAGTACCAGCGCCTGCGCGATGCGTCGATCGCGGTGTTGCGCAAGATCGGCGTCGATACCGGTGGCTCCAACGTTCAGTTCGGCATCAATCCGAAGAACGGCCGCGTGGTCGTCATCGAGATGAACCCGCGCGTCTCGCGTTCGTCGGCGCTGGCGTCGAAGGCCACCGGCTTTCCGATCGCCAAGGTGGCGGCCAAGCTGGCGGTGGGCTACACGCTGGACGAGCTGCGCAACGAGATCACCGGCGGTGCCACCCCGGCCAGCTTTGAGCCCAGCATCGACTACGTGGTCACCAAGATCCCTCGGTTCGCCTTCGAAAAGTTCCCGGCCGCCGACTCACGCCTCACCACCCAGATGAAGTCGGTGGGCGAGGTGATGGCCATGGGGCGCTCGCAGTCGGAGTCGCTGCAGAAGGCCCTGCGCGGCCTCGAAACCGGCCGCACCGGTTTCGACCCGATGCTGCCGGCCCAGCTCGACGCCGACGGCCATCTGGAGCTGCGCCGCCAGCTGCGCGAGCCCGGCCCGGATCGTCTGTTCTACGTGGGCGACGCCTTCCGTCACGGCCTGCAGGTCGACGAGGTGCATGCGCTGTCCGGCATCGACCCCTGGTTCCTGCGCCAGATCGAGCACCTGATCCGCACCGAGAACGAAGTCACGGCCGGCGGGCTGGCCGCGCTCGACGCGACCCGCCTGCGCGCGCTGAAGCGACTGGGTTTCTCCGACATGCGCCTGGCTAAACTGCTCGGCACCGACGAAAAGGCCGTCCGCGCCCTGCGCCATGCGTTCGGCGTGCGTCCGGTGTTCAAGCGCGTTGACAGCTGCGCCGCCGAGTTCGCCACCAGCACGGCCTACCTGTACTCGACCTACGAGGACGAGTGCGAGGCCGAGCCGACCGACCGCAACAAGATCATGGTGCTGGGCGGCGGGCCGAACCGCATCGGTCAGGGCATCGAGTTCGACTACTGCTGCGTGCACGCCGCGCTCGCCCTGCGCGAGGACGGCTTCGAGACCATCATGGTCAACTGCAACCCGGAGACGGTCTCGACCGACTACGACACCTCCGACCGCCTGTACTTCGAGCCGCTCACGCTGGAAGACGTGCTGGAGATCGTCGAGAAAGAGAAGCCCAAGGGCGTGATCGTGCAGTACGGCGGGCAGACCCCGCTGAAGCTCGCCCGCGCGCTTGAGGAAGCCGGGGTGCCGATCATCGGCACCAGTCCGGACTCGATCGATCTTGCAGAAGACCGCGAGCGCTTCCAGCAGATGATCGTCAAGCTGGGCTTGAACCAGCCGCCGAACCGCACGGCGCGCACGCCTGAGCAGGCGCTGCTGATCGCCCAGGAAATCGGCTACCCGCTGGTGGTGCGCCCGAGCTATGTGCTGGGCGGTCGCGCGATGGAAGTCGTCTACTCCGACGCCGACCTTTCGCGCTATATCCGCGATGCGGTCAGCGTCTCCAACGAGTCGCCGGTGCTGCTCGACCGCTTCCTCGACAACGCCGTCGAGATCGACGTCGACGTGGTGGCGGATGCCGAGGGCAATGTGCTGATCGGCGGCATCATGGAGCACATCGAAGAGGCCGGCGTGCACTCGGGTGACTCCTCCTGCTCGCTGCCGCCCTATTCGCTGTCGAAGGCGCTGCAGGACCAGCTTCGCGAGCAGGTCGCGGCGATGGCCCGCGAGCTGAAGGTGATCGGCCTGATGAACACCCAGTTCGCCGTGCTGCCGGACGGCGAGGGCGGTGGAACGGTCTACATCCTTGAAGTGAACCCGCGCGCTTCGCGCACTGTGCCCTTCGTGTCCAAGGCCACGGGACGTCCGCTGGCCAAGATCGCCGCGCGCTGCATGGTCGGCCAGAGTCTGCCGCAGCAGGGCGCGACCGACGAGATCGTGCCCGACTACTGGTCGGTGAAAGAGGCGATCTTTCCGTTCGCCAAGTTCCAGAACGTCGACCCCATTCTCGGCCCGGAGATGCGCTCCACCGGCGAGGTCATGGGCGTGGGCCGCAGCTTCGGCGCCGCCTTCGCGCGTGCGCAGGAAGCCGCCAGCATCAAGGTGCCGCCGCCGGGCAAGGCCTTCGTGTCGGTGCGCGACCCCGACAAGCA
Source organism: Lysobacterales bacterium (assembly GCA_014946745.1). NCBI lineage: Bacteria > Pseudomonadati > Pseudomonadota > Gammaproteobacteria > Lysobacterales > Lysobacterales bacterium. Next base: position 2,065,664 of record JADCRD010000001.1, on the reverse strand, counting down.
GCGCCTGCTGCCGGTCGCCGAGCTGCTGGTGAAGCAGGGTTTCAGCCTGATTGCGACTGCCGGTACGGCGAGCTTCCTGCGCGACAAAGGCTTCGATTGCGCCGTGGTCAACAAAGTGGCGGAGGGCCGTCCGCACGTGGTCGACCTCATCAAGAACGGCGAAATCGTGTATATCGTCAACACCACCGAGGGCCGCCAGGCGATCGCGGATTCGTTCTCGATCCGCCGTGAGGCGCTGCAGCATCGGGTCACTTATTCCACCACCATCTCCGGCGCGCGTGCTCTGCTGCACTCGCTGGAGTTCCGCGGCTCGGGCGACGTGCTGTCGCTGCAGGAGCTGCACGAGGAGCTGAATGCATGAGAGCCCCCCTCACGCTGAAAGGATCCCAGCGTCTGCGCGAGGAACTTGAACATCTGAAGTCGGTGAAGCGCCCCGAGGTGATCGCAGCCATCGCCGAGGCCCGCGCCCACGGCGACCTCAAGGAGAACGCCGAGTACCACGCCGCGCGCGAGCAGCAGGGCTTCATCGAAGGCCGCATCAAGGAGCTGGAATCCGTGCTCTCGCACGCCCAGGTCATTGATGTCTCCAAGCTCGCGGCCGGCAGCAAGGTGGTGTTCGGCGCCATCGTTGAGCTGGCCGACAGCGAGACCGACGAGGAAGTCACCTACCAGATCGTTGGCGACCTCGAAGCCGACATCAAGCAGGGTCTGATCTCGGTCTCGGCTCCCATTGCGCGTGCGCTGATCGGCAAGAACGAGGGTGACTCGGTCACCATCGCTGCCCCCAGCGGCGAGCGCAGCTACGACATCATCAGCGTGCGCTACGACGGATGAGCGGCAGCGGCTGCATCCTTCTGCTTCCGGCCCGCGCCAGGCTGCGCGGCGATCTCACGCAGGCGCCTTCCCTGCAGAAGCTGATCGGTCGGGGCGATGCGCTGGAAGACGGCGAGTCGGGCGAGCTGGGTCAGCTGGCGCGGCTGTTCGACATCACCCCGCTCGGTCTGCCGGCGGCGGCGCTCTCGCGCCACCTCGACTGTGGCGATGCTGCCGGCAGTCAGTGGCTGCGGGCGGATCCTGCCTTCCTGCAGCCGGAAATGAGCGGCGTGCGGCTGATGGCCGTGGGCGAGCTGGGCCTCAAGCCGGAAGAAGCCGAGGCGCTGGCGCAGGCGCTGCAGCCGCTGTTCGGTGACTTCGGCATGCCGCTGACGGCGCCGACGGCCACGCGCTGGTATCTGCGGGTCGAGCTGGGCCATCGGCTGCCTGCGTTTTCGACGCCCGAGGACGCGCTGGGCGACGACTATGGCGCGCATCTCCCCTACGGCGACGAGGGACGGCGCTGGCGGGCGCTGTTGACCGAGGCGCAGGTCATCCTGCACAACCATCCGATCAACCAGGCGCGTGTGGCCGCCGGACGTACGCCGGCCAACGCGCTCTGGGTGTGGGGCGGGGGAGCGCTGCCGCAGCAAGTGGTGTCCGGCGTCGGCGCCCTGTATGCCTCCGAGCCTCTGGCCTGCGCCTTGGCGCAGCTTTCGGGCATCAGCATCGAGCGCATCGAGAGCGATGTGCTGCCCCAGCAGCTCGAAGACTGCGCCATCGATCTGCGCGGTGCGCGCAGCCTGGAAGCACTGGAGTCGGCCGTGTTCGAGCCGCTGCTGGAGCGCGTCGGCAAGGGCAAGCTGTCAAGCCTGACCGTCGACTTCGCTGACGGTCACGCCTGGAACTATCGACGCAGCCACGGTCTGCGCCTCTGGAAGCGACCCGCCACGAGCTTCGAGTAGCGCGCATGCGCATCGAACGACGCAGCGTGCCGCGCTCGCCGCTGCTCGATTTTCCAGGCCTTCACCCCGTGCTGCGTCGCGTCTATGCCGCGCGCGGCGTGCAGTCGCCTGATGAGCTTGACCTGCGCCTGACCGGGCTGCTGGCGCCGCAGCTGGCGGGCTTGGAAGCGGCGGTCGATCTCTTGATCTCAGCGCGCGCGAGCGATCAGTCGGTGCTGGTGGTCGGCGATTTCGATGCCGATGGCGCCACTGGCAGTGCGGTCGCGGTGCGCGGCCTGCGCCTGCTGGGCTTCCGGCGGGTCGGGTATCGCGTTCCGAATCGCTTTCTGCACGGCTATGGCCTGTCGCCCGCCCTGGTGGCCGAGCTCGAGCCTGCGCCCGATCTGATCCTCACCGTCGACAACGGCGTGGCCGCGCATGCGGGAATCGCGGCGGCGCATGCGCGCGGCGTGCGTGTCATCGTCACCGACCATCATCTGCCCGGCGACAGCCTGCCTCCTGCCGATGCGCTGGTGAATCCGAATGTCCCCGGCTGCGAGTTTCCGAGCAAGGCGCTGGCCGGTGTCGGTGTCGTCTTCTACCTCCTGCTCGCACTGCGTGCGCGGCTGCGCGAGGGCTTGGCCTTCGCCGGCGGGGAGCCCGATCTCGCCCAGCTGCTGGATCTGGTGGCGCTGGGCACGGTGGCGGATCTGGTGCCGCTGGATCGCAACAACCGCCTGCTGGTGCAGGCCGGGCTGAAGCGCATCCGCGCGGGCAGGGCCTGCGCCGGCGTGCGCGCGCTGTATCGCGTGGCAGGTCGGGACCCGAGCCGCGCCTCAGCCACCGACTTTGGCTTCGTCCTCGGGCCGCGCATCAACGCCGCGGGTCGCCTGGAGGACATGGCCGTCGGCATCGAATGCCTGTTGAGCGACGACGAGACCACGGCATTCGCGTTGGCGCAGCGCCTGCACGCGCTCAACGCCGAACGCCGCGAGCTGCAGCAGCAGATGGTCGAGCAGGCCGAGGCGGCGGTGCTGCGCGCGGATTTCAGCGCGCAGGCCCACGTCAGCGCTGGCGTGGCCCTCGCCGATGCGGGCTGGCACGCCGGTGTGGTCGGGCTGGTCGCTTCCAAGCTCAAGGAGCGCCTGCACCGCCCGGTGTTCGCGCTGGCGCCCGGCGATGAAGAAGGCCGCGAGTGGAAGGGCTCCGGGCGTTCGATCGCCGGCTTCCACCTGCGCGACTGCCTGGCCGAGATCGATGCCCAGCATCCGGGCCTGATGCTGCGATTCGGCGGCCACGCGATGGCCGCCGGCCTGTCGTTGGCGGATGTCGAGGTCGAACGCTTCTGCCGCGTGTTCGCCGCGACCGTGGAGCGCCGCATCGACCCTGCGCTGCTGGCGCCGGTGCTGCTGACCGACGGTGAGCTTGCGGCGGGCGAGTTCGAGCTGGGCCTCGCCGAGACCCTGCGCGAGGCCGGCCCCTTCGGACAGGCCTTTCCCGAGCCGGTGTTCGACGGTGTCTTCGAGGTGCTGGACTGGCGCCTGATGGGCGAGCGGCATCTGCGCTTCTCGCTGCGCCATCCGGACAGCCGCATCCCGCTGTCGGCGGTGTACTTCGGCGGTTGGACCGGCAGCCCGCCGCCGCGCCAGGTCCATCTGGCCTACCAGCTCGGCAGCGACGATTACCGCGGCGCCCCCGAACTGCGGCTTTACGTGCGTCACCTCCTGCCAGCCTGAGCCGCGCTGCGCGCGTGATACGTCCGCGCGCCGAATGTCGTCATCCCATCCGAGGCCGGAGGCGCCGGCCAGGACGACATCGCATGACTACGCAGATTTCCGGTTCCCGTTCGAGTCTCCCGCGCAGCGCGCTGCGCGCCCTGCTGGCCGCCCTCCTGCTCGCGGGCGGTGCCGGGCAGGCGCTCGCCCAGACCACCCAATGGCGCTCCGGATCCCTCGTTTACACGCCGCTGATCGATCAGCTGGGCAACTTCCAGTCCAACGGCACCGGCTACTTCGTTTCGCAGGCGTACATCAGCAGCCCGCCGCAGCCGACCGTGGGGCAGCGCTTCTACCTGAGCGTCTACCTGTCGGCGATCGCCTCGCCGCCGGTGGGGCGCCTGATGTTCCCGCATCTGCAGCTGCCGGCAGGTGTCAGCGTGGTGGCCGATCCTGCCGTTCCGCTGCGCTGTTTCTACCGGCCCATGAGCGGCGGCAGCCAGTTCTTCGAGTTCACCAGCCAGGCGCTCAACGACACCAGCTTCGGCGCCAATCTGCGCATCGCTGGTTGCCCGCAGCCGTCCAGCGCCGCGCTGCCTTTGCGCAGCCTGACCAACGGTGCCACGGGTTCCGGTCTGCTTATCCCACGCCGCGATGCGCAGAGCAGCGGCGAAGCCTGGCCGATGGGCAGCTATGCCGCCTATGAGTTTCTGGTGCCGGTGGTGAGCACGATGACGCTCGACCGCTTCAGCCCAGCCAGCCTGTTCCGTGCGCCGACCTACTCGATGCAGGGCGACGGCCTGAGCAGTTGGGCGTATCCGCAGCTCAATCTGGAAGTGCATCCTGCGGTGGGCGGCGGTGGTTCGGCCGACATGCGCATCGCGTCCATCAACACCACCACGCCGACCAGCCCGCTCAACCGGCGGGTGGTGGCGCGCTGCCAGAACGACGGGCCCAATGCGGCGCAGAACGCCAGCTGCAGCTTTACCCGTCTGCCGGCGGGGGCGACTCAGGGCTGCACGCCCTCCGGCCTGCAGGCCAGCCTGGGCGTGGGCGCCTTCATCGACTGCTGGACCGAGTTCCCGGGCACGGCCAACGGCGACACCGTGGAAGTGACCGCCAGTTCCGCCACACCCGACCCCAACCCGCAGAACAACGGCATGGGCGTGAGCATCCAGCCGATGCCGGGCGGCGTGCTGTTCCGCTCAGGCTTCGAGCCCTGAGCGCTTCGCGCGCGCACTGACGGTGGCCGTGGCGCTTCGAGGCCAAGCGATGCCCAAGCTTCGGACGCGTGCGCCGGTTCGGTCGGGCCGAGGCGCTCTGCTACACTCCGCGGTCTTTTTTCCGCGCTGCTGCCGCAGGTGCCCGCATGTTCGAAGTCAATCCCGTCCGCAACCAGATCGCCGACCTCTCGCAGCGGCTGTCCCTGCTTCGGGGGTTTCTTTGACTACGACCGCAAGGTCGACCGTCTTGAGGAAGTGACCCGCGAGCTGGAAAGCCCGGACGTCTGGAACAAGCCCGAGAACGCCCAGCAGCTCGGCCGCGAGCGCGCCCAGCTGGAGAAGGTCGTGGTCGGCATCCGCGGCTTGCAGAACGCGCTGAAAGACGCCGGCGAGTTTCTGGACCTCGCCGAGATGGAAAGCGACGAAGACACCTTCAACTCGGTGGTCGCCGACGTCGCCAAGCACACCGCCGCCGTCGAGAAGCTGGAGTTCCAGCGCATGTTCTCCGGCAAGATGGATTCGGCCAACGCCTTCGTCGACATCCAGGCCGGCGCCGGCGGCACCGAGGCCCAGGACTGGGCCGAAATGCTGCTGCGCATGTACCTGCGCTGGGCCGAGTCGCGCGGTTGGAAGACCGAGCTGCTGGAAGTGAGCGGTGGCGAAGTCGCCGGCATCAAGTCGGCCACCTTCCGCGTCGAGGGCGACTTCGCCTACGGCTGGCTGAAGACCGAGACCGGCGTCCACCGCCTGGTGCGCAAGTCGCCCTTCGACTCCGACAACCGTCGCCATACGAGCTTCACGTCGGTCTTCGTCAGCCCCGAGGTCGACGACAACATCGACATCGAGATCAATCCGGCCGACTTGAAGACCGACGTGTACCGCTCGTCCGGCGCCGGCGGCCAGCACGTCAACAAGACCGAATCGGCGGTGCGCATCACCCACGTGCCCAGCGGCATCGTGGTGGCCTGCCAGACCGAGCGCAGCCAGCACGCCAACCGCGACCGCGCCATGAAAATGCTGGCCGCCAAGCTTTACGAGCTTGAAATCCAGAAGCGCAACGCGGAGAAAGACCTGGTCGAAGCGTCCAAGTCCGACATCGGCTGGGGCAGCCAGATCCGCAACTACGTGCTCGACCAGAGCCGCATCAAGGACCTGCGCACCGGCATCGAACGCAGCGACACGCAGAAGGTGCTGGACGGCGACCTCGACGAATTCGTCGAGGCCAGCTTGAAGTCGGGCCTTGAGGCGGGCTCCAAGCGTTTGGATGCGGTTTGAGAGGCGGGGATTGGGGATTAGGGATTGGGGATTGCGAATTCCTGCTCCTGCGCCCTAGTCCCGGTCGCTTCCCTTGGCGCGTAAGCCTCGCAGTTCGATTGCCTGGCTTTCGAATCCCCAATCCCCAATCCCCAATCCCGGCCCCCAATGACCACCCAGCCCAACGCCGCGCCTGCTACCGACGAGAACTTCCTGATCGCTGAGCGCCGCAGCAAACTGAAAGCGCTGCGTGAGGCGGGGCCGGCGTTTCCGAATGACTTCCGTCGCGAGCACTTTGCGGGCGACCTGCAGGCCGAGTACGCCGACGCCGAGCGCTTCAGCGCAGACGCCCTGGCCGAAGCCGGCCGCACGGTGCAGCTCGGCGGTCGCCTGCTGGCCAAGCGCGTGATGGGCAAGGCCAGCTTCGCGCAGATCCAGGACGAGTCCGGCCGCATCCAGCTCTACCTGACCCGTGATGGGATCGGCGAAGAGAGCTATGCCGCCTTCAAGGGCATGGACATCGGCGACATCGTCGGCGTCAGCGGCGGCTTGACCCGCACCCGCACCGGCGAGCTCTCGGTCGAAGTGAAGTCGCTGCGTCTGCTGACCAAGGCGCTGCGCCCGCTGCCCGACAAGTTCCACGGCATGACGGATGTCGAACAGCGCTACCGTCAGCGCTATGTCGACCTGATCGTGAACCCGGAGGCGCGCGAGGTCTTCGTGCAGCGCTCGAAGATCATCCGCGCCATGCGCAGCTGGCTGGACGCGCGGCGTTTCCTGGAAGTGGAAACGCCGATGATGCATTACATCCCCGGCGGCGCCACGGCCAAGCCTTTCACTACCCACCACAACGCGCTCGACCTGCAGCTCTACCTGCGCGTCGCGCCCGAGCTGTACCTGAAGCGCCTCGTGGTCGGCGGGCTGGAGCGGGTCTACGAGATCAACCGCAACTTCCGCAACGAAGGCGTCAGCACTCGCCACAACCCCGAGTTCACGATGCTCGAGCTGTACGAGGCCTACGCCACGTACCACGAGATCATGGACCTGACCGAGCAGGTGATCCGCCACTGCGCGGTCGAGGTGTTCGGCACGCCGGTGCGCGAGTGGGAAGGCGCGAGCATTGATCTCGGCCCCGACTTCCGCCGCTGGCGCATGGACGAAGCGGTGCGTCACTTCAACCCGGAGATCAGCGCCGCCGACTGCCGCGACCGCGAGGCGCTGGCCGCGCACTGCGCGCGCCTGAAAATCTCGGTCAAGAAGGGCTACGGCTGGGGCAAGCTGCTGCTGGAGATCTTCGAGAAGACCGTCGAAGGCCAGCTGATCCAGCCGACCTTCATCACCCACCATCCGGTCGAGGTCAGCCCCCTGGCCCGCGAGAGCGACAGCGAGCCCGGCATCACCGAGCGCTTCGAGCTGTTCATCAACGGGCGCGAGATCGCGAATGGCTTTTCGGAGCTCAACGACGCTGAGGACCAGGCCGCGCGTTTCCGCGCCCAGGTCGAGCAGAAGGAGGGCGGCGACGACGAGGCCATGCACTTCGATGCCGACTACATCCGCGCACTGGAGTACGGCATGGCGCCTACGGGTGGCCTCGGCATCGGCATCGACCGCCTGGTGATGCTGCTGACCAACTGCGCCTCGATCCGCGATGTGCTGCTCTTCCCCTACATGCGGCCCGAGGCCGAGTAGAGCAGGGCGGGGGCATTCAGCCGCGGCGCGCGTCCTGCCCGGCGCGCTCGCGCATCAAGCCGGCAAGCGCACGATCCGCGTGCTCCGGGTTGCCGGCTCGGCTGAACGCGCAGCAACGGGAGGCGTTGCACACGTCCACGCGCGAGCCGCCGAGGCGTTGTGTGGAGTGTCGCCGCAAGCGACACCCCACCTGTCCCTCGGAGCCCGCCATGCATTCTTCAAACGTCTCCACGATCAGCGCCCGCGCTCTAGCCCTCATCGCTCTCCTGAGCATCGCTGCGCCCGCACTCGCGCAGGGTCGCGGCATCGAAGCGCGCCAGGACCTTCAGCAGACGCGCATCGAACGCGGCGCCGCGCGCGGCGATCTCACCCACTGCGAGGCGCGCCGCCTCGACGCGCGCGGCGATCGCATCGAATCTCGCGAGCAGCGCTTCCGCGACAGCGGTGGGCTGCAGCCCGCCGAGCGCGTGCGCCTGCATCGCGACCTGGATCGGCTCTCCCGGGACACCGCCGAGCAGCGGCGCGATGGCCGCGGCTGCTGGTGAAGCCGCGAGCAGCCACGACGCGCGATCCATCCGGGACCTTCGGCGCTGGCCGCCTCACGGCCTGCGTTGCAGAATTCGCGGATGAATCCATTGCCTGAAGTGCGGTGTCCGCCGCTTCGTGCACGCCTGCCCGAATTCCGTCTTCGCGCCTTGCCTGCCCCGCGGCTGGCTCTGATGTGGCTGCTGGCCAGCAGCGTCTCGTTCGCACAGACGGGTGCCGCTGCCGAAAGCGCTGAACTCGCGCCGCGCCTTGCGGCCTGCGCGACCTGCCATGGCGCGCAGGGCGAGGGCGCCGAAGGCAGCGAGTACGCTCCGCACCTCGCCGGCAAGCCCGCGCACTACCTGTACGAGCAGCTGCGCGGATTCCGCGACGGCGGTCGCCAGCATGTCCAGATGGCTTGGCTGGTGCGCCATCTCGACGATGCCTACCTGCGCGAGATCGGCGAGTTCTATGCGGCACTGCCGCCGAAGACCGCACCCGCCGAGACGTTGGCGGCGCAAGCAGAGCGCCCGGGCGATGCGATCGCGAGACAGCTGGTGGCGGAGGGCGATGCGGCGCGCGGCCTGCCTGCCTGCGGCGCCTGTCACGGCGCTGATCTCGTGGGCGTGGAGCCCGGCGTACCGGCCCTGGTCGGACTGCCGGCGGAGTATGTGGTCGCCCAGTTCGGCGCCTGGCGCACCGGCGTGCGCACCGCGGTCGCGCCGGACTGCATGGCCGACATCGCGAAGGCGCTGACGCCGGCCGAGATCCGCGCGATTGCCGAATGGCTGGCCGTGCAGGGCCACAGCGAGCCGCGCCGGCCGGCGCCGGCCGGCAGCCTGGCGCTGCCCAAGGCCTGCGGCTCGAATCCTTCGCGCGCGCCCGCGGAAGCGTCGGCATCTTCGGGGGCATCGCCATGAGCCGCCGCATCCCGCGCTGGCTGCCGGCGGCCGCGGTGCTCGCGCCGCTGCTCATGCTGCTGTTGAGCCTGGCCCTCTACGGCCTGGTCCAGCAGGGCGGGCTCGCGCCGTTCCGCGTGCCTGAGAGCCAGACGCGGGTGGTGCCGACCGATTCCGCCCTGGTCGAGCGCGGCGCGTATCTGGCGCGCATCGGCAACTGCGCCGGCTGCCATACCGCTTCGGGTGGCGAGGCCTACGCCGGCGGGCGCGCCTTCAGCAGCGACTACGGCACGGTCTATTCCAGCAATCTCACGCCGGATCCCCAGTTCGGCATCGGCGAGTGGTCGCTGGCCGAGTTCGAACATGCGATGCGCCACGGCGTCAGCCGCAATGGGATCGCTTCACCGGTTTTCCCGTACGCCAACTTCGCGCAGTTGCCCGGGCAGGACATTGAAGCGCTGTTCGCCTATCTCGGCCAGCTCAGTCCGGTGCGGCGCGCGCAGCCTGAGGCGGTGATGGCGTTCCCTGCCAATCTGCCGGGCGCACTGCTGGCCTGGCGCCTGCTTTACCACCGCCCCGTCGAACTGCAACCCGTAGACGGCATGGATGAGGGCTGGCAGCGCGGCCGCGCGCTGGTCAACGGGATTGGCCACTGCGCGATGTGCCACGGCCGGCGCGGGCGCTTCGCCTCGCTGGCGGCGGATGCCGAACTGGGCGGCAGCCGTATTTCGGGCTGGTATGCGCCGCCGCTGCACGAGGGCTCGCTGGAGGGACGCTTCGCGCCCGGCACGATCGCCATCTATCTGCGCGGTGGTACCGCGCACGATCGCGCTGGCTATGGCGCCATGGCCGACGTGATCGCGGCCAGCACCCGCTATCTGAGCGAGGCCGATGCGCAGGGCATCGAAACCTATCTGCGCAGCCTGCCGGCGCTGCCGCTGGCTGAGGCGTCCAGGCACCGGCTGCGGGCGACCGGCGAGCACCTGCGCGAAGGCCGCGCCCTGTACGCGCAGCGCTGCGCCGATTGCCACGGCGAGGACGGTCGCGGCGAGTCGGGCCGCTATCCCGCGCTGGTGGATTCGGCGGCGGTCGTCGGCAGCGATCCCGTCAATCTGGTCAAGCTGATCTCGCTCGGCGCCATCGCCCCGAGCACGCCGCTCAATCCGCGCCCGCACAGCATGCCGCCCTCGGCGCATCGCCTGAATGCGCGCGAGATCGCCGCCCTTGTCAACGATGTGCGCGAGCGCTGGGGCAGCAGCCCGCGCCCGGTCACGCCGGACGAAGTGCGCGAACTGGGCGGCATGGTCCGCCACTGACAGAGGAGATCCGCGTGTCCCCGAACATTGCCGAGAACCTGGCCCTGATCCTGTTCCTGCCCTGGTATCTGGTGATCCTGGTGGTGTACTGGCGCCTGCGCCGCAAGCCCGCGCCCTGGCTGGGGCGGGTGTTTGATCTTGCCGCCATCGCGGCGTCGATCGCGGCGGCCGCCATCGCCGGGCCCTGGGCGCTGGCGCATGCGGACGACAGCATTGGATCGATGTGGCCGCAGATACTCGCCACCGTGGTTGGCTACGGAGCCTTCCTCGCGGTGATCACGTTGGCGGCCCTGCTGCGGCGCATGCTCGCGGGCACGCGGCCGACGCCCGGCTGAGGCGCCGATTCCGCGCGCGTCGCGGCTCAGCCTTGAGACGCGCTCCAGGCCAGCACGGTGTCGGCGAAGCGGCGGATCTCGGCGAAGCGGTTGTACAGCGGCGCCGGGCTGATGCGGATCACGTCCGGCTCACGCCAGTCGCCGAGCACGCCGTGGGCGGCCAGGTACTCGAACAGCGCGCGGCCCTGGGCGCGCCCGCCGCGCACGCGCAGGGAGAGCTGCGCACCTCGGCGTTCCGGCTGCTTCGGCGTCAGCACTTCGAGCACGTTCGACAGCTCGCTCTCGATCAGCGACTCCAGATAGCCCGTCAGCCGCAGCGAGCGCTCGCGCAGCGCGGCCATGCCGCCGGCTTCGCGAAAGAGTTCCAGTGAGGCGCGCACCGGGGCGAGTGCGAGGATCGGCGGGTTGCTCATCACCCAACCTTCTGCGCCCGGCGTCGGATCAAAGCTTGACGCCATCTGGAAGCGCGTTGCGAGCTTGTGCCCGTACCAGCCGGTCAGACGGGGCAGGGTGCTGTCGTGGGCATGGCGCTCGTGCACGAAGATGCCGCTGACCGCGCCGGGGCCGGCGTTGACGTACTTGTAGTGACACCAGGTGGCGAAGTCGGCGCCTGTGTCGTGCAGGGCCAGCGGCAGGTTGCCCGCCGCATGCGCGCAGTCGAAGCCCACTGCCGCGCCCTGCGCCTTGGCGAGACGCGCGATCTCCTTCAGATCGAAGGCCTGGCCGGTGCGGTACTGGATGCCCGGCCACAGCACCAGGGCCAAGCGCGGGCCGTGCTGCTCGATCGCGCGCGCGATCTCCGCCATCGAAATCGTCCCGCCCGGCTCATCCGGCTGAACCTCGATCAGGCAGTCGGCCGGATCGAAGCCGTGGAAGCGGATCTGCGACTCCACCGCCTGCCAGTCGGAAGGAAACGCGCCGGCTTCGATCAGGATCGCCGGGCGCTCCGGCGTGGGCCGGTAGAAGCTGACCATCAGCAGATGGAGGTTGACGGTCAGCGTGTTCATCGCTGCGACTTCGATCGGCTGCGCGCCGACCAGTTCGGCCAGCGGTGCAGTCATCGATTCGAGATAGCGCAGCCACGGCCGCTCGCCCTTGAAGTGGCCTTCCACCGCCCGCTCGCGCCAGACCGCGAGCTCACCGAGCACGGCGGCCTCGGCGTCCTTCGACTGCAGGCCCAGCGAGTTGCCGACGAAGTAGGCCAGCTCGCCTTCGCCGTGACGCGGGATGTGGAAGCGCTCGCGGAAGCGGGAGAGCGGGTCGGCCTGGTCAAGCGCGGTGGAATGCATCGGCAGGGTCTCGATGGCGGGGCCTGCATGGTACGGAGTGCCGCCACGCGCGTGGGCATTCGTTGCGCATCAAAACCCCGCCCGCATCGGGCCGCAAACGAAATCTGCATAGGCTGGGCCCGGCACGCCATGAGCTCGACGTTTGCCCCGGTCCCGGCAATGGCACTGCCGGCGCTGGTCCGCTTCGGTGGGCCGGTGCCCACCCTGTGAGCCTTTGGGGTTCAGGCGCTGCCGCCTGGTCTTGCTCAGGTCCCGCGCTGGTGCTCAGCAGCGCCTGTCGGAGGTCGGCGACGCGCGCGTTTCGATATCCACATCGCCTGTGGATAAGTGTGTGCATGGGTTCGGGGCGGACCTGCGCAAAGCCCTGTGCATCAAGGGCTTGCTGGACGCTGGCGAAAATCTGACCAAAGCAAGATTAGCAATATAAATCAATGAGTTGCGATAATCTCTTGAAGTCAGCTGAGATGCCCGAGTCCGGAAACTGTCGCTTGACAGAGCGGCGATTTGCGCTGTGCACAACCTGCGCTCGATGAGATCGCCCGGAACCCTTGCAGGAGCGGCGAAGCCGGGGGCTGTCAAGCACTTTCTGGCCTCGCTTTCGACGTTGAGAGGCGCGGGCCGCGCAGCGGCCTACTGCGGACGGGCCAGCCCCTGGCGCCGACGGAACACCAGCCACAGGTAGGCAATCGCCAGCAGCGGCGAAGCCAGGAACGAGAAGTAGGACAGCGTGAGCACCACCAGGTAGGCCGCATCGTTGACGCTGCGGTCTTCGGCGCGGATGCCGCTCATCAGGTTGAACACCACGTGTTCGAGATTGAGCAGGGCCAGCGAAACCACGATCAGGGCCAACGGCAGCAGGCAGGCGACGATCGCCTCCCACGCCCGCAGCCCGGCATCGCGCTTCAGGAACACCAGCAGCAGGGCCACCCGCCAGCTGGCGACGATGCCGAGGAACCAGGCATTGGCTGCCAGCGCTACCTCGCCGCTCATGAAGCGCTCCACCGGAATCGCGTAGAGCAGGGCGGGCGGTGAGGTCAGGCAGACGAACAGCAGCACGTTGCGGTAGCTCCAGCGCCGCGCGCGCAGCGGCAGGATCAGCAGCCACAACACCAGGGCCAACGAGAACACGTAGGCCAACGAGCCCAACCCGGCGATCTGCCACAGCTCGGCCCGCGGGTTGTCCCAGTAGCGGCCGATGCCGGCCAGCCAGGTCATGGCCAAACCGAAGCCCAGATAGGCATCGGCATGCGTGCGCACGCCCGGGCCCATGCGCCGGAACGTCAGCAGGCGGCCGACGTCGCGCAGCAGCTCCGTCCACATGCTCAGCTGTGGAACCACACGCAGCGGATCAGGCCGCCGCTGATGCGATAGACCGCAACGACCTCGAAGGGCTGCTCGCGCAGGCCGCTGACGCGCTCGTGGTCGACCACGGTGTCGCCGACGGCGATGCGGTTGACCAGCTCGGCGTGCAGGGCCGGCAGGTGGAAGCGCTCGTTCGCATAGAACTCGCCGAGCGCTGCCCGGCCGCGCAGGCTGGGCTCCGTGGCCGGCATGCGCCAGACCTCGACATCCTCGGCGTAGACCTCCAGAAAGCGCTGCAGGTCGTGGGCGTTGTAGGCATCGAGCTGATGCTGGGCGACATCGATCGGGTTCACGCGCGGTGTTCTCTCGGCTGCGGTCGGGTCACGAAGACTGCCACAGCGCGGAGCGCGCTCGAAGCCTGCGGCGGCGTTCAGACCGCTGCGGCGGTCGAACGGGCGGTCGCCAGACCGGCGGCCGCGAAGCCCGCCAGCGGCAGGACAAGCACGGTCAGGGCCATGAACCAGGCGGGGTGCGGAATCATCGCGAAGTTGGCGATGGCGCCGAGCAGGATCACCGCGACGACCACGCCCGCATACAGACGATGGCGGCGGCCGGCGAGGAAGGCGGCGACCAGGCCGCCGAGGAAGACCCCGAGCAGCCAGGCCAGCAGCACGAAGAGCAGCGCGCCGATCGGCATCGCGGCGACATGCGCCGCAAGGGCCTGCAGATCGTTCGCCTGCAAACCCACAGGCGGCGGATACAGGCGATGCCCGAGCCACTCGACCCCTGCGATGGTGAGCCCCGCGGCGAGCACGCCCGCGACCGTGGCGCCGATGCCGCGCGCCAGCCCTTGAACGATCTCGCGCACCGTGCGTGCCATCCGGGTTCTCCCTGCTGCCGCGCGGCCCGCGGCGGCCGAATCTTACGCCGCCGCCTCGCCCTCGTCCGCCCTGCGCAGCACTGCCACCGGCTGTGCCCAAGGGCTGCCGGGCCGGCGCTTGCTGGTGACCAGCGTGAGCTCGGAGGGCTGGAAGACGTTGATGTTGTGGGTCACCGGCGTGGTCAGCACGTACTGCGCACGGGTGGCCTTCAAGAAGGCACTGACCTTGTCGATGTTGAAGATGTCGAGATGGGCGAAGGGCTCGTCGATGAACACGAAGCCGCCTGGGCGGTGCTCGTCGCGCATCAGGGCCACCAGCAGCAGCAGGGATTTCATCACCTGCTGCCCGCCTGAGGCCTCGCCGTCGTCCATGCCGATCCAGCCCTTCTTGTCGAACTCGAAGCGCACGATCAGGCCGGACTGCGCCAGCGCCAGATCGTCGCGGCCGAACTCGGGCAGGTCGACCTCGACGCCAATGCCGGCCAGCTCGGCCAGGTGGCGCAGGTTGCGGGCGTACTGGCGCAGGGTGGCGCGCAGCACGCTCAAGTAGGCGCCGCGCGCTTCCTCGGTGCTCTTGCGGGCGCGCTCGGCGTGCGCACCGCGGCGTTCGAGGTCGGTCTTCAGCGCCAGATGGTCGTCGGCCAGCTTGTCGCGCAGGCCGAGCACGTTGTCGTCGGTTTCCCAGTGGCCTTCGCGCAGGCGCGCTTCGAGACGATCCACTTCGCGACGCACCGCTTGCGGCGTCTCGTAGGCTTCGCGCAGTTCGGCGAGTGCCGCCAACGTGCGCTTCTCGAAGGGAATGCCGGCGCGCTTCTTGCGAAAGGCCAGCAGGCGCAGCAGCTGCTCCTGACGCGCGCCCAGCAGGTTGCGCTCGGCCTCGCTGCGCTGGCGCTCCTCCTGCTTCAACTCGGCATCCAGACGGTCGCGCTCTCGCGAGTTCTGCTGTCGGCGCTGCTGCGCCCCGGCAAACGCCGACTCGGCGGCGGCGAAGGTTTCGGCGGCGCGCAGCACGGCGGCTTCCAGCAGCTCGCGCTGGCTTTCGGCCTCGGCGAACTCTTCGGCGCGCGCCGTCAGCTGCGCTCCCGCCTGGCTGCCCTTCAACTGGGCTTCGATCTCGTTGATGCGCTGGCTCAGTCCGCGGCGCTCGTCGACCAGCTCCAGCAGGCGTGATTCCAGCTCGGCAAGCCGCGATTCGCCCTCGCGCAGCTGGCGCTCGCGCGCGGCGGTGCCGAAGTAGCTGTCGTCGACGCCCAGATGGCGGCCGCCGCGACGCTCCTTGTAGTAGCCCGCCGGCGTGATCCACTCCTGCTCGCGCGGCAGGTGGGCGCCGTGCTTGACCTCGTCGACGCGCTGGATGCGCTCCAGCTGACGCGGCAGCCACTCCGGCGGCAGGGCGGTGAACTCGACCACGTCCAGCAGGCTGCCGGGCGCGGCCTTGCCGACCGGTGCGCGGTCGGCGACCACGAAGTGCTTGTAGCGCAGGCGCTCACCGATGGCCCAGGCCGCTTCGCGGTCCTTCGCTTCTTCGAGCAGCACGACGTGGCGATAGCCGGCCAGCACGCCTTCCACTGCCGCCTGCCAGGCCGGATCGGTGATCTCGACGATCTCGCTGAGCATGCGGTGGGCGATTCCGGCGCGATCGAGTTCGGCGCGGAACTGGCTTTCGAACTCGGGCACGTAGCGACGGCCGCTGCGCCAGGCCTGCAGGCGGCTCTTCAGCGATTCCAGCTCGCGATGGGTCGACTGCTCTTCGCTGCCCAAGGCGCCGGCCTTGGCGCGCAGGCCCTGCGCTTCTTCGCTGAGCGCGCGCACGTCGACCTGGTCCTGCGTCTCCAGCTGCGCGTTGAGGCGATCGCGCTGCTGCAGCACCACCGAGTTGGCGGTATGCGCCGCGCGCGCGCGCTCCAGCGCCTTCATCGCCGCCTGGCGCGATTCGTCGGCCGCGCCCTGCTCGGCGCGCAGGCGCAGCTCGCCCTCGTCGCACTCGGCAATCAGGTGCACCAGCTCGCTGCGCTCGGCCAGCAGCTCGCGGGCCTTGCGCCGCTGCACCGCCAGCTGCGGCCGCGCGTTGCGGATCACCGCCAGCTGCTCGGCCAGCTCGACCCGCGGCAGCACGTCGATCATCAGGTCCTGGCGCTCGCGCTTGAGCGCCTGCCATTCGCCGTAGGCGCGCGCGCGGCCTTCCGCCGCCTGCAGGCTGACGCCGAGCAGATTCAGCTGATGGTTGAGCGAGGCCAGCTCGCGTTCGGCTTCTTCCTGCTCGTTGCGCGCGCGCTGGTAGTCGTCCAGCGTGGCCTTGTCGCCGAACACGTCGAAGACCAGATCGAGCAGGGCGCGCGGCGAGAGCTGGCAGAGCTTGTCGGTTGCGCCCTGTTCCAGGGTGAGCACACGGCGGATCGCGCCGGACAGACCGGCGGCTTCGAGGCGGATGCGGTAGTCGCGCAGGCCGATCCACTCGCCGCGCTGGTCGGCGTCTTCGATGCTGGCCGCGCCGGCGAGGATGGCGAACTGCCGAGTCCACTCGCCGCCTTTCTTCTGGATGCGGCAGAACAGGGTGGCCTGGCTGTCCATCACCGGAAAGAAGGGCCGCGCGCCGGTCGGGCCCGGCGTGTTGCCGACCACCGCGCGCAGCCAGGCAAAGGGCTTGCCGTTGTGGCGCAGATAGCTCTTGAAGTCGCGGTTGCCGGCGCAGTCGATCGTCAGCAGGGTGCGCAGGGCATCGAGCAGGGTGGTCTTGCCCGAGCCGTTGGGACCGACCACGGTGATGATGTGGGCATCCATGGGCAGGCTGAAGCGCTCCCAGTAGTCCCAGTGGACGACTTCGAGCTCGCGAAATTCGAACATGGCCTCAGGCTCCCTGCGGGCTGCTGTCGGTGCCGGCATCCATCGCCAGCGGCGCGTTCCAGCCGGCGTCAACTGCGTCGGCATCGTGCAGCGGGATCTCCTCGTCGTCGGTCGAAGGCAACGGCGCCTCGGCGAGGCGGATCGCGCGTTCGGCGCGCGCGGCCGGGCTCAGGATGTCGGCCAGTGCGCCATCCAGAATGCGTCGGCTGGTGCGCTCGTAGTCGAAGGCGAGATCCAGCAGCGGGCCCTCGCTCAGCTCGCCGGCGCGGCGCTGGATGAAGCCGTGGCGCGCGAGCACGCCGAGGTTGACGTTGACCGCCATCTTGCCGCCGAGCTTGTCGGCGAAGTCGGCGATCAGGGTGCGTTCGCTCAGCGTCGGCGACACGCCGGCATGCACCGGGATGGGCTTTTCTTCCGCGAACATCTGCGCCTGCTGGGCGCTGGCGGAGTCGGCGTCCTGGCGTTCCACCTGGCGCTGGCGCTTGGGCAGGATGATCAGCGCCCACAGCACCACCAGCAGCGCCATGGCGTTGCGGTCGAGCTGCAGCTGGTTCGACAGCCAGCCCTGGTCTGCAGCGAAGATCGCCTTCTCCTGCGCGCGCGCCAGCGCCACGCCCATGTTCGCGGCGTAGGGATGCTCACGCAGCACCAGCCCCGCGGCCTCCAGACGCTTGTCGAGGTCGGCACGAAAGGGTTCGTCCAGCAGGGCGCGGCGCGCCAGTTCGTCCTCGCGCGGCAGCCAGCGCTGTGCGAGCAAGCGCGCGATCAAGGTGGCAACAGGGTCCTGCATCATTCCTCCGCGGGGGCCACGAGCGGCCGCACGTCACCCGCGCTCATCAGGGCGATGCCGCCGCGCCCGCGCAGGTCGATCTTGTCGTTGCTGAAAGTGACGCGCAGCGAAAGCCGGGCGATGTCCGCCGCCGGGCCGTCGAGTGCGGCCGATTCCGGATCGCCGAGCAGGCCGAGCAGGGACAGGCGATAGGCGCTGGCGGCGTAGTCTTCGCTGGGCACGAGCTTGGACAGCGCGGTCTCGCGCCGCACCTCGCCCAGTTCGTCGCGCCAGCGCTGCAGGCGGCTGGTGTCTTCGGTGTCGATCGGCAGCGCGTCGGTGCGCGGCGCCTTGGCGCCATCGGGCAGGGTCGAGACCAGCTGCGCCGCGCGCTCGCGATCGACCAGCTCGAACTCTGCCACGTCCAGCGCGATCTGGTCCTGGATGAAGGCCGGGCGCGGCGGGGCGGTCCACAGTTCCTCGGCGAATTCGCCCAGTCGCTCGGCGCTCTGGTCGCGCAGCCAGCCGACGAGGTCGGACGAGGACAGGCCCGACTGGCCGAGATGGATGCGGTCGCGGTCGATCTGGTTCAGCGCGCGGGCGAACACGCTGGCCTGGCGCAGCAGCGCCGACTGCGCGCGGCCGACCGCTTGCGCCAGGCGATGGGTGCTGGGGTCGAGATCGAGGTCCGGATCCGCGGTGATCTTGCGCACCACGTCCGTGCCGCGTTCGACCCACTGCCAGGCCTGGTCGAGCCGGGCTGACGCTGCACGGATGCGATACTCGGAACCGGACAGCACGGCGCGGTCGAAGTCGTCGCGCAGCTCGGTCAGGCGCGAGAGCAGGTGCGAGAGCTCGTCGGCGGGCACCACGCCGACGGCCTGGCTGGCCGCGATCTGGGCCGTCAGATAGCCGACGCCGTCGTGGTCGAAGGCTTCGAACTCCAGCAGGGTGGACAGCGCGGCGAGCGTTTTGCGGCCGAGCGGGCTGACCCGGTAGCGCTGGATCTCGGTCTCCCAGACCACAAGATCGTGGTCCTTCAGGCGACCGAGGATGGTGTCGAGCTTGACGGCATCGATGTAGCACAGCTGCTCGCGCACTTCGGCCGGGCTGATGTCGGGCGGGTCGATACGCGAGCCCAGCGCGCGCAGCACCAGCAGCCGCGCCAGCACGCCGCCTTCGCCGCCGTGGAACAGGGCCGAGAACGCACGCAGCAGCTCGCGGCCGCGCAGCAGCAGGGCCAGCCCGGGCAGCTCATCGGCGCTGAAGCCGGGTGCGAGGAAATCGTTGAGGCGATCGTCGGGGGAGTCGGTCACGGGAAGCTTGGGGCCGCCGGCGGGCGCGGCGGCGTAGGGTGGTGCAAAGTCCGGTGGGCTGCAAGCCGCTTTCCCGCGGCCGAACGGGGCAGGGGAGTTGCTATGCTGTCCGCCGTTTGCCTACGCGCCCCGGCCTGCCCTTTGTGATCGAGATTCCCGGCTACCGCATCGACCGCCCCATCGGGCGCGGCGGCATGTCGACGGTGTATCTGGCTCTGCAGGAATCGGTGCAGCGCGAGGTCGCTCTCAAGATCATGTCCGGCACCTTGCTGGGCGACGAGGAGTTCGGCGAGCGCTTCCTGCGCGAGGCGCGCATCGCCGCCAGCCTGCGGCATCCGAACGTTGTTCACGTCTACGACGTGGCGCAGCACGGTGAGCACCACTACATGGCGATGGAGCACCTGCCCGGTGGGCCGGTGATGGCCCGTCGCGGGCCGCGGCGCGACTTCGCCTTTGCCCTGCGGGTGGTGCGGGAGATCGCCAGCGCGCTCGACTACGCACACAAGCGCGGCGTGGTGCATCGGGACATCAAGCCCGACAACATCCTGCTGCGCGAGGACGGCAGTGCGGTGCTGACCGATTTCGGCATCGCCCGCGCCGGTGATTCGATGCGCATGACGCGCACGGGGGCGATCATCGGCACGCCGCACTACATGAGCCCCGAACAGGCCCGCGGTCAGCCGCTGGACGGCCGCGCCGACCTGTACAGCCTGGGCGTGGTGTTCTACCAGCTGCTGCTGGGCGAGGTGCCCTACCAGGCCGATGATTCGGTCGCGGTCGGCATCATGCACATCACTGCCCCGCTGCCGCAGCTGCCGATGGCGCTTGTCGAGCTTCAGCCGCTGTTCGAGCGTCTGCTCGCCAAGGACCCGGCGCAACGCTTCCAGACCGGCGCGGAGTTGATCGCGGCGCTGGAGGCGATCGCCCATCTGCGGCCCGAGCTGCCTGAGCCCGCGAGCCCGCGAGGCCGACGTGCTCCGGCGGCGGTCGCCGACGTCTCGCCCACCGTGGTCACGCCGCCCGAAGCGCGCGCTGTGCGCGCTTCGAAGCCCTCGGACGGCCCCTCGCTGGGGCGCATGGAAGGCATCACCACTGGCGAGCAACCGCGTCGGCGCTCTGCCGCTTCGGCGAAGCCGACCACGCCGCGGCGCTGGCCCTGGCTGCTGCTGCCGCTTGCAGCCCTTTTGCTGGTGCTGGTGTTCGAGGCGCCGCTGCGCGAGCTGTGGAGCGGTTCCGATCGCGGCGAGCAGCTCGCGCGGGCGGAAGCCGCGCTCACGGCGGGGCGCCTGCAGGACGATGCCGATGGCCCGGGGGCGCGCAGCCTGTACAACGCGATTCTCGCGGCCGAGCCCGATCATGAGGCCGCGCGCGAGGGTTTGCGTCGCGTGGGTCGCGCCCACCTGGAAGCCGCTCGCGCCCGCATCGAAGCGGGCGACGCGACCGCTGCGCGCCGCGAGCTGGAGTGGGCACGCGAGCTGGGCGCGGGCAGCGAAGACGTTGCGGCTTTGGCCCGTCAGCTTGAGGCCCAGCAGGGGCAGGCTGCCGGCGAGGAAGCTTTGGCGCAGCGGATCGAGGCGGCTGCGGCAGCCCTCTCGGCGGGGCGCATCGAAGAGCCGGGCGTCGGGGCGATCGCCCTCTACCAGCAGGCCTTGGCTCTTGCGCCGGAGAATCCCATTGCGCGAGCGGGGTTGCGGGCAGCCCTGGCGCCCCTGATTGCGGCCGCGCGCAGCGATCTCGAAGCGGCGGCATTCGCAGAGGCCGAGCGCCGACTTGCCGTCGTGGCGCAGGCTGACCCCGGCCATCTGGAACTTCCCGAACTGCGAGCGGCTTTGGCCGAGGGACGCAAGGGCCGCGCCGAGCGCATTGCGGCGCTGCTGCAGCAGGCGCGCGAGCGGGTCGCACGCGGTCAGCTGACCACGCCGGTCGGACGCAGTGCGCAGGATGCGTACCGCGAAGCGCTGGCGCTCGATCCCGACCTTGCCGAAGCCAGTGAAGGTCTGAGGCGACTGGGGCGCGAGCTGCTGCGGCGCGCCGAGACCGCCAGCGCAGACTTCGATTTCGAAGCGGCCGAGTCGGCCCTTGATGCCGCGGCGCTGCTGGTGCCGCCTCCGGCTGGGCTCGATCGCGCCCGCGAGCGCATGGAGGAGGCCCGTCAGAACTATGCGCGGGTCGCGGAAGGACAAACCGTCGATCCGGCGCGCGTCAACGCACTGGTCGCCGACGCCGAAGCGGCCATCGCCGAGGGGCGCCTGCTGCAGCCGCCGGGCGAAAGCGCCTACGACAGCCTGCGCGCCGCACTGGCGCTTTCGCCGTCGGACCCGCGTGCTCGCAGCCTCCTGCAGGGCCTTCCCACGCAGGCACGACAGCGTTTCGATGCATCACTCGCGGCCAGTCGGCCGAACGATGCGCTGCGCTATCTGGAAGGTCTGCAGGTCGTGGCACCCGCGTCCGCGGAGCTGCCCTTGATGCGCCAGCGTTTGGCAGTGGCCTATCTGGGCTTGGCCAATGAGCGGCTCGGGCGCGGCGAGCTCGCTTCGGCTCGCCAGGCGCTGGAGCGCGCAGC
This sequence comes from Lysobacterales bacterium, assembly GCA_014946745.1. Classification (NCBI taxonomy): domain Bacteria; kingdom Pseudomonadati; phylum Pseudomonadota; class Gammaproteobacteria; order Lysobacterales; species Lysobacterales bacterium. Next base: position 2,043,988 of record JADCRD010000001.1, on the reverse strand, counting down.
CGAGCTGGAGCCGAACCACGTCGAAATTCCCTCGCTGCGCGCGCGCCTTGAACAGGCGGGCGGCTGAGGCAGGTTTCGGGCGGCGCTGGCCGGATCAATCCGACTCGACCGGTGTGCGCGACTCGTTCAGCCTTGCCCCATGAGGAACAGGCCTGCCACTCGGCGGCCTTCCAGCGCGAGCAGGTTGTAAGTGCGCGCTGCGGCGGCATTGTCCATGGCTTCGATGCCGACCCCGCGACTGAGAAAGGCAGCCATCAAGCGCGGCGGCGGGAACACCTGACGCTGACCTGTGCCCAGAATGAGCACTTGCGGAGCCAGGTCCAGAATGCGCTTCACCAGGGCTTCGTCGATTGCATCCAGCGATTGCACATCGAGATCGCGATGCACCTGATCGGGCAGGAGCAGCAGGCTGCGGCTGAATTCCGCATCGTCGATGCGGATCGCCTCCGCGGACACCCAGCGGATGGTGTAGAGGCCTTCCTGGCGGTCTTCAGCGAGAGGCATGCGGCGCTCTGGGCGTCGGGGACTGGGGCTTTGCATGCGAGCACGACGCGCGTGCAGGCGCAGTCGGCAAAGCGCGGGCGTCAGCGCGGCAGGCTGATCTGCGGTCGTTCCTTCGAGCGACGGAACAGCGTTGCGATGTTGCCGATGCGCTGGACGAGGTTGGTCTTGGAGCGCATGACCAGCTCGGCGACGATCTCGTCGCGGGCATCGCGGTCTTCGGCGGCGATCTTGACCTTCACCAGCTCGTGGTGCTCCAGCGCCAGATCGAGCTCGGCCAGCACGGCCTCCGTCAGACCCTTGCCGCCGATCATGATCACCGGCTTCAGTCCATGGGAAAGTCCGCGCAGATAGCGCTGCTGGGAGTTGCTGAGCTGCTGGAACATGGTCAGACATCGGAAAAAGGCCGCTCAGGGTATCATGCAGCCTTTACAGCGATCCCACTGCCGCCGGGTCCGGCTTCGATGAACCGCAGCAAGAGCAGCCGGCGCTGGCTGGCCGAACATTTCGCCGATCCCTACGTCAAGCGCGCCCAGAGCGAGGGGATGCGCTCGCGCGCTGTCTACAAGCTGGAGGAGCTGCTTGAGCGGGATCAGCTGCTCAGGCCCGGCATGCTGGTGGTCGACCTCGGTGCCGCGCCCGGGGGCTGGTCCCAGCTGGTCCGTCGCGAGCTGGGCGAACGCGGCCGGGTGATCGCGCTCGACATTCTGGACATGCCTTCGCTGGCGGGCGTCGAGTTCATTCACGGCGATTTCAGAGAGCCGGAGCCACTGTCCCGGCTCAAAGCCGCGCTGGGCGGCCAGGTGGCGGACCTTGTGCTCTCCGACATGGCCCCCAATATGAGCGGAGTTGCTGCAGTCGACCAGCCGCGCAGCCTGCATCTCTGCGAACTCGCCCGCGATTTCGCCGATCAGCACCTGCGCAGCGGTGGTACCTTGCTGATCAAAGTGTTCCAGGGGCAGGGGTCCGACGCCTTCCTAAAAGATTTGCGCCAGCGCTACGCGAAGGTGCAGATCCGCAAGCCGAAGGCGTCGCGCAACCGCTCTCCCGAGGTATATGCGCTCGCGACCGGCAAACGGGGCGGCGCCAAAGAGGCCAAAGAATGAACGACCTTGCCAAGAATCTGCTGCTCTGGGTGGTCATCGCCGTCGTGCTGATGGCGGTGTTCCAGAGCTTCACCCCGCGCGCCGGCGGCAATGAGGCGGTGAGCTACGACCGCTTCATCGAGCAGGTCGAGAACGGCGAGATCGCGAAGGCGGTGCGCGGCGAGGATCGGGTGACCATCCACGTTGAGCGCAAGGACGGTTCGCGCTTCACGACGTTCGATCCGGGCGATGCTTACTTCGTCTCCGACATGATCAAGTACGGGGTCGAGACGCGTGGCACGCCGCCTTCGGGCCCCGGCCTCGGCACGGTGCTGCTCTCGATCCTGCCCTACATCATCTTCATCGGCATCTTCATCTTCTTCATGCGTCAGCTGCAGGCCGGCTCCGGCGGCCGCGGTGCGATGAGCTTCGGCCGCTCGCGCGCCAAGCTGCAGGGCGAGGATCAGGTCAAGATCACCTTCGCCGATGTCGCCGGCTGTGATGAAGCCAAGGAAGAAGTGTCCGAGCTGGTCGAGTTCCTGCGTGATCCAGGCAAGTTCCAGAAGCTCGGCGGCCACATCCCGCGCGGCGTGCTGATGGTGGGTTCGCCTGGCACCGGCAAGACCCTGCTGGCCAAGGCCATTGCCGGCGAAGCCAAGGTGCCGTTCTTCTCGATCTCGGGCTCCGACTTCGTCGAGATGTTTGTCGGCGTGGGTGCCTCGCGGGTCCGCGACATGTTCGAACAGGCCAAGAAGCATGCGCCCTGCATCATCTTCATCGACGAGATCGACGCGGTCGGCCGCCACCGCGGTGCGGGTCTCGGCGGCGGTCATGACGAGCGCGAGCAGACCCTGAACCAGCTTCTGGTCGAGATGGATGGCTTCGAGGGCAGCGAGGGCATCATCGTCATCGCCGCGACCAACCGCCCCGACGTGCTCGACCCCGCCCTGCTGCGTCCGGGCCGCTTCGATCGCCAGGTGGTGGTACCGCTGCCCGATGTGCGCGGCCGGGAGCAGATCCTCAAGGTGCACATGCGCAAGGTGCCGGCCGCGGCCGACGTCGATCCCTCGGTGGTCGCGCGCGGCACGCCGGGCTTCTCCGGCGCCGATCTCGCCAATCTGGTCAACGAAGCGGCTCTGTTCGCTGCGCGCGAAAACGCCCGCGAAGTGCGCATGACCCATTTCGACAAGGCCCGCGACAAGATTCTGATGGGCGCCGAGCGCCGCTCGATGGCCATGAGCGAGGCCGAGAAGAAGCTCACCGCGTACCACGAGGCCGGCCACGCCATCGTCGGACGCGTGGTGCCCGATCACGATCCCGTCTACAAGGTGACGATCATCCCGCGCGGCCGCGCGCTGGGCGTGACCATGTATCTGCCCGAGCAGGACCGCTACAGCTACAACCGCGTCGCCATTGAGAGCCAGTTGTGCTCGCTGTACGGCGGCCGCGTCGCTGAAGAGCTTATTTTTGGTGCCGACAAGGTCACGACCGGTGCGTCCAACGACATCGAGCGCGCCACCAAGATGGCCCGCAACATGGTCACGAAGTGGGGCTTGTCCGACGAACTGGGGCCCGTCGCCTACGGCGAGCAGGAGGATGAGGTGTTCCTCGGCCGCTCGGTGACTCAGCACAAGAACGTCTCGGACGACACCGCGCGCAAGATCGACGAGGTCGTTCGCGGCATCCTGGATCGTGCCTACGAGCGCACGCGCAAGATCCTCACCGAGAACATCGACAAGCTCCATGTCATGGCGGACACCCTGCTGACTTACGAAACCATCGACGCCAAGCAGATTGACGCGATCATGGAAGGCCGTCAGCCGCCGCCGCCCAGCGACTGGTCCAAGACCGACTCGTCCAGCACCCCGCCGCGCGACAGCTCGGGTCCCGCCGCCGGCGCCTTGGGTGGTGCCGCCGCACAAACCTGAGTTGCCCCTGCCTATCTCCGAACGCCCGCGTCCGCGCGGGCGTTCGTGTTTCCGGCCTTCGAGGATGTGTTCATGTTCAACAGCGTTGACTTGGCTCCCCGCCTCGATTGCGGCGGTCGTCCGCTGCTGCTGGATCGACCGCGCATCATGGGCGTGCTGAATCTGACACCGGACTCGTTCTTCGACGGCGGTCGACTTGCGGACGGCGATGGCGCACTCCGCGCCGCGCTGCAGATGGTGGAAGACGGCGCTGACATCATCGACGTGGGGGGCGAATCCACGCGTCCCGGCGCGGCGGCGGTGAGCGCCCAGGAGGAGATCGACCGCGTGCTGCCCCTGATCGAGCGGCTGGCGGCGGCGAGCCCGGTGCCGATATCGATCGACACCTCCAAGCCCGAGGTCATGCGCGCCGCGGTGGGCGCGGGGGCCGGTTTGATCAACGACGTCTGGGGCTTGCGTCGGGAGGGCGCGCTGGCGGCTGCCGCCGATCTCGGAGTGCCGGTGTGTCTGATGCACATGCAGGGCGAGCCTGGCAGCATGCAGGCGGATCCGCAGTACGGCGATGTGGTCGCGGAAGTGCAGCGCTTCCTCGCCGATCGCGTGTTCGTCTGCGAGCTTGCCGGCATCGTGCGTTCGCGACTGCTGGTCGATCCGGGCTTTGGCTTCGGCAAAACGCTGCAGCACAACGTCGAGCTGATGGGCGCGCTGTCGACGCTGAGTTCCGGACTGCCGCCGTTGGTGGTCGGCGTTTCGCGCAAGTCGATGGTCGGTGCGATCACCGGGCGACCGCTTGAGGGGCGCCTGGTGGGATCCGTGGTGGCTGCGGTGCTGGCCGCTCAACGCGGTGCTGCGATCCTGCGCGTGCACGATGTCGCGGCGACTCGCGATGGCTTGGCGGTTCTGGCGTCTCTCCCGCCGCGAACTTCACCACCCAAGTTGCAGTCGAAGACGCCGCGCTGGGGCGATGAGGATTGAGCTCAATTGACCCCTCCGCGGCCTTAATGGCGGACCCCGCTGCACACGGGTATGCTTGTGCGCTTTCCACCGCGGCCAAGGGGCTGGCGGTACACCCAGGAGGTTCTGCATGAAGTTGCGCTGGTTGGTCGTGTCCGTGGCTGTGTTTGGCATGGGTGCCGTGCAGGCACAGGACACCTCCTCGGAGAAGGGCAAGCTGAGCTACGCGATCGGTTACCAGCTGGGCCGCGAAATGGCCGAGCGTGGCGTCGATCTCGATGTGAGCACCGTCGTCCGCGGCGTGCAGGAAGGGTTTGCCAAGCGCGATCCGAGCGTGCCGCCGGAAGAGATGCGCGCCGCCGTGGAGAAGATGCAGACCCAGATGCTTGAGCAGGCGCGCACCGAGTTCGAGCGCGTAGCCGCCGAGAACAAAGCGAAGAGCGAGCAGTTCCTGACGCAGAACCGCGCCAAGCAGGGCATCCAGAACCTCGCCTCGGGCATCCAGTACCGGGTGATCGAGGAAGGCACCGGCGCGCAGCCGACTGCGGCCAGCGAAGTGCAGATCCATTTCCGCGGATCGCTGTCCACCGGCCAGGAGTTCGCCAGCACCTACACGGGTAATGAGGCCGTCACCATGAAGGTCTCCGAGGCTCCGCTGCCCGGTCTGCGCGAAGTGCTGCCGATGATGAAGGTCGGTTCGCGTTGGGAAGTGTTCCTGCCGCCCGATCAAGGCTACGGCGACAATCCGCGCTCGCCGGTCGGCCCTGGTCAGGCGGTCGTGTTCGACGTCAAGCTGATCAGCATCAAGTAATCCGAGTCCGTCGAGGCGATGCCTTCGAGGCCTTGCCCGCGACGATGCCTGGATCGATGGGGAGCGTCGGGGTCACCCGCGCTCCCCTGTTGTTTCTGGCGCCAGTTCGCCTTGCTCCCGTACACGCCGAGTCCCCCGTGAGTTCCACTTCTTTGCCTGTTCTGAGCCCCTGTGTTGGCGTCTGCGAGCTTGGCTCCGATGGTCTTTGCTCGGGTTGCCATCGCACGACGGCCGAGATTGCCGGCTGGCTTTCTTTCAGCCCGGTGCAGCGGCAGTACCTGATGGAGATCGCCCTGCCGGAGCGCGCGGAACGCAGCGGCTGTGTCTGAATGGCGGGCGCCCGCTGAGGTTCTGGATGCCCGCATCCGGGGAGCCCTGTACGCGCTTGCGGCGCCGCCCACTGCGCCCCCCAAGGTGCCTGAGGATCTGCGTGACCTGATTCCGCCGCTGGAGCGCCTGCGGCCTGCCGCGGTCCTGCTCGGGCTGGTCGACCGCGGCGAGGGCAGCCGGGTGATCCTGACCCGTCGCACCGAGGCGCTGGCCCATCATCCGGGCCAAGTGGCCTTCCCCGGCGGGCGTCAGGACCCGCGCGATCCGGGCCTGCTGGCGACCGCGATCCGCGAAGCGCAGGAGGAGATCGCACTCGATCCCGCGCATGTGGACCCGCTCGGATTCATCGACCGCTTGCCGACGTTCACCGGCTTCCTCGTGCTGCCGGTAGTCGCCCGCGTCTCGCCGCTGCATGTTTCCCGGCCCGAACCCGGGGAGGTGGCCGAGGTGTTCGAAGTGCCGCTGGATTTCCTGATGGACCCCGCCAACCTGCGCACTGAGCGCGGGGAACTGGCAGGTCGCTCGCGGCAGACCTGGCGCTTCGACTACGCCGGTCAGCGCATCTGGGGCGCCACGGCGGCGATGCTGATCAACCTGCGCGAGCGCCTGAGCGCTGTCTGATGGGCGCGATCCGCGCGACGTCTCAGTGGAGTGCAAGCTCCCAAAGCGGCGCTGATCTCTTCTGCATTGTGCTGGGGACGAAGGGGTGACCTTCTCCGGAAGTGAACAGCGCGCCCTCGAAGCGTGCTTTGGATCCGCCCGCCCGCATCCTGGGCCGATGCCGCGCCGAAGCGAGTCAGGCTCGACCCCGCGCCCATCACCTGGCCGCTTGCTCTAGTGGCGAGCGCGAGTGCTGATTTTCAGCATCCTGCTAGCCGATCCGGCGCCAGGAGCGGTATGGTGCTGAGATCCGCAACGATGAGGCCGCGCAAGGGCGGCGATGCCATGGACTGGAACAGTCTCATCAGCGCCGAACAACTGCGCGCCGACTTTGAGTCCCCGCTGCTGGCGATCGTCGACTGCCGATTCGATCTGCGCGAGCCGGCGGCTGGCGAGCGTGCTTTCGCGCTGGGGCATGTGCCCGGTGCCGTCTATGCGCATCTCGAACGCGATCTTTCCGAAATGTCGAAGCGAGGCCGCGGCCGTCATCCGCTGCCTGAAGCCGATCGGTTCTGTGCGGCTCTGGCGCGCTGGGGGGTGACCCCGCAGCACCAGGTCGTGGCCTACGACAGTCGGGATGGCGCGATGGCAGCGCGCCTGTGGTGGCTCTTGCGCCTGCTGGGCCATCGACGCGTCGCCGTGCTGGACGGCGGGCTTGACGCCTGGATGCGAATCGGTGGCCGAATGGAGTCCGGCAGCCCGCGTCCGCGCAGCGGCCAGTACCGCGCCCGCTTTGACGTGCGCCAGGTGGTGAGCACCGCGGTGCTGGCAGCGCGGCTCGCCAATGCCGGCACCGTGCTGATCGACGCGCGGGCGCGCGAGCGTTTCCGCGGCGAGGTCGAGCCGCTGGACCCGGTGGCGGGACACATCCCCGGCGCGCTCAACCGGCCCTACATCGAGAACCTGAGCGCGGAGGGGCTGTTCAAGCCGGCGTCCGAGCTGCACGCCGAGTTCGAAAGGCTGCTGGGCGGGCGGTCTCCGGGCGACGCCGTGTTGATGTGTGGCTCGGGCGTCACCGCCTGCCACAACCTGCTGGCCATGGAGCACGCGGGCCTGTCTGGCGCCAGTATCTACGCCGGCTCCTGGAGCGAGTGGTGCGGCGACCGTCAGCGGCCCGTTGCCAAGGGTGACGACTGAGAGCGCCCAGCGCCTGCCGCTGGCGTCGCCCCGACCTGCAGATCAACAGCGCGCTGCGCGGGTTTGGCGGACATTGGCTCGTCGGATTCCCGCGACTTAACGCGGCGCGCTCCGGTGCCAAAGTGCAGTCTCGTGGCTCGCCTTGACGGCCGGGATTTCCCACCCGCTGCGAGCCACACAGCGACTCTGCGAGACGCACTGACAGGAATCCGCGAGGAGACGTTCGCGATGCCCTGTTTCCGCATTGCGAAGTCTTGTGGCAGCCTGAACCGTGGCTGGCCGCGCGGGCTCGGTTCGGGCTATTCTTCGCGGCCTTGCATCCGTGTGGAGGGAGTCCGGCGCGCCGGCACCACGATGCAGGTCCATTCCCGGAGACCCTGAATGACCCGTCTGATCGAATTCGTGATCGCGCTGCTGCTGGTCGCAGTGCTGTTCGTGCTGGTTGGTGTGTTCCTTCCCAGCCATCGCTACGTCCGCCACAGCGTCGAGACCAACCGTCCGGTGCGCCTCGTCTACGACCTGCTGAATGGCTTCCAGCGCTTTGACGAGTGGCATCCGAAGCGGATGCACGATCCAGCCATCCGCTACACGATGGAAGGCGAGCCGCGTGGCCTGGGCGCCGTGCTGCGATACGAGAGCGACAACCCCAAGATCGGCACGGGTTCGCTCAAGGTCACCGAGTCGGTGCAGGACGAGCGCATCGAGTGGGCCGCCGAGAGCCCGGCTTACGGCACCAACAAGACCTACGTGTTCACTCTGGACGACCGCGGCAAGACCGTGGACATCAACTGGGAGTACGACGTCGACTACGGCTGGAATCTGTTCGGCCGCTACGCGGGTCTGTACATCGACCGAACCGTCGGCGACGACATGCGTCTGGGCCTGACCAACCTGACGGGCCTGCTGGCCACCATCCCGAACTTCAACTACGACAACCCGATGGTCGATGTTCAGGAGAGCGAAGTGCAGTCGCAGACCGCACTCATCCTTGCGACCAGCGCGGATCGCAATATCACGGCCGTCGAAGAGGAACTCGACGCTTCGATCCGCAAGATCCGCGCGGCCATCGCCAGCAATGGGCTGGAGGCCGCCGGCCCGGCGCGTCTGATCACCGTCGAGTTCGCCGACAAGAAGTACACCTTCGAGGTCGCCATCCCGGTGCGCAAGCCGGATCCTGCCGCTGCTGCTGCCGAAGCGACGGCTGCGGCCGAGGCGCCGGCAGCGGAAGCCCCCGCTGCGGAAGCCCCGGCAGCGCCCGGCGCCGCTGCGGCACCCGCAGCTCCCGCTGTTGCGGTGGCACCGCTGGAAGGCCTGAACCTGCCCGAAGGCATCGTGTCTGGCGTGACCTACGGCGGTCGCGTGGTCATGACCGACTACGCCGGTCACCCGGCCTCGCTGCCGCTGATCCGCGACATGCTGCGCGCCTACGCCGCCACCCACGGGCTGAACGTGCATGACCGCGGCTATGAGGAATACCTCACCGAGATCACCGAGACCGCAGCCGAGGACTCGACCTTCAAGGTCTACTGGCCGATCCGCTGAAATCGCGGTGGCCGACAGCCGTCGGTCACTTCCACGGGACGGGCGCGGAGTCAACTCCGCGCCCGTCTTCGTTTGTGTTCGACGCCGCCGACGTCGGGGAACTTTCTGCCGCCAGCGCGGTATTCGCGGGGCCGCGCGGATGTGTACACAGATCACCGTCCGCGCAGCAGGCGGATTCGCCCCACATCACACGAATCAGGACGACATCCAATGATCGAAACGCGAGAGTTGTGCAAGCGCTACGGCGACTTCACCGCGGTCGACGGCGTGAGTTTCCGCGTCGAGCCCGGTCAGGTGCTCGGCTTTCTCGGCCCCAACGGTGCCGGCAAGTCGACCACGATGAAGATGATCGCGGGCTTCCTGGCCCCGACAGCCGGCAGCGCTACGGTGTGTGGCCACGATGTGGCCGACGATGCGGTCGCAGCTAAGCGCGCCCTGGGCTATCTGCCCGAGGGCGCGCCGAGCTACGGCGAGATGAGCCCGCTGGGCTTTCTGAAGTTCGTCGCCGAGGTGCGCGGTATGTCGGCCGCCGACACCCGTCGGCGCATTGATGAAGTGGTCGGGCGGCTGCAGCTGGGCAAAGTGCTCAACCAGCCGATCGACACGCTCTCCAAGGGCTTCAAGCGCCGCGTCGGCCTGGCCCAGGCCATCCTGCATGACCCCAAGGCGCTGATCCTCGACGAGCCCACCGACGGCCTCGATCCGAACCAGAAGCACGAGGTGCGCAGCCTGATCCAGTCGATGGCGCGCGACCGCACCATCATCATCTCGACCCATATCCTCGAAGAGGTGCACGCGGTCTGCTCGCGCGCCATCGTGATCGCCCGCGGCCGCGTGCTCGCCGACGCGACCCCCGACGAGCTTGAAGCCCGCTCGCGCTACCACCAGGCGGTGTCGCTCACCGCAGCTAACCCGGTGGCGCTGAAGGATGGCCTGGCCCGCATCGAGGGCGTGGCCGCAGTCGAGATCGATCCGCAGGATGGCCGCATCACCGCCTTCCCGCGCCGCGGCGAGCGCATCCTCGATCGCATCAACGACTTCCTGCGCGCGCAGAACGTCAGCGTCAGCGAGATGGCCCTGGAGCGCGGTCGCCTCGATGAAGTCTTCCGCCAGATCACCACGCAGTCCTCGCCGACGCCGGAGGCCCGCACATGAGCAATCCGACCTTCGCCATCGCCCGCCGCGAGCTGGCGGGCTATTTCGCCACGCCAGTGGCCTACGTCTTCATCGTTATCTTCCTGGCGCTGGCCGGGGCGCTCACGTTCTACCTGGGCGGCCTCTACGAGCGCGGCCAGGCGGACCTGCAGCCGTTCTTCAGCTTCCATCCCTGGCTGTATCTGTTCCTGGTGCCGGCCGTGTCGATGCGGCTGTGGAGCGAGGAGCGCAAGAGCGGCAGCATCGAGCTGCTGCTGACCCTGCCGGTGACCATGTGGCAGGCGGTGCTGGGCAAGTTCCTCGCGGCCTGGGCCTTCGTCGGCATCGCGCTGTTCCTGACCTTCCCGATGTGGATCACCGTGAACTATCTCGGTGACCCCGACAATGGCGTGATCTTTGCCAGCTACGTCGGCAGCCTGCTCATGGCCGGCGGCTTTCTCGCCATCGGCGCCTGCCTGTCGGCGGCCACGCGCAACCAGGTGATCGCCTTCATCCTCACCGTGGTGGTCTGCTTCCTGCTGCTGCTCGCGGGCTTTCCGCTGGTGCTCGACTTCTTCCGCGCCCTGCTGCCGGCGGTGCTGGTGGATGCGGTCGCCGGCCTGAGCTTCCTGACCCACTTCAACGCGATCTCGCGCGGCGTCATCGACCTGCGCGACCTGCTGTTCTTCGTGTTGACGATCGTGTTCTGGCTGCTGGCCAGCGCCGTGGTCATCGACCTCAAGAAAGCCGACTGAACCCACCAAGGAGTCCACCCCATGTCTGTGCTCAATCGACGCGCACTGACCGGCTCCACGCTCGTGGTGCTGGCCGTGCTCTTCATCGCTCTTGTGATGCTCACCGGCGTGCTGTTCCGCGGCGCCCGTGTGGATCTCACCCAGGATCGCCTCTACACCCTGTCGGACGGCACCCGCGCCCTGATCGGCAAGATCGAGGAGCCGGTGAACCTGCAGTTCTACTTCTCCGATCGCGCGGCAGCGAACTATCCGGCCCTGCGCACCTATGCCGAGCGCGTGCGCGAGTTGCTGGAGGAAATGGTCGCCGTCGCACCGGGCAAGCTGCGCCTGGAAGTGATCGACCCGCAGCCCTTCAGCGAGGACGAGGACCGCGCCACCGCCGCCGGCCTGCAGGCCGTGCCGCTGGGCGGCGGCGCCGAGACGCTGTTCTTCGGCCTCGTCGGCAGCAATGCCCTGGACGGCCAGATGGCGATTCCGTTCTTCCAGCCCGACAAGGAAACCTTCCTCGAGTACGACGTCGCCAAGCTGATCAGCGGCCTGTCCGGCCCGGCCAAGCCCAAGGTCGGCGTGCTGAGCGGCCTGAACCTAGGCGGCGGCTTCGACCCCGCGCGCGGCGGCATGACGCCGGGCTGGGTGATCAACGACGAGCTGGGCGAGCTGTTCGAGCTGCGCACGCTCGAGTCCACGGTCGCGAGCATCCCCGAGGACATCGAGCTGCTGCTGCTGGTGCACCCGAAGAACCTGTCCGACGACACGCTCTACGCCATCGACCAGTTCGTGCTGCGCGGCGGCCGCCTGCTGGCCTTCGTCGATCCGCATGCCGAGGCGGAAGTCTCCGGTGAGGCGGCCGACCCGATGTCCAACATGATGGCGGAGAAGGCCTCCGACCTGCCCAAGCTGTTCCAGGCCTGGGGCATCAGCTACGACCCGCAGAAGGTCGTGCTCGACGCCGAGACCGCGCTGGAGCTGCAGACCCGCCCCGACCAGCCGCCGCAGCGCCATCTGGCTGTGCTGGGCGTGGGCCGCGAGCAGATGAACCAGCAGGACATCGTCACCGCCCAGCTCGACGCGGTGAACCTGTCCACCGCCGGCCACTTCGTGCTGCGCGACGACAGCACGCTGAAGCTGGAGCCTTTGATCCAGAGCTCGCTGTCGTCCTCGACCACAGGCGTCGAGCGGGTGCGCTTCCTGCCTGAGCCGCGTGAGCTGTTCAACGGCTTCACGCCCAACGCGACCGAGGCCTTCGTGATCGCCGGTCGACTCACCGGGCCGCTCAAGACCGCGTTTCCCGAGCGCAGCGGCGAAGGCCATCGCGCCGAGATCGAGCAGGCCAGCATCCTGCTGTTCGCCGACACCGACCTCTTGACCGATCGCCTCTGGGTGCAGACGCAGCAGTTCTTCGGCGAGCGGGTGATGAACGCCTTCGCTAAGAACGGCGACCTCGTGATCAATGCGGTCGACAACCTGGTCGGCAGCAGCGATCTGATCGGCGTGCGCGCGCGCAGCACCTCGGCGCGTCCGTTCACCCGCGTCGAAGCCCTGAAGCGTCAGGCCGACGACCGCTTCCGCGCCAAGGAGCAGGAGCTGCAGACGCAGCTGACCGAGACCGAGCGCCAGCTCACCGAGCTGCAGTCGCAGCGCAGCGCCAATGATGGCGGCCAGCTGCTGTCTGTTGAGCAGCAGGCGGCGATCAAGCGCTTCCAGGACGAGAAGCTGCGCATCCGCAAGGAGCTGCGCCAGGTGCGACGCGACCTCGACCAGGACATCTCGCGTCTCGGCACCCAGCTCAAGGTCATCAACATCGCCGGCGTGCCCCTGCTGCTGACCGTGGTGGCGGTGGCCTTCGCGTTCAGCCGCGCGCGTCGCCGCCGTCAGGAGGGCAAGGTATGAAGCAGAAGCAGATACTCGGTCTGGGCGTGGTCGCCGTGGTTCTGATGGGCATCGCCGTCTATCTCTCGGAGTCGCGCAAACCGGCCGAGGAAGCGCCGGTGGCCGGGCCGCTGGCACCGGGCCTGGAGGCCGGCTTGAACGAGGTCAACCAGGTGGTCGTGCAGGCGGCGGGAGGCGAGACCATCACCCTGAAGCGCGGTGACGCCGGCTGGGGCGTGGAAGAGAAACAGGGCTATGCCGCCGATGTGGGCAAGCTGCGCGAGCTGCTGCTGAACCTTGCCCAGGCCCAGCGCATGGAGGCCAAGACCGCTGTCGAGGCCTCGTATCCCGTGCTCGGCGTGCAGGACGTCGACGCCGAAGGCGCCAGCAATGTGCTGCTGCGCATCGCCGGCGCCGGCTCTCAGGAGTTGGCGGTGATCCTGGGTCAGAACAACAGCCGCGGTGCCGGCACCTTCGTGCGCCTGCAGGGCGAGGCGCAGAGCTGGCTGGTCGACCGCAACCTTGCGGCCGAAAAGACCGCCAGCGACTGGCTGCAGCGCGACCTGATGGACATCGCCGCCAATCGCATCACGGGCGTCGAGGTGCAGCCACCGGAAGGCGGCCCCGTGCGGATCGAAGCCAACAGCGGCGGCGAAGGCGACTTCCGCGTGGCCAACCTGCCCGACGGCCGCGAGCCCGCCAGTGCCTTCGTCAGCGATGCCACGGCCGGTTTCCTTGCGGGCCTGAGCATTGATGACGTGCGTCGTGCCGAGGGCTACGCGCCGGCGGAGGACGCCCAGACGACCACGGCCAGCTTCCGCACCCGCGAGGGCGTGCTGGTTGCGGTCAAGGCCCACACGCAGGGCGCCGAGACCTGGGCGAGCTTCGAGGTCAGCCTGGATGAGCAGGCCGCCGCGGAGCGCATCCAGGGCGAGCAGGCGCGCGAGGCGATGGCGCATGAGCAGGCGCTCAAGGCCGCGCAGGAGGCCGCGACAGCCGACGCCGCGAAGGTCGCCGATGCCAAGGCCGAGGGCGAGGGCGACAGCGCCCCTGCCGAAGCCGCTGCGACCGCCAGCGCCGCCGAACTGCCTGAACCACCGAAGGCCGTCAGTGACCCCGAGGCGGATCGCGCCGAGCGCCTGAAAGCCGTGCAGGACGAAGTCGCCAGATTGCAGCGCGCCACCGAAGGCTGGTTGTTCAAGATCCCAAGCTTCAAGGCGGACAACCTGCGTCGCGGCATGGACGCCTATCTGAAGCCGAAGGGCTGAGATGGAGAGGGCGCCCGCAGGACTCCTGAACCCCCTGCTGGGCGCCCTCGGCGGTGTCGCCTGCGCAGCCGCCGTCGGCCTGGGCGCCTACGCCAGTCACGCCGCCAGCGGCCAAGCCCAGAGCTGGCTGCAGACCGCCGCGCTGTATCTGTTCCTGCACGGGCTGGCCCTGCTGGTGCTGGGCCCCCGCGCTGAGCGTCGCCTTGAGCAGGCGGCGCTCAGCGCACTCGCCGCGGGCATGCTGCTGTTCTGCGGCAGCCTGATCGGCGCAGCGCTGTTCGGCTGGCCCACGCGACTGGCACCCATCGGCGGCAGCACCTTGATCCTCGCCTGGCTGACGCTGGGCCTCGCGCGGCTGCGGCGCTAGGCGTGGGTGTTGCCTGCATCGGGGCCCGGCTTGGCAGGTCAACCCCGGCGCCACCGAGTCTGTGGGCTTGGCTATCGGCTAAGCTCGCGCATCGCCGGCGCGCTGGACATCGGCTCATCGGGGCATGCAAGAAAGTGCGCTTCTCTCCTTTGTCGCCCCTGGTCTGGCTTGCAATGACGCTGCTATCGCCCGGGCTGCAGGCAAGCGACCGCGCGACCCAGCTGCCTGAGCCTGACGTGCGCTACGCGGTCATCGACGCGGGCTCGCTTGCGGAACTCAGCGAACAGCTCGCGCCCGAGGTTCTGGCCCAGGTGGAGTCACTCGTGCGGGCCCGTCATTGCCCGGCCGGGGCCGTCAAGCTCTACCGCGGCGCGGCTGCGGAGGCTGCGCGCATCCTCACCCATACCTGCTTTCCGCCAAGGCTGGCTCAGGACGATCCGCGCTTCCACGCCTACCTCGAGTACCCACTGACCCTGGTGCTGGAGCAGGACAGAGTGCGCGAGCTCGATCTCTCGCCGCACGCGTTCATGTACGAATCCGGCGTGCTGTCGGCTGTCAGTGATGTCGACGGCAATGGACAGCCGGAGCTGTGGCTGTCCGGCCAGATCTGCGAGTGCGACGGAGAGCCCTCGGACTATGGGCCAGAGGGCTGCCAGTGCGAGGGTATCGCCGTGCTTGAGCTGCGCGAGGGCGTGCTGAGTCCCCGGCCACCCGCTTCCGCCTCCTCCGCCTCGGTGCAGTAGGCTTCGTTCACCGCGTGACGCATCGCTGCCACCCCACAGGAGAGCTTCATGGCCGATCTTCCCAGCGCCGGCGACGCCCGTGATTTCGACTTCATCCTCGGCGATTGGACGGTGGCGCACCGGCGCTTGAACGAGCGGCTGTGCGGCTGCACCGACTGGACCGAGTTCGAGGGCACCGCCAGCACCCGCGCCATCCTCGGCGGCTTGGGCAATGTCGAGGACAACCTGCTGGGCTTTCCCGAGGGCGAGGTTCGCGCCGCGGCCTTCCGCTCCTTCGATCCGCAGACGCGGCAGTGGGCCATCTGGTGGCTCGATGGGCGCGCCCCGCATCGCTTGGATGTGCCTGTGATCGGGGGCTTTCGCGACGGTGTGGGCGAGTTCTATGCCGATGATGTGCTGGGCGACCGGCCGATTCGCGTGCGCTTCCGCTGGCGGGTGAACGCAGGGGGGCACCCGCACTGGGAGCAGGCCTTCTCGGCGGACGGCGGGCTGAGCTGGGAGACCAACTGGACCATGCGGTTCATGCGGCGCTGAGGCGTCGCCCATCGTAGGCCCGATCATGCCAAGGACACCCCTGCACCTCCGCCTCGCCCACGCGCACGACCTCGAACAGCTGTGGGAGATCCGCTACGCCGTCCGCGAGAACACGCTGACGCCCGGTCGCATCTCTGACGAGGAGCTGCTGCGCTCAATCACGGAGACGGGCCAGGGCTGGGTGATCGAGCATCAGGGCCGGCTGCTCGGCTTTGCGATCGGTCTGGTCACCGGTAACGTCTGGGCCCTGTTCGTGCGGCCCGAGGCCGAAGGGCAGGGCGTAGGCTCGCGACTGCACGCAGCCATGCTTGAGTGGTACGCCACGCTGCCCTGCGATCGGCTGTGGTTGACGACCGATGCCGATTCGCGCGCACGCGTCTTCTACGAAGCGCGCGGTTGGCGCCCGGTCGGCGCCTGCGGCAAAGGCGAGCTGAGGCTGGAGCGCGACAACCGGCCCTGAGCCGCATGCAGCCGCCGGCGAGTTCGCAGGCGAGCGTTCTGAGATGCCGGAGGAAAACATGCAGCTTCAGCACAAAGTCGCCCTGGTCACCGGCGCGGGTCGCGGGATCGGTGAGGCCATCGCGCGCGCCTTCGTCGCCGAAGGCGCGTTCGTGGTCGTCACCGATATCGACGCGCAGGCGGGCGAAAGCGTGGCGCGCTCGCTGTCCGACCGCGCCTGCTTCCTGCCGCTCGATGTTCGCGATGAGCTTCAGTGGCAGCACGTTCTGGCCGAGGTGCTGCGCAGCCGCGACCGACTCGATGTGCTGGTCAACAACGCGGGCATCACCGGCTTCGAAACCGGCGTGGTCGCCCATGATCCAGAACACGCCACCCTGGCCGATTGGCGCCATGTCCACGCCACCAACCTCGACGGCGTGTTCCTCGGCTGCAAGCACGCGATCCGCGCCATGCGCGCCAGCGGGCAGGGCTCGATCATCAATCTCTCCTCGCGCTCGGGCCTGGTAGGCATTCCTGCGGCCGCCGCCTATGCGTCGAGCAAGGCGGCGGTGCGCAACCACAGCAAGAGCGTGGCGCTGTACTGCGCCCAGCAGGGGCTCAAGATCCGCTGCAACTCGCTGCACCCCGCGGCCATCCTCACCCCGATGTGGGAGCCGATGCTGGGCCAGGGCCCGGAGCGCGAGGCCAACATGGCGATGTTCGTGCAGGACACGCCCCTGCGCCGCTTCGGTACGCCGGAAGAGGTCGCCGCGGTCGCCGTGCTGCTCGCATCCGACGCCTCGGGCTACATCACCGGCGCCGAGTTCTCGATCGACGGCGGCATCCTCGCGGGTTCGGCGGGTGTGCCGGTGCAGGACAGTGGCGACGGGTCCGCACGCAAATGAGCGGTTCAGAGGCGGGAGGCCGAGGGCAGAAATGAGGTATCCGCAACTGAAAGTCGTTCTGGCGGGCCTGCTGCTGGCGCTGTGTGCCAGCGCTGCGCAGGCCGATGCTGAGCTGCGACGTCAGCTGCTGGAGCTGGGCGCGCGCGATCAGTCCGAGATGAATCGCGAGGAGGGGCCGAGGGTCGAGAAGCTCGAAGCGATGGTGACTGAACTGAAGGCGCTGGTCGCGAAGCACGGCTGGCCGCGCAGGTCGGAAGTGGGCGCGGAGGCGGCGGGAGCGGCCTGGATGGTCGCCCAGCATGCCGACACCGATCGCGAATTCCAGCGCTTCGCCCTGGCGCAGATCGAGGCGCGCGTCGCCGAGGGCGAGGCCTTGCCGAGCCATGTCGGTTACCTGGTCGATCGCCTCGAACGGGCGGAGGGCCGGCTGCAGGTGTACGGCACGCAGGGCGGCTGCGAAGGCGGGCGCTGGCGCGCCTTCCCCAGCGTCGAGCCGGAGACACTCGAAGCCCGCAGGGCTGCGCTGGGAATGGAGACACTTGCCGACTACGAGGCCATGGGCAGCCAGTTCTTCTGCGCTGCGCCGTCGCCTTGACGGCGTGGCGCCGTATCCTGTCCGCCATCGCGCAGCGGCGGAGCGAGGCGGGTCCGTGTTCAAGAATCTGATCCCCAAAATCTTCTACAGCCGTCTCGACGAGGGGCTGGAGTTCTTTGTCGATGTGCTGGGCTTCGAGCTGGCCTGGAGTGACGACACCCTGGCCGTGGTCGAGCGCGACGGCGCCAAGGCCTATCTGATGCAGAGCCCAGAGCTCGCGGCGCTGGATCGGCCCGAACTGGCGATCGAGACCGATGACATCCACGCCGTGCACGCCGAGCTGTCCGCGCGCGCGCCGGAGCGTCTGCATCCGAACCTGCCGCAGGTGCAGCTGCGGCCCTGGGGCGCGCTGGAGTTCGCGATGCTGGACAAGACCACCGTCTGCGTCGTGTTCCGGCAGTGGCCCGACGAAGACTGATCCGCTCGGCAGGACGAGCCGCGGCCGCCGACTTCAGCCTCTGCGAACGCCGTCGCTGCGCAGGCGCGCCGGCAGCGTTTAGCCTGCGCGGCCCGCGTCTGCCGATCTGATTCCGGAGTTGCCGTGCTGAAGAGTTTCCGTCTGCTGAGCCTGGTCGAAGGGCTGTCCCTGATCACCCTGCTGTTCATCGCCATGCCGGCGCGCTACCAGTTCGGCGTGGACTTCGTCTGGCCCGTCGGCATGGCGCATGGCCTGCTGTGGATGGCCTATGTGGCGTTCTCGCTGGTGGTCAGCCATCTGCAGCGCTGGTCGCTGTGGCTGTGGCTGCTGTCGCTGCTGTGCTCGGTGCTGCCCTTCGGCTTTCTGCTGCTCGACTGGCGCTTGAAGCGCGCGCTGCCCCCGGCTGCAGCTTGAGGCCTGCCGCAGGCTCAGGCGGAAGCCCGGGGCAGCGCGCTGGCGACGAGTTCCCAGGCGTCCTCGCGGCGCTCCAGGGCGCCGTCCAAGGGAATCCAGTCGAGCGCGTCCGAGCGCTGCCCCGTGCGTTCGAACTGCGCTTGCTCGCGCTGTGCCAGCAGCTCCGGCAGGGTCAGGCTGTAGGGCAGCTGCAGCAGCCGGTGCTGCGCATCGACGAAGGGATGCATCAGCGCTCCCTCGGCGGCACGCGGGCCCTGGCTGCATGCGGCCGCGTGACCGCTGCCCGGATCCCAGAGCAGCACCGCGCGGCCGGCGTTGAACAGCGCGCCGAGCTGGGCGCCATCGGGGTGCTGGAGCCAGAATTCGCCGCGCGGTGCGGCCGCTACGGTCAGCGCAACCGCTCGCGCCTGTGGACGCGGCCAGGGCAGCCGCGAGAGTCGAAACGCCATCGCAGCGCCGGCAATGAGCAGGATCGGCGCGGCCAGAAGGGCGGACATCAGAATCGCCGCGATGATCGTGCCCGCCGGCGAGCCTTCGGTACGCGGAATGCCGTCGCTCAAGAGAAGCGCGGCGAACAGAGCGATGACGCCGCCGCCCAGCAGCAGCGCCACGGCGGCGGCCCAGCGTAGAAGGTGGATCACCTGCCCCAGAGTCATGAGCGCCCCCGCGCAGGCGTTGCCTGCGAATGCCCGGTGCCGCGCACTGTACTCCGTGATCCCGGGGCGCGGCAGGTCTCTTTCTTGCGTCACAAGAAGCAGAACGCTTGCGACCCGTTCGTCGTCCCACGAAGGCCGGCAGTGTGTAGGAGCGAGCGTGCTCGCGACCCGCGGGGCCAGCACAGAGCGGAGGCTGCGGTCGCCTGCAAGCAGGCTCCTACACACAACGCGAGCCGGCCAATCCACGTTTCATCGAGACACCTGGCCCGCGGTGCGGGTCTGAGACGCTCCCAAGCCGCGGGCTTTGGCGGCGCTTCGGCGAGCGACGCGAAGGATCAGGGTTTGCCGCACACGGCGGGTTCGAAGCCGTCGCAGAACAGCCCGGTGCTGGCACTTGCGCGCTCGATGGCCCCCAGGTCCGGCGCGCCGCCGCTGTAGTCGTCGTTGATGTTGGGCAGCGTCTCGCCGGCATCCACCGCGCGCAGGTCATTGGCGAGGCGCAGATCCGCCTCGGCGTACTGGGTCAGCGGGTTCTGCGGAAACGCTGGTGCGGTCGCGAACACCGCCATGTCGACCCGCTGGGCCTGGGTCTCGCTGCTCAGGCTGCGCAACTCGGCGAGGCTGCCGAAGCTGACCGCACCGAGACGCCCGCGGAAGTCGCTGCGCGTGCTGCCGTAGCCATTGAAGTTGAAGCTGCTGGTGGCGCTCTGCAGGTCGACGAGGTCGAGCACGCGCCCCGAGCCGCTGGCGTAGCCGTTCCAGCTGCCCGGCTCGCCGCCCACGAACAGGTTGTTGCGCGCGTAGGCATAGGCGATGGGCACGCCGGGCGAGGCGTTGAAGCCGTCGCCGGTCTTGACCACGGTGTTGTGCAGCAGCACGTCGCCGCGGCTGCTGCGATACAGCTTGAAGGGCACGTGGGCCACGTTCCAGGCGATATTGCGGACGAAGTAGTTCGGCCCGCCCAGCGCCGGCTGCGAGGAAAACGCGATGAAGCTGTTGGTCAGCACGTTGCCGACCTGCCGGCAGTTGTGCAGACAGAAGTCGGCTTCGATGCCGTCGTCGGCCGATTCGCTGATGCGGTTGTCGAGCACATCGATGCTGTACTGGTCGACCGCCGCGCTGTCCTCCATGAAGGAGATCCCGTCGCGGAACCCGCGCACGCGGTTGCTGCGGATCACATGCCCCGGGCCGTTGACCACGATGCCTTCGCCGCGGTTGTTGCCGCTGACGCCGAAGGCGCTCTCCTGCCAGACGGTGGTGCCGTTGACCGTGTTGCCGGCGATGTAGGCGCGCGCGCAGCGGGTGAAGCAGACGATGCCGTCGCCGTTGAATTCAGTCGCCGAGGCGTTGACCGTGCTGTCGACGATCGCGATGTCCTCGGAGCCGTTGAAGCGGATGCGCCCATTGACCGTCAGCGCCTGCAGGATCACGTGCCGGCGCGAGAACAGACCGAGCTCGCCGTTGATCTGCGCGCCCGGCAGGCCGCGCAGGGTCAGCGCCTGGCCCGCCGCACCGTCGCGCTGCAGGCTGAAGCCGGCGTAGCTGCCAGCGCCCAGCTCGACGATGTCACCGGGCTGCGCCAGCGCCAGCACGCTCGACAGCGTTGCCGGGGTGGCCGTGCGCACGCTGCCGCTGCCGGGCGTCGGCGCGCTGCGGGTGCGCGCGCTCAGCACGCGGGTGGCGCTGCCGCCGTCAGGATCGACCAGGCTCAGCTCGATCTCGTAGTCGGTGCCGGGCTGCAGCCCGAACACGCTGCCGGCGTGGCGGTTCGTCCAGCTGAAGCCGGCATTGCTGCCGGCCGGCACGCGCCGCAGCGGCAGGCCTTGGCGCCAGCTCGTGCTGCCCAACGGGCGGAAGCGCATGGCTACCGCGCCGTTGCCGTTGGCGTCCCCGCTGTACTCCCAGACCAGGCTCAAGTGCTGCAGGGTGGGCTCCGGCGCGCTGGCGGTGCCCGCGGTGCTGGCGTTCTGCGCGTTTGCCAGCGCCGCGCCGACGCCGAAGCCGAGGGCGAGCAGGCAGCGCAATGACAGGGAAGGGCGAGGGCGCATGGGCGGCGGGCGGGCGGACTGGATTGCGCAGCAGCCTAGCAGCCTGCGCAGGGCCCGCCGTGGCCGCCCGGGGGCGCGGGCTCCGCGCGACTCGCCGCGCTTGCCGCGCCCTTAGCGCTGGGCGTCGAGGGCGCAGCAAGCGGGTTGGAAAGCGGCTGGCGGAGCGTCGGTCCCGGTCGTCGCTCAGTACAGCGACCAGCGCAGATTGACGCCCAGGCTGCGCTCCGGCGCCAGCGCCGAGAGCTCGTCTGCCGTCGCCACGTAGTTGCGATCCAGCGCATTGCGGGCGTACACCTGCAGCTGCCAGCGCTCGCCGAGTGCGAGGCTGTAGTCGAGGTCCACGAGATCGACGGAGGCGCGTTCGACCTCTTCGAAGCCGGGACGGCGCATGCGCGCGCGATGCTGGTACACGAGGCCCAGCGTGCCCGGGCCGAGTGCGTAGCGCGCATCGAGGGTGAAGGTCAGCGGCGGCGCGCCGTACAGGGGCTGGCCGCTGAGCGCGTTCTTGCTGCGCACCACCGCGGTGCTGGCCTCGAGGCTCAGCGTCTCGGCGGCCTGCCAGCCGAGGCTCAGCTCGAAGCCATGGAGTGTGGCTTCGCCGACATTGGTGTAGCCGTTCACGCCCGAGGCCACCTGGAAGAGCTGGATCAGATCGTCGACATCGGTACGCCACAGATGCGCCTGCAGGCGCCAGTCGTTTACCCGCAGGCCATAGCCAAGATCGAGGCCGAGCGAGTGCTCCGAGCCCAGGCTGGGATTGCCCACGATTTCGCCCTGGGCGGTGACGCCGCTGAAGAAGCGCTCCTCCAGCGTGGCGAAGCGGTAGCCCGACGCCAGGTTGAGGCTCAGCTGCTGCTGTGGACTCAGCGACCACACGCCGCCGAGGTTGAAGGCGCGGTCGCTGTCCTGCGAGCGCGCGCCGCGCTGCGCCTGGCGCACGCGGCTGGTGCGCGCGCCGGCTTCGAGCTTCAGCGCGTTGCTCACAGTCCAGTCGGCGATGCCGAAGGCCGACCAGGTGTCCTCGCGCGCGTCGCGCAGGCTGAACGTGCGGTTGGCCAGCGTCTGCCGCGCGTCGAAGCCGTTGACGCTGCGGCGGCCGAGGTATTCGAGGCCGGCGTTGAAGGCCAGCGCGTCGCGCTGCCAGCTGTGCTGTGCGGTGAGACCGTAGTCGCGGCTCTCGATGTAGGCCCAGGTGTCCGCCGCACCGGGGCGCTGGTTGTAGGTCAGCAGGGATTGGTCATGCCCCGACAGGCGCAGGTCGAAGCCGTTGGCGTGGCGCAGGTGCAGGCTGGCGACGGTGTGGCGGTCCTCGGGGTAGGTCGAGTCGCGCTGTGGGAAGCGGCTGTTGGACTTGCCGATATCCGTGGTCCGCGAGGGCAGCAGCAGGGCCTCCAGCTGCAGATCGCCGAAGCCGCGCTGCCACTGCAGACTGGCGCTGTCGCGCAGATAGCTGGTGTTGAGCGGCGTGCCGTCGGCCGCCTCGCTGTCGCCGGCGCGACGCCGGGCCAGACCGATCGACAGCGCCTCGCTGCCGTGGCCGGCGACGAGCAGGCTTTCGCTGCCGGCCGTGGCGTAGCCGCCGGTCAGCTCGCTGCCGTCGAACCACTGCGGCTCGATCGCAATCGCGCCGCCCAGCGCACCCGGCCCGAAGTGCACTGTCGACGGGCCACGGGTGACGCTGAGCGCGCCAAGCAGGGCGGGCTCGACGAACGAGATCGGCACGCCGGCGCGCCGCTGCGCGGTGATCGGCATGCCGCCCAGCAGCACGAGGATGCCGTTGCCGCCGCTGCCGCGGATCGAGAAGGTCTCGAAGGCGCCGTTCTGGCCGGTGGCGCCGACGCCGGGGATGCGCACCAGCAGGTCCTGCACATCCACCGGCGCACCGGGGGCCTCGCGCCAGGCGATGACATCCGTGGTCAGCGTATCGGGCACGTCGGCCGCGGTGCCGCGGGCGACGACCTCGATGCCATCCAGAGTCTCGCTGTCCGCGCGGCTCGGCAGGCCGGCGTCCGCGCTGCCGCCCGCGTCCGCGGTTGAAACCGTCCCGACAGCAGGCTTCGCCTGACTCAGGCAGGACAGGCTCAACAGAGTGAAGCCGACAAGCAGACAGCGAGGCAGAACTTTGGGCTGCATGGGGATCGCGGTGCTCAGGAATCGGGCGGCGAGTGTAGGAGCCCACCGACAGCCGCACATCCACCGCAAGGTGGAGCACGGGCTCCGGCACACGCGAGCGGCTATGCTTGCGCGCCTCCGGCCGGCGCGCCGCTGGGGCGTCTTGATGCACACGGGGGAAGAGAGTGCTCGTGAACGGACTTCGTCTGCAGCTGGCGCTGTTCTATGTGCTGCTGTCGCTGCCGGCCCTGCTGCTGATCGAGCGCGTGGTGTTCGGCTGGAAGTTCGAGCACATGCTGCAGCAGCTCGACGATGGCCGCGTCGATGCACTGCTGGCGCAGGAGGCCCGAGTGCTCGCGCGCGAGTTGCGGCAGCCGGATGAGCTCGACGCCGAGCGTCTGCGTCTGCGTCTTGAGAACCTGGTGCTGCGCCTGGAGCGGCCGCGCGAGAGCCTGGGAACCTCGGCTGCCTTCGTCCTGCTTGAGCTGACGCCGCATCCGTTTGAAGCTGCGCTGCGGCTGCCGAACGCAGCGCCAGTGCAGGCAGGCGCTGCGCCCAGCCTGGGCCCGTCCTGGGTGCGACGGCACTGGCGTCAGGCCTTTGCGGCGCCTGGCGGCGAGGCCGAACTCGTGCTTGAACTCGCGGTGCCCAGCCCGTGGCGGGCCTCGCTGGAGACGCTCAGCTTCGAGTGGCGGCTGGCTGTGGCCTACCTGCTGGTGTTCCTGCTGGGCTCGGCCGCGTTTCTGCGATGGCGCGTCCTGCAGCGGGTCTCGCGCATGGCCGACGCCGCCGGCGCATGGGCGCGCGGTGACTTCGGGATGGTGCTGGATGATCGCAGCGGCGACGAGCTGGGGCGCCTGTCGCGGGCGCTGGATCGCATGGCGCTCGATGTGCAGGCCATGGTCGATGCGCGAGCCTCGCTGGCCAGCCTGGAGGAGCGCCAGCGCCTCGCCCGCGACTTGCACGATACGGTCAAGCAGAAGGCCTTCGCGCTGGCGCTGCAGCTGGCCGCTGCCCGCGACAGTGCGGGCTCGCTGAAGGCCGCGCGTTGCCTCGCCGACGCGCAGACCCTGGTGGCCGAGATCCAGGCCGAGCTTGCCCAGCTGCTGCACGAGCGCCGCACTGGTGCGGAGCCCGACGCGGCGCTGTCGGCACGCATGGACCTCGTCCCGGAGCTTGCCCGGCGCATCGACGACTTTGCGCGGCGCAGCGGCCTGCGCTGTGAGCGCGCGCTGCCGACGCGCTGCCCGCTGTCGGTGGAGGTCGCGGAGACCGCCCTGCGCGTGTTCGACGAGGCCGCTTCCAACATCTGGCGCCACGCCGCCGCCAGCGAGGTCCGCATCGCGTTGACGTGGGACGCTGCAGGTTTCGACATGCGCATCGAGGACAACGGTCGCGGCTTCGTGATCGGCGAAGGGCGTGGCATGGGGCTGGACAGCATGCAGGCCCGCGCCCGCGGAATCGGCGCCCGGCTCGAGATCGACAGTCGGCCAGGCGAGGGCACGCGCCTTCGTCTCCATGGAGGCGCGGCGTGAGAGGCGAGCGATGCTGAAGGTTCTGCTGGTGGATGACCACGCCGTGGTCCGACAGGGTCTGCGCGCCTATCTGGAGCTGCAGCCTGACATCGTGGTCTGCGCCGAGGCCGCGGGCGCCGCCTCGGCAGTGGAACAGGCCGCGCGCCATCGTCCGGACGTGGCGGTGGTGGATTGGGTGATGCCGGACGGCGGCGGGCTGGCCGCCACGCGCGGCATCCGCAGCGCCAGCCCGCAGACGCGGGTGCTGGTGCTGACCTCGAATCTGGCAAGTGACGACGTAGCGCCCGCCTTCGAGGCCGGGGCACTGGGCTATCAGCTGAAGGAGATCGGCGGCGATGAGCTGCTGGACAGCCTCTGGCGCGTGGCTCGCGACGAGCGCGTGCTGCACCCCCGGCTGGCCGCGGCGCTGCCGCAGCTGTGCGCAGGGTCTGCGACGCCCGGTGCACGCGTCGATGCGGATCTGCCTTCGCCGCTCGCCGGGCTCAGCGCGCGCGAGCGCGACGTGCTGCTGCTCTTGGCGGACGGTCTGTCGAATACGGCGATTGCCGAGCGTCTGCAGATCGGCGAAGCCACGGTCAAGACCCACGTCGGCAATCTGCTCGGCAAGCTGCAGCTGGCTGACCGCACCCAGGCCGCCGTCTGGGCCTGGCGCCACGGCGTGGCCGGCCGCTGAGGCCGAGCGCAGGCGGTCCTGTCCTCCTCGGTGTTCGCTCGCCTGATCGTTCAGGGCTGGCGAAAGCGCCGCCGTTGGCTGACGATGCACCACCATTTCCCCGCGCCCGGAGCCTTCATGCCTCAGCCCTTCGAGCATCGACTTTTTGCCGGCACCGGTCGCCGGCTTTCGCGGCTGCTGCTGGGCCTCGCGGTTCTGGGCCTTGCGGCCTGCGCGGCAGGCGGCGATCGCCGCCCCGCCGCTGCCCCCGAGCCGACGCCTTTGCCGGCCGGCAATCTGTCGATTCCGGGCGAGGCGACCGGCACCTTGGGCGGTGCGGCCTATCGCTTCGAAGTGCCCGCCGACTGGAATGGCGAGCTGGTGCTCTACCTGCACGGCTACGAGCCGAGCGGCACGCCGCGCAGCTTTCCGCTGCTGCAGGACGACTTCGACCGCTGGCTGCTGGCCAAGGGCTTCGCGGTCGCGCGCAGCGCCTATCGCACGCAGGGCTGGGCGGTGGCCGAGGCCATGGAAGACAACGAGCGTCTGCGACAGCACGTCCTGCGGCAGCTGCCGGGCGTGAAGCACACTTGGCTGATCGGCCAGTCGATGGGCGGGCATCTCGTGCTGGCGACGCTTGAGCGCCACGGTGAGGCGTATGCGGGTGGGCTGTCGCTGTGCGGGGTCAACGCCCCGGCTGAAGAGACGATGCGCGACGGCGTGCTGGCGCCTTTGGTGGTGGCCGAGGCGCTGTTGCCCGGCCTGTTCGGCGAGTTCTCGGGCGGCCTGGCCGATCCGGCTGCGCCGCCGGCGCTCGATGAGGCGCTGATCGAGCGCGCGCTGCTGCGCAATCGCGAGCTGGCCGAACAGATCGGCCAGGCCTTCGGCATCCGTCGCGAGGACCTCGCCGGCGCGCTGCTGCTGCGCTATATCGTGCTAAGCGAGCTGATTCCGCGCAGCGGTGGTTTCCCGCTCGACAACCGCGACGTGCGCTACGCAGAGCGCATCGATGTGCCCGACATTGACAGCCGCGTGCGCCGCTACGCGGCCAACCCGGTCGCAGCCGCCTATCTGCGCCAGAACTTCGAGCTGCAGGGCAAGCCGGATGCGCCTGTGGTGATCCAGTCGAACGTCTACGATCCGATCGTGCCCGAGCCTTTTGCCTCGCGCTATGTCGAACTGGCCGCGTCCGCCGGCCGCAGCGAGCGCGTGCACGTCCAGCCGCCCGATGGCGAAGGCCACTGCGCCTTCGACATCCTGGCGGTGGATCGCGCCTTCCAAACTCTCCGCGACTGGGCGCGACCCTGAATCTTGCCGTTTGGACTCCGCCTTCATGAGCCATGGATCGCCCGCGTACGTCGTCGATGTGTTCGCGCTGCCGGCGGCCGCCGCGCAGTCACTCAGCGCTGCATTCACCCCGTTCGGGTGGCGCTGCCGCACTGTTGAATCGATCGAAAGCTGGCTGGAGTCGCTGAAACAGGACCTGCCGGACATTGTGCTGACGCGCGCGCAGGCGGTGGCGGCGACCGCTGAAGCCTTGGATCGGCTGAGCGTCCAGGATGCGCGCCTGTCGGCGGTGCAGCTGATCGTTCTGGGCGGGCGCGATCAGCGCTTGCCTGCCGAGCTGGCCGGCGCCGATCTGTTTCTTGAAGAGCCCAACGCGCGGGCGGTGGCCCACCGTCTGCGCGACTGGATGCGCGGGCTCGATCGCTCGCCGTTCCGCGTTCTGCTGATCGACGACGACCCCGAGGCGCGGCTGTTTGCGGGCACGGTGTTGCGGCGTGTCGGCATGCAGGTGGAGACGTTCGCGGATGCCGAAGCAGCGCTGCAGCGCGCGCGCGACTGGCGGCCCGATCTGGTGCTGGTCGATCTGTACATGCCGGGCGTCGATGGCCTGGCGATCACCCGCCGCCTGCGCGCCGAAGCCGCCCACCAGCTGCAGATTGTGGTGCTGTCCGGCGAGGAGCGCCCGCAGGCCCGCTACAACGCCCTGCGCCTCGGCGTCGACGATTTTCTGACCAAGCCGGTGCGGCCGCGCGTGCTGATCGCTGCCGTGCGCAGCCGCATCAAGCGCGCGCGCACCTACGCCGAACGTAACGAAGACGATCCATTGCCCACCGGGCCCAGGCTTCGCCGCGGCGAGTTCCTGCAGCGCCTGCGCCAGCGCCAGTCCACGGCTGCGACCGAGTGGCGCGTGCTGTCTGCGCTGCGCGTGGACGGTGCGGCGGCGCTGCGCGAGCAGCTGGGGCTTGGGGGCACCCACGCGCTGGAGCGCGCGCTGGCCGCGCGTATCGAGGCCACGCTGGGCGCCGGCGATGTCTATTGCCTGTGGGAGGAACTGGGCTTCGGTCTGCTGACCGAACGTGCGGAAGCGGACGCCGTGCGCGCCCTGCTGCAGCAGCTGCTGGACGCGGTGGCGGCTGAGCCCTTCGTGCTCGGCGATCAGGCGCTGCGGCTGAGCGTGGCCATCGGCTTCGCGGCACCGCCTCGTCAGCAGGCCGATGCCGATGCCGAGCGCTGGATCGCCAGCGCTTTTGCCGCGGTCAGCATCGCCAGCCAGCTGGGCGGCAATCGTGCGGAGGGCGTGCTCTCCAACGACCCCGACGCGCTGCCGCCGGAGCGCGTGCTGGTCATTCGCCACGCGCTGCAGGACCTCGCTCGCGGCGGCAGCCTGCGCTTCGAGTTCCAACCGCTGCTGCGCCTGCGCGGCGAACGCAGTGCCTATGCGCTGAATGCCCGGCTCCGCGATCTGCGCGCGCCGCTGCAGGGCTATCCGCGGCGCGAGTACCTTTCGATCGCGCGCGAAATGGGGCAGCTCGCCGTGCTCGATCGCATCTGTCTGTTCCATGCCTTCGAGACCTTGGCCGAGCAGCAGCGTCGCGGCGCCTCGTGTTCGCTGCTGGTGCCGGTCGATCTGGCCAGCATTGACGCGCGTCAGCTGGCCTGGTTGGAAGCCGAAGCGCGTCGTCGACCCGACGCCACGGCGGAGCTGCGGCTTGAGCTGGATGCGCAGCAGGTGCTGGCTGAGGGAATGGAGGCAACGCTGCAGCGTCTGATCGACGGCGGTTGGCGGCTGGGCTGCCGCGTGCAGCACTGGGATCTCATCCAGCTGTCGGCGCTGTGCAAGCGGCCGATCCAGCTCCTGCGCGTGGCGCACTCCGTGCTTTTTGGGCTGGCCGCGGCGGAGCTGGGTGCGGCGGTATCGGCCTGGCAGGTGTCCGGCCGCGAGTGGCTTGTGGATGAAGTCGCGGCAGTTGGCGCCGTCAGTGAGCTGTGGGCGGCGGGCGTCGACTATCTGCAGGGGGAAGCGCTGGCAGCGGCTTCGCCGCGGCCGGATTTCGAAGAGGATGCCGTCAGCCCGGACTGATGCCCGCGCCTTCGGGCTGTCAGTTCAAGCGCTCCAGCACCGCCAGCGTCGGCTTCGACAGATTGAGCGAGTAGAAGTGCAGCTCCGGCGCGCCGCCATCGATCAGACGCCGGCACAGCTGGGCCACCGCGTCGGCGCCGAATTCGCGCAGCGCGGCCGCGTCGTCGCCATAGGCCTGCAGACGCTTGGCCATCCAGCGGGGAATCTCGGCGCCGCACATGTCCGAAAAGCGCTTCAGTTGGCTGTAGTTCGAGATCGGCATGATGCCCGGCACGATCGGGATGTCGATGCCCTCGCGACGGACCGCATCCACAAAGGCGAAGTAGGCGTCGGCGTTGTAGAAGTACTGGGTGATCGCGGAGTTGGCGCCGGCCCGCACCTTGGTACAGAAGTGGCGCAGGTCGCTGTGCGCGTCATCGGCCTGCGGATGCACTTCCGGGTACGCCGCGACTTCGATGTGGAAATGGTCGCCGGTTTCCGCGCGAATGAACTCGACCAGCTCGCTGGCGTAGCGGAAGTCGCCGGGCCGGGCCATGCCCGAGGGCAGGTCCCCGCGCAGGGCGACGATTCGCCGGCAGCCCACGGCGCGGTACTGGGCGAGCAGGTCGCGGATCTCGTCGCGGGTGCCGCCCATGCAGGAGAGATGGGGCGCGGCGTCGAGGCCGTGCTCCGCGTGCAGACGGCGCACGGTGTCGGCGGTGTAGGCGAGCGTTGAGCCGCCGGCGCCGAAGGTGACCGACACGAAGCGCGGCGCGTACTCCTTGAGTTTCTCGGCGGTTCGATCGAGCTGGCCGCGCTGCTCGTCGGTCTTGGGCGGGAAGAACTCGAAGGACAGCGAGGGCAGGGCAGGCATGTATCGCTCTATCGCGATGGATGGGGTCGAGATGGTAGCGGCTGGCGCGAGCGGCGGGAAGGCTCCGCAGACCGCCGACGTGCATCTGTTGTCTCTGCGTGTGAACTTGGGCAAGGCCCGAACAACTCCATCCAGGGGTGGCTGAGACGTCGCGAGTCCGGTGCGGGTCCGGATTCGCGACCACGGATCAAGGCCTGGATGGTCTGATCAGCCTCGCCCTCGTTGAACCCTCCAGCGCCAAAGCAGATGCGCGTGCGACACCCGCTCAGGGCGCCGGCCGCGGCGCGGGTGCCTGCGCAAGGCGCACTGCGTGCGAAGGTCCGCCGTATCGAGCGGTAGGCGCAGCGCTTGACTAGCAAACGCGAATCATTATCATCCGCAGCCACGGCGTCCTTCACGCCGCACCGGGAGATCTGCGATGACCTTGAACCCCGCTGTTTCCGATGTCCACGCCAGCCACGAGATCGATGCCAGCGCTGCGGCCCTGCCGTTTCGAAGCACCCTGCACGCCGTCCAGCGCGAGGTGATCGACAGCCACGCGCTGCTGCGCGGTCGGCGTGAGCTGGTGATTCGCCACGGCGAGCACGAGTACCGCCTGCGACTGACCCAGAACGACAAGCTGATTCTCACCAAGTAAGGCGGGTCGAGAGCGCCCGCGCCGTGAGGCGCGGCGCGCCCGCCCGTCATCCGCGCGCTCATCAGCGCACCTCAATACACCCCCCAGTACGCCAGCCAGCGCGACACGCGTAAGCCAGCTCCGACCGTTGAACTTTCGGAGTCCGGATGTCCACCCCGCGTTTGCTTTCGCTCCCTGCTTCCGCGCTGAGCCGCGCGGTGGCGCTTGCGCTGCTCTCACTCACCCTCCCTCTGCCCTCAGAGGCAGTTCCCGGCGCGACCCTGGAGGCCGATGACGCCTCCTTCGATCGTCTGGATCGCGTGGTCGTCTCCGCGACCCTGACCGAGGCCGCAGTGGCCAGCCTGCCCAGCGTGATCAGCGCGATCGATCGCGCCCAGCTGCAGCGCGAGCTGGCGATGAACCTGCGCGACGCCGTGCGCTACGAGCCCGGCGTGTCGGTGCGGTCGAGCTTCGGCCGCTTCGGCCTCGGCGATGTCCGCATTCGCGGACTCGAAGGCAACCGCGTGCTGATCGAGACCGATGGCATTGCCGTGTCCGATGCCTTCGCTATCGGCAGCTTCTCCAGCGCCGGGCGGATCAGCATCGATCCGGCCACGCTGAAGGCCATCGAGATCGTGCGCGGCCCCGGCTCCTCGCTGTATGGCTCGGATGCGCTGGGCGGCGTCGTCGCGCTGCAGACCGTCGATGCCGAAGACCTGGTGCGCCCTGGCGAAACCCGCGGCATCGCACTGCGCATGGGCACCTCGGGCGAGGACTCCGGTGCCTTCGGCGGCAGCTCCGCGGCCTTTGTGGGAGAACGCTGGTCGGGCCTCGCCGTGCTGAATCGTCGCGAGGGTCGCGAGCCGCGCAATCAGGGCGAAGACCGCAGCGATGGCGCCGCGCGCACCCGCTCCAATCCGCAGGACACCGCGCAGAGCAGCCTGCTCGCCAAGCTCGGCTTCGCCCCAGACGCCGACCAGCGCTGGACGCTGACGGTCGAGGGCAACGAGGCGCGCGCCCTCACCGACGTGCGCAGCGCACGTACCACCACATCAGGCTTGGGCCTGCCCGTGCGCGTGCTCGACCTGCAGGGCGATGATCGCCAGACCCGCGCTCGGCTCAGCCTGCGCCATGCCTGGAGCGACCTCGACAGCGCAGTGGCCGACAGCTTGCGCTGGCAGGTCTATCGGCAGGACAGCGAGACCACCCAGCGCACTTTCGAGGAGCGCGTCAGCCTCGCTGCGAGCGGACCCATCAACCCGACCCGCCGCGAGCGCGAGTTCAACTTCGACCAGCGCGTGCACGGCGCCGAGTTCACCGCCCACAAGGCCTTCGCTGTGGGCCGCTTGCGGCACCGCGTCACCTGGGGAGTGGACCTGAGCCTGAGCGACATTCGCCAGAAGCGCGATGGCCGCAGCATCAACCGGCTCACGGGTGCGGTCAGCACCACGATCTCGCCCGATGCGTTTCCGGTGCGCGATTTTCCAGTCACACGCACCACCGCGGCGGGGCTCTACCTGCAGGACGAGATCGAAACGGCGGACGCGGCCTGGCGTTTCATCCCTGGACTGCGCATCGACCACTACGCGCTCGACCCCGAGCGCGATCCGATCTTCGCGGCCGACAATCCGGGTGTGGCGCTGGCGGACGTGCGCGAGACCTCGGTGTCGCCGAAGTTCGGCGCGGTGCGTCGCCTGGGCGAGCGCTACAGCGCCTTCGCCGGCTATGCGCGGGGCTTCCGTTCGCCGCCCTACAACGACGTCAATCTCGGCTTCACCAATCTGCAGTTCGGCTACACGGCGATCCCGAATCCGGACCTGAAGCCCGAGACCTCGGACGGCATCGAACTGGGCCTGCGCCGGCACGATGCCGACTTCTGGTGGACCCTGTCGGGCTACGCCAACCGCTACCGCGACTTCATTGAATCCTTGCGCAGCGTGGGCGTCGACCCCGCGACTGGCCTGCTGGTGTTCCAGTCGCAGAACGTTTCGCGCGCGCGCATCCACGGCCTCGAGCTGAAGGGCGGCTGGGCCCTGGGCAGCGTCTGGCCCTCGCTTGAGAACGTCGAGCTGCGCTTTGCCGCGGCGCACGCCAAAGGCCGAGACACCACGGCGGATCGGCCGCTCAGCTCGGTGGACCCGCTGAGCGGCGTGCTGGGCTTGCGCTGGAGCGGTGCGCGCAGCTCGGTGGAGCTGGCGCTGCGCGGCGCGGATCGCAAGCGGGAAGCGGGCACCGTCGCCGCGACGGGCGGCGCAACGCCCGCCTTCGCTGCGCCCGGCTACGGGGTGTTCGATCTGCTCTACGAATTGGAGTTCGCCGGGCATGCGCGCCTGAACCTCGGCGTCTTCAATCTGGCCGATCGCCGGTACTGGGACTGGGCGGCGGTACCGCAGATCGCGGCCAGCAGCACGGTGCTCGATCGCTACACCGCGCCGGGTCGTTACCTCAGCGCACAGATCGAGCTGAGCTTCTAGCGAACTTGCATTGCGCGCCTGCGGGCGCACGGAGACCTACCATGTTCGACGCATCCGATAACGCAGAGGCCAGCGCGTTCGAAGCCGACGCGCTGAACGCGGCCGCGCTGCGATTGGCCGACTGGGAGTCCAGCCTGATCGCTCTCGGTCCGGTGGTCTGTCTGCATCGACGCGAGGACGCCGAGCGGCTGCGCGAGGACGCGCTGCCTCTGCTCGCCTGGAGTCGCGCGCAGGCGATCAGTGAGGTCGATTCCGATGGCCCGCGCGAAGCCCTGCGCCTGTACGACCTGGAGGGGCAGGCCGCGCTGCAGCTTTGCCTGCTGCCGGACAGCGACTTCCTCGCCTGGGAGCGGCTCACCCAGCGTCTGCCCGTGCGCACTGCGGCGGCGGAACCCCTGTGCCGACCGCCGTGGCTGGCGCGGCTGCTGTGGCGCGCGCGCGTGGGTCGGTTCCTGCGCTGGAACGGGCGTCTGCGCTTCGAGCCCTGGGCGGCGATGTCGCCCTGCGGCGAGCGCAGCGCCGACGCCTGGAGCGCGCGCTGCCGCTGCGGGCCCTGTCAGCGCTGAGCGCATGACGAGGTCTGCGCTCTCCACAGGCCTTGAGCCTGCGGATCGACTTGCCTTCCTGCGGAGACAGCGTCCGCACCGACGTCTTCATCGACGAGGTGGGTTCGGGCGCAAGGTCTTCGCTTTCCTCCATCGCGCGCTCGCCGCGCGCACCGACCGGGAGTCATCGATGAATCCTTGCAGTCACTTCTTCCGACGCGCGTCGAGCGCACTGCTGTGTGTTTTCACGGCCCTGATGCTCAGCGGCTGCGCAGGCATCGAGACGCGTGCCTCGCGCTCGGCACCCGCCATCGCGAGCAGCGCGGCCAAGCCGGAACCTGTTCGCCACGCCGGCTTCGAGAACGATCGGCGCGCCATCCTCGCCATGGCCGGCGAGTTCCGGGTCAACTTCACGTTTCGGGAGACCGTCGCTTTCGAGCCCGGCTACGTGCCCGTCAAGGCCGAGCGCTCTGGTGCGTTCGAGCTGGTCGAAGTGATCGAGGATCGCGGCGACTTCATCTCGCTGCAGCACATCCTGGTGATGGGCGACGAGGACGATCGCCAGGTGATCAAGCACTGGCGCCAGGACTGGCAGTACCAGCCGGTCCAGGTGCTGCGCTATCGCGGCGACCAGCGCTGGGTGCCCGAAGCGGTCGATGCCGAGCGCGCACGCAGCGCGTGGTCGCAGACGGTCTACGAAGTCGACGATGCGCCGCGCTACGGCGGCTTGGGCCACTGGCGCCACAGTGACGGCGAAACGGTGTGGGAGTCCGACTACGGCTGGCGGCCGTTGCCGCGCCGCGAGTACACGACGCGCGAGGACTACCAGCTGATGGGCGCGATCAACCGCCATGTGCTGACCGCGAACGGCTGGGCGCATGAGCAGATCAACACCAAGCTGATCGACGACGGCGAGGGCCGCATCCGTCCGCTGGTGCGCGAGCAGGGCCTCAACACCTACCGTCGCATCGACGATCACGACTTCAGCGCCGGTCGTGAGTACTGGCAGAAGACCCAAGGCTATTGGGCGCAGGTGCGCGCGCTGTTCGACAGCGCGCTGTGGCGCCCGCAGGGCCTGCATCTGAAGGGCACGCTCGACGGTGCACCGCGCTTCGCGCCGAGCTTCGCCCTGGCCGAACGCGTGGCCAAGGGCGAGCGCGTCGATGCGGCGCTGATCGAGACGACGCTGCGCAAGTACTGGAACGAAGGCTGAGGCAGCGGTGGGTCAAGACCCACCCTATGGAGCTCCACCAGCGAGCCCATAAGGTGGGTCTTGACCCACCATGAAGCTCTACCAGCGAGCCCATAGGGTGGGTCTTGACCCACCGTGGCCTCCAATCCGCCCCGGTCCACCGACCGCAGGGCTCAGATCGTCTCGATCAGCACTCCCGCATGCTCGATCAGTGCGCGCGCGGTGGCGGCCTCGATATCGCCGACGAGGCTGGCTGCGATCACGATGCCATTGAAGGCAAGCAGGGTGAGCCGGGCCGAAGTCTCGCGGCCGCCCTCCAGGTGCTGCCCGGCACTGTCGAGCAGGTTCAGCAGGGCCTGCACGCGCGGCGCGCGGATCGCACCGCTGTCGCGCGCGGCGGTCACATCGCCACGCAGCAGGACGAGCTGCTCCAGCGCCGAGCGTGCCTCGACAAACACCGCCGTGGTACGCGCGGCCACTTCGAAGCGCCCGGCGGCGGCGGTGCTGGCGCGCGTGCGCGCATCGGCTGAGCGGCGCAGCTGCGGATGCAGCTGCAGCGTCCGCGCCGCATGCTCAGGCAGCTGCAGCGTCGCGGATTCCGGCCGCACGTTGACCAGCCCTAGGATGCGCTTCCAGCGACGCTCCACCGCGCCCGCCTCGTCGGCCAGTTCGAAGGCGATCAGCCCCGGCAGCTGCTGCGGCCCGGTGTTGTGGAAACGCAGGTGTCGCTTGACCTGCTCGCCGCTGCGCAGGCGGAACAGGCGAGAACCCATGCGGACCTGGCTCATCTCGGTGACATGCCGTAGCGCGGCGTCGAGCTGCGCGCGCTGCGGTCGGCGGCTGACATCGGCCAGGAGCGGACGCAGCAGCGGCCACACGCCCTCGTTCTTCTCGGCCGGCGGCAGGCCGCGACTCCAGCCGTGCCGGTTGCGCGTCCAGTCGATCGCGTTGAACCAGTCGCCGCTGTTGTAGCTGTCGCGGTCGCCTGATTTCGAGCGCAGGATCTCCTGCCCGGCGTGGAAGAAGGGAATGCCCTGGCCCAGCAGCATCAGGCTGTGGCCGAGGTTCTGCACCCGCACGCGCTCGTCGAGCGGGGTGGTGCTGGCGAGCTTCAGCTGCAGCACGTCGAACAGGGTTTCGTTGTCGTGCGCTTCGATGTACTTGATGTGTTCGGCCGGGTCGCCCGTGTAGCCCGCACGCTGTCCGAAGTAGTCGACCTGGTCGGCGCGCACGCGCTGGCCCTGCGCATTCGTGAACTCGAAGTCGGCCAGATCGCCGGCAAGACCAATCCGCGCCAGATCACTCAGATAGAGCAGCTGTGCAAACTCGCCAGCACCACCGCCCTGGAAACCGTTCGGCGCCAGCGCCAGACCCGAGATCAGGCCCTGCTCGCGGATGTCGCCGAAGGGATTGCCGCCGCGGATCGCATCGCGCGAACGATCGCTGAAGGTGCCGATACCGGTACCGGCCAGGTTGGCCTGCGAGGCCTGGATGAAGCGCGCGTTGTTGGCGACCTCGCCGAAGTTCCAGCCCTCGCCGTAGAGGAGGATGCTGCGGCCATCCACGCCGTCGCGCGCCAGCGTCAGCCGGTCGAGCGCGGCGCGCAGCTTCAGCAGATTGTCGCGGCTGTGGTGGGCCATCAGATCGAAGCGGAAACCGTCGACGCGGTAGGCGCGCGCCCAGGTCAGCACCGAGTCGATCATCAGCCGCTCCATCATCGCGTGCTCGCTGGCGGTGTTGGGGCAGCAGCTGCTCTGCTCGACGTAGCCGGCGTTGTTCAGGCGGTGGTAGTAGCCGGGCACCACGCGGTCCAGCACCGACTTCGCATTCTGGCCGGCGGCATTGGTGTGGTTGTAGACCACGTCCATCACCACGCGAAGGCCGGACAGGTTCAGTGCCTGCACCATCTGCCGGAACTCGCGGATGCGCGCCGGGCCGTTGGGGTCGCTGGAGTAGCTGCCCTCGGGCACGGTGTAGTGCCAGGGGTCGTAGCCCCAGTTGAAGCCGTCGGCATCGCGGATGGCGCCGGTCAGCACCTGCTGCTGGTCCGAGCTGGGCGGCAGCGCCTCCAGCTGGGCAAACGGCACCGACTGCTGATCCTGGCGTCGCTCCGGGATGTTGGCCTGATCAAACGCCGGCAGCAGATGCACATGGCTGAAGCCGGCCTTGGCCAGCCTGCGCAGATGCTGCATGCCGTTCGAGGCCGGATGCGCGAAGGCCGCGAAGGTGCCGCGCTGGGCCGCAGGTACGGCCTCATCGGTCCAGCTGAAATCGCGCACGTGCAGTTCATAGAGCATCGTGTCTTCGTGCGCGCGCAGCTCCGGCTTGGGCGTGAGCTTGAACAGCGGCGGCATCAGCGCGGCCTCGTCGAGATCGACGATCTGCGACAGCGCGCTGTCGACCGAAAGGCTGAGGCTGTAGGGATCGGTGACGCGATTGACCTCGATGCGGCGGGTGGTCGGAGCGTAGACCTCGACTTCGAACAGATAGAACTGGCGGTTCCAGTCGCGCGGGCCACTGACGCTCCACACGCCGCTGGCCGCATCGAAGGTCATCGCGTGCCGCGTCGGCGTAGCGCTGGCGTCGCTGCTCGCAAAGCGCAGCAGCTCAACCCGGCGCGCGCTGGGTGCCCACAGGTGGAGGTTGACGGCGTTGCTGGTGATCACCGGGCCCAGCGGGCGATCGGTGCTGTAGAGCGCATCCAGCACGCCGGGGATCTGCACGCCGGTGGCATCCAGCGGGGCATCCGCGGCGCTGCGTGCGGCTAGCGCGATCTGCCCGCGCAGGATCTGCGCAAGCTCCGCCCGCGGCAGCTCCGGCAGGCGCAGGGCACGGTAGCTCGCCAGATGCGGCCAGCGCGCGCGCTGCTCGGCAGTGAGGCCACCGGGCACCAGCGCAAGCGCCGCGCTGCTGCCGCCTTCGACGCCTGCGCCCGTCAAGCGGAGGCTGGCGTCGGCGCTGTAGTGCAGGGCGAAGCGCGCGTCATCGCTGCCGCCATTCCAGGCCAGCGTGCGCGCGTCGATGAAGTGCGCGCGCGACTCCGCAAGGTTGCCGCGCGGCGCCACAGCGCTGCTGGAGATGCTGAGAACCTTGCTGGCGCGATCAAAGCTGAAATACGTCAGCCCGCAGCCTTCGGCGACCTCGAAGGCGATATTGGCGCCGCCGGGCGCGCCACCTGCGCCGTAGTTCTCGCCCCAGCTCTCGTTGATCGCGACCTTGGCTTCGTAGCTGCCCGCCGGCAAGCGGGCCTCGAAGGTGGCGAAGCCATCGTTGTCCGGATCCTGCAGCCAGGCGGCGAGACATTCCGGCTGCCAATCGGCGCTGCAGCCCAGCTCGCTCTGGAAGCTGCCGACGGCCACCGCGATCGGCGTGTTGCGGCTGTCAGTGACCCACTTGGTGCGGTTGGAGAAGTAGAAGCGCAGGGCTTGACCGTCGGCGTTCAGCGCGATGTTGGCGCCGCCCGCTGCGGCACCGGCGCCGTAGTTCACGTCCCAGCTGCCGTTGAGGGCGGCCTTGTACTCGTAGCTGCCGGCCGGCAGCAGGAACTCGCCGCGCCAGACATCGCTGCTGGCAGAGTAGGTGAGGCGCGAGGCGGTGCAGGCGGGCGACCAGTTGTCGCTGCAGCCGAGCGCCTGCTGCAGGCTGCCGGCGATGGTGACGCTGGACGGCTGCGCCGCGGCCGGCGCTGGGGCGATCGTGAGCTGGTTGCTCAGGCCATCGAAACGGAACTCCTGCAGGGCACAGGCCTGACGCACCTCGAACCCGAGGTTGGGTCCACCCTGCACGCCGCCGGCGCCGTAGTTCAGATCCCAGGATTCGTTCATCGCCACCTTGGCTTCGAAGCTGCCGGCGGGCAGCGCTGCAGTGGTGCGATAGACGCCGTCGCGCTCGGGGTCCTCCATCCAGGCGCGCAGGCAGGTGGGGTCCCAGTCGCTGCTGCAACCGATCGCGCGCTGGAAGCTCCCGACCGCGACGGGGATCAGCGAACTCACCGGCTCGGTGATGAAGTTTGTTCCGCTGCGGAAGTAGAACTTCAGGGCAGCGGAGCTTGTGAGGTTCAGCGCGATATTGCCGCCGCCGGGCGCACCACCCGCGCCGAAGTTGCTGTCCCAGCTGCCGTTGAGCGCGACCTTGTACTCGTAGCCGCCGGCGGGCAGCTGGAAGCGGGACTGCCAGACGCCGTCCTCTTCATCGAAGGCCAAATGCGATGCCGCGCAGGGCGGCGACCAGTTTTCGCTGCAGCCGACCGCCTGCTGGAGGCTGCCGACCAGGGTCACGCGCTCGGGCTGCGAGCTCTGGGCGTGCAGTCCAGTGGCGGTGACGAGAGCCAGGCCGAGGGCGGCGGCGAGGGTGGCGACTGAGCGGTGCATACGGGGTGCTAGGAGGATGGGCATGAATGATTCCTGATAAGTGCGCTCAGGCATCCGGTGCCTGCTAGCTCTTGCGATCTTCGGTTGGAAGGGGCGCGGCATCGAGGGTGTTCGGCGCGATAGCCCCTGTCCCTGTGGAGCGGCTCGGCGCCGATCGGCGGCTGCCCGTGGCAGGCGCCGGCGCCGAGAGCCCGAGAGAAGCGAAGGGAAGGGGTTGGAGAGAGGGTCCGGGAACTTCGTGCAGCTGCTGCCCCGCGAATGCCCGCGTTGTGCATCTCACACCCCGTCGGCGCCGCTCAGTGCGATGTTGAGACGGGACGATCAGCGAGCCCGGAGTACCTGTTCGGATTGGAGCCTTCGCTACGAACGGACCCTCACCCCAACCCCTCTCCCACAGGGAGAGGGGCTCAGAGCCAGGTCCCTCACAGCGCGCGCAGGAATCCGGGCATTGCCGCTCGCGAAGGCTTTGCATCGAGCGACAATCCCCAATCCCCAATCCCCAATCCCCGCTCTCACCTCAACCACATCCTCGCCCTGCGCGCCGGCAGGCTGAAGGTGTAGCTGCTGCTGCCGATGTTGACCACGCTGTTCGCATCAAGAACATCACGGTAGTTGGCGAACCACCAGAGCACGCTGTTGTTCATGTTGATGGTGGTGTTGACCGTGCTGCCGCATTTGTTGATGCCGACGATGCCGCGGTTGCCGCGGCGGAACAGCAGATGGCAGTCGCTGTGGGACAGCACCTGCATGTCGCTGCTCTGGGTGGCGTTGTGGAAGCGGATCATCGCGGCGAGATCGCCTCGGCGGTAAGCGTTGACCCAGCGGTTGTCGCCGCTCTCGTTGTTGTCCGAGTAGAGCAGCGGGCTGCCGCCGTCGCGGCCCAGCACGTAGGCGTAGGCCAGGGTCTCGTCCGTGGGGTCGAGGATCAGCCCGCGAAACATCCCGTTGTTCGGAATGTCGTGGGTGACCGTGAACGTGACCGCGCGCGCACTCGGCAGGGCTTGGCCCACGGCCTGCGGGTTCACCAGTGCGTTCATGCTGCCGCCGAAGCGGAAGGCATTGCGGATGCTGCCGAACAGCGGGAAGTCGTAGGCCGCGTGGTCGGTGCCGCTCAAGTAGGGGACGAGAAAGTTGTCGTGCTCGCCGTCGCCGGCGCCGCCGTTGGTGATGACTTCACCGAACACGTGCACGCCCTGCTTGATCTCGGGGGTGAGCACAGCGTTGATGTGCGACAGCGGCATGTGCTTTGCGGCGTCGATGCGGAAGCCGGTGACGCCGAGTCCCTTCAGCGCGGTGAGGTAGCTGCGCTGCTGCCCGATCACATAGCTGTTGCCGAGCAGGTCGGGCAGGCCGGCATCGCCGTTGCCGCCGCACAGACGCCAGTTCTGTACCTGCCAGACGTCGTTGTAGTTGTTGATGCAGTTGGCCGAGCCGAAATCCCACTGCGACAGGAAGTTGAAGCGCAGGTCGCCGAACAGACGCTGGTTGTTCCAGTAGGTCGTGTTGGACGCATAGGTGTTCAGCACGCGCTGGCCGGGGTAGTTGAGGTCGGAGCGCTGTGCCGACTCGTTGGCCATGTGGTTCAGCAGGATGTCGGCATAGACCCGGATGCCGCGCGCGCGTAGCGCATTCGACATCCGCTCGAAGCTCTGCTTGTTGCCCAGCGGATGGTCGATGGTTCGGTAGTCTTGCGGCTGATAGCGTGCCCACCAGGCCGGGCCTTCCGACTTCAGTGGCGGTACCACCAGCACCGCCTTGTAGCCGAGCGACTGGATCTCGGCGGCGCGCGCTTCGACCGTGTCATAGCTCCAGTTGAAAGCGTGCAGGATGACGTCGGCCTGGGCCGGTGCACTGGCCGTCGAGAGTGCCCCCAGAGCGACAAGCCCGGGCAGGGCGGCAAGCGCGCCGCGCACTGTCTGGCTCAGGCGGGACTGCAGACGCTCCGCCAGACGGCGGACAAAACGAGGCTGCTGCGGGTGCGCGAAAGCACCCGTCGTTGAACGGTTCATGGCTGACTCCCTCCCCAGAGAGTGTTGGGTGCTGCATGGGCTGTCGAGCTCCGCACCATGCGGTCGCCGACGACGTTCCGGAGCGATCAACGCGTCTATTGCGCGTGTGTCGTGGATCGACCGGCGCGGCAAGGACGGAGCAGCGGCCCGATCACCCCCAGGGGTGTCAGAGCTTCGGACTGCCTCGTCGCATCACCGCGGCACGCAGCCTAGGCCTGTGCAACGCAGCATAACAATCCCATGCATACGTATTCAGGAGCCGGGATTCGGGATTGGGGATTCGGGATTAGTGAAGAGCGCCGACTTGCTGTGCGAAGTGATCGTGGAGCCGGCGAGCTTCGCTGCTTGCTCTTGGCTCTTGGCTCTTGCGAATCCCCAATCCCCAATCCCAGCCCTCAAGCCCTGAACAAGCGCATGTACACCGCCACGCCGAGGCCCCAGAGGCCGTTCAGGAGCAGGGCGCCGATCACGAGTGTCTGGGTCACGGGAATGCCCTTGATCGGGAACACGACGAACCACGCGACCAGGCTGGGCAGGGCGGCGCCCAGGACGATGGAGAGCATCCAGAAGCGCGCACCCTTGACGCGGCGAACCAGCGCCCACAGCAGGATGCCCCAGAGCCCGCCCCAGAACGCCAGCGAGAGCACTGCGGGTACGCCGAGCGGTGGCACGGGCGTCAGGTTCCAGGGCGCAACGGCGACCTTGCCGGCGAGATGCAGCAGCCACAGCCCACCCTGGTGGAAGAACAGGGTGGCAAGGAAACCTGCAATGAAGGCAAGGATCAGCGTTTTCGGCTTGAACATCGAATGGCACTCCCAGGCGCGTGGCGATGCGCGAATATACGCGGCCCGACCGCTGCGTCCGCGTGCCTGTCGTCCCCTTCCATCCTCCCCAGGTGAGCCTTCGCCATGAGCCAGCCCGTCCTCTACATCGGCAACAAGAACTACAGCAGCTGGTCTCTGCGTCCCTGGCTGCTGCTGAGTCACTTCGGCGTCGATTTCGCCGAACGCGTGCTGCTGCTGGATACGCCCGAGTTCGCCGCCGAGGTCGCCAAGGCCTCGCCGAGCCGGCGCGTGCCGGTGCTGCACGACCAGGGCCGGGTGATCTGGGATTCGCTGGCGATCTGCGAGTACGCCAACGAGACCTGGCTGGGCGGCCGCGGTTGGCCGCAGGAGCCCGGCCTGCGCGCGCTGGCGCGCTCGGCGGCCTGCGAGATGCACTCCGGCTTCGCTGCGCTGCGCGGGCAGCTGCCCATGAACTGCGATCGCCAGCCCAACGCTTACCGCTGGAATGCCGAGGCCCAGGCCGATATCGATCGCGTGCAGGCGCTGTGGGCGCAGCTGCGCGCGGCCTCGGCGGGGCAGGGCGATTTCCTCTGCGGTGAGTTCGGGATTGTCGACGCGATGTTCGCGCCGGTGCTGATCCGCTTCCGTGGCTACGGGGTCGAGCTCAGCGAGATCAGCCGCGCCTACTCCGAGGCCATGCTGGCTCTGCCGGCCTTGAAGGCCTGGATCGCAGCGGGCGTCGCCGAGCCGCAGCGTCTGCCCAAATACGAAGCGCTCAAGTGAGTTCAAGCCAATCCGCCGCGGCGCTCGCGGCGATGAGCCCGCAGCGCGAGCGCAGCCCGGTGCTGGCGATGCTGCTGGGGGCGGTGCTGATCAGCAGCACCAGCGCATTCGTACGCGTCGCCGATGTCGCCCCCACGGTGTCGGCGTTCTACCGGATGTTTTTCGGCGGGCTCATGCTGCTGTTGCTGCTGCGCGCGGTGAATGCGCCATGGCGGCCGCGCACGACCCTGCTGCTGGCGCTGTCGATTCCGGCCGCGGCGTTCGCGGCCGACCTGATGGCCTGGCACCGCAGCATCCATCTGGTCGGCCCGGGTCTGGCGACCCTGATCGGCAACCTGCAGGTGTTCTTCATGGCGCTCGCCGGCGTGCTGTTCTATCGCGAGCGGCTGGGGCCGCGCTTCCTGATCGGTGTGGGGCTGGCCTTTGCTGGGCTGTGGCTGCTGGTCGGGCGCAGTTGGACCGATGTCGGCACCGGCTTCCAGTGGGGCGTCTGGCTGGGCGTGTTCACCGCCTTCATGTACGCGGTCTACATGCTGAGTTTCCGTCGCATCCAGCAGCGCGAGCCCAGTGCGAGCCCGATGTATCTGCTGTGCTGGTGCTCACTGGTCTGCGCGCTGATGCTGGGCGCTGCGGGCGCCGTCGAAGGCCACAGCTTCGTCATTCCCAATCTGAAGACCTGGGGTGCCCTGATCGGGCTCGCCCTGTTCGGCCAGGTGCTGGGCTGGCTGCTGATTTCGTACGCCCTGCCGCGGCTGGACGCTTCGA
The DNA here is from genome assembly GCA_014946745.1 of Lysobacterales bacterium. Taxonomy (NCBI): domain Bacteria; kingdom Pseudomonadati; phylum Pseudomonadota; class Gammaproteobacteria; order Lysobacterales; species Lysobacterales bacterium. Next base: position 2,000,838 of record JADCRD010000001.1, on the reverse strand, counting down.
TGGTGGGCCTGCTTCTGCTGCTGCAGCCGCTGCTGGCCTTTGGCGTCGACGTGGTGCTCTTCAATCGCGCCACCGATGGCCTCGACTGGGCCGGCCTGCTGCTGTCGGCGCTCGGCATTTTCATTGGCAGCCAGCGCGCTCGTGCGCCGGCACCTGCGCAGGAACCCGCATGAGCACGTCTGCCCTGATCGAATCCTTGATCCGGCCGGTGCCGGACTTTCCCAAGCCGGGCATCCTGTTTCGCGACATCACGCCGCTGTTGGCGGATGCACAAGGCTTTCGTGCGGCGGTCGACGCCCTGCTGTCGCCTTGGCGCCATCGGCCGCCGCAGCTGTTCTGCGGCATCGAGTCGCGCGGATTCATCTTCGCTGCAGCCATGGCCCAGTCGCTGGGCTGCGGCTTCGTTCCCATTCGCAAGCCGGGCAAGCTGCCCGGCCCGGTGCTGAGCGAGTCCTACAGCCTGGAGTACGGCAGCGACAGCCTCGAACTGCGCGCGGATGCACTGTGCTCGGGCGCCGAGGTGGTGATCGTCGATGACGTGCTCGCCACTGGCGGAACCCTACAGGCCGCTCAGCGTCTCGTCGCGCGCAGCGGCGCGCAGGTCGCCGGTGCGAGTGTGCTGATCGAGCTCGCGGAGCTGGGCGGCCGGGAGCGCCTGGCGCTGACCGTGCTGCACGCCGCGCTTCGCTATTGAGCCTGATCCAGGCGACTGCGCAGCGCTTCGTATCCGAGCCAGTGGGAGCGGCTCAGGGCTCGAATCCATCTGCGAAGACGCCGGCCTCGATGAAGACGATCGGGGTCAATGCCTGCTGATCCCGGCAGCCTGCGGGATGGCTGCAGTCCTCAATCACGAACGCCCGCAGAATGGCGCCGGTGCCCGGGTCGCCCGTCCATTCGAACGCGAGCTGATCCAGCGTTTTGGGTTGGCTGTCGGTGTGCGAGAGCGCCCAGGTGCCGCAGTCGGCCGGAGCCGGGATGTAGGCCCAGCGACCGTTGGCGGGCAAGGCGAAGGCGCCTGCGCCCAGCGTGGCGCTGGCCTTGGCCCAGATCAGCACGCCGCGTGCGCGTCGCATCGGATCAGGGTGCTGCAGTCGCAGCTGGACGGGCCGACCGGGGAAGTGGCGCGGCGGCGCTTGCAGAGTCCAGCCCTGCGGCGGCGGGTTGGCCAGCGTTGGGCTCATGGGCACCAGCGGCAAAGAATTCACTTCGCAGATCGGCGAGCCCTGCGAATTGCCGAAGGCGGAGAGCGGCAGCAGGCACGCCGCGGCAAGCACGAGGGCGCTCGTCCAGGTGGACAGCCGCCTGGGTAGCCGCGCACACGGCGGCGAGGGGGGCCTTGCTTCCAGCGTCGAAGCGGCGCGCGCGGAGCGCCAAGCGAGGGGCAGTGCGGGCATGAGGAATCCAGCCGATGAGCGGTAGCAGGCTTTCGTGATTTGACGCACGGAAGCCTAGCAGGCTCGTTTGCGATTGTTTGCAAAACCCTGCGCGGTTCCGGAACCGGCCATGATCCCTCTCTCCAGCCTCCCTCTCGCCCGGCCGCTTGCGGCGCTCGCTCTGCTCTGCGGATTTGCCGCGCCTGCCCAGGGCCAGGTCATCTTTCGCGACGGCTTCGATCCACAGCCCGAGGCGCCCATCAGCGAAGCCGAGGCCTCGCGGTTCCTCAGCCAGGCGACCTTCGGCCCGACCCTGAGCGAGATCACCCGCCTGCGCGGCATGGGCTACACGCCTTGGCTCAACGAGCAGTTCGGTCGCGCGGCTTCGCTGCAGCTGCCTCACCTCGACAGCCTGATGGCGATCGACCCCAGCGTGGTCTGGCAGGACAAGCGCACCGATATCTGGTTCCGCAACGTGCTTTACCGCGACGATCAGCTGCGCCAGCGTATGGCGTTCGCGCTTTCGCAGATCTTCGTGGTGTCCGATCAGAACGGCGCGGTTGAGGGCAACCCGAACGCGCTGGCGCACTACCACGACATGCTCAGCCAGAACGCCTTCGGCAACTACCGAACTCTGCTGGAGAACGTCACCCTGCATCCGGTGATGGGTCACTACCTGTCGATGTTCAAGAACCGCAAGCCCGATGAGGCGGCCAACATCCGCCCCGACGAGAACTATGCGCGCGAAATCATGCAGCTGTTCAGCGTCGGCCTGGTGCGTCTGAACCTCAACGGCACGGTGATGGATGGCGACGCCGGCACGCCGGGCGTGCAGCCGATTCCCACCTACACGCAGGACACGATCCGCGGTTTCGCGCACGTTTTCACCGGCTGGAACTGGTCGACCTGCAACCCGCCGGTCGCCGGCGATACCGCCGGCAACTTCAACTGGTGGGATTGGCTGTACTGCGCGCCGGGCCCGGGCAGCACCGACTGGCGTCTGCAGCAGGGTTGGCGTCAACCCATGCGGCCGTGGGGAGAAGGCACCTCGTTCGGTTCGGTGTACCACGCCTCCAGCGGCACCAAGCAGCTGCTGAGCTATCCGGGTGTGAGCCTGCCGGGCGGCGTGCTGGCGGCGGGTGGGCAGGCGCGGGCCAACATGGCGGCGGCGCTGGACAACGTGTTCAACCATCCGAACGTCGGCCCGTTCTTCAGCCGTCTGCTGATCCAGCGGTTCACCACCAGCAACCCCTCGCCGGCCTACGTCGCGCGCGTCGCCACCGTGTTCAACAACAATGGCAGCGGCGTCCGCGGCGATCTGCAGGCCGTGCTGCGCGCCATCCTGCTCGACCCCGAAGCACGCAACCCTTCCCAGGCGAATGCCGGCAAGCTGCGCGAACCTCTGCTGCGCGTGACCCAGCTCTGGCGCGCACTCGACGCACGGTCAAGCGACGGCGCCATCCGCGAATGGCCCGACCAGTACGGCGCGCAGTCGGTGCTGAGCTCGCCCACGGTGTTCAACTTCTTCCTGCCGAACTACCAGCTGCCGGGCGAACTCGCCTCGCTGGGCCTGTTCGCGCCGGAGTTCCAGATCACCACCGACACCTACATCACCCGCATGACGAACGAGATCGGCGCCAAGATCTTCTGGGCATGGCAGGGCTCGAACACCGGCACCTGGGACCCGGTCAAGGTGGACCTCAATCGCGATATGCAGATCGCGCACGATGCGGGCGCGCTGGTCGACCGCTACAACCTGCTGTTCATGGGCGGGCGGATGAGCAGCCAGATGCGCACTGTGCTGGTCAACCACTTGAATGGCATGGGCAGCAGCAACAACGATCAGCGGCGCGCGCGCGTGCAGGATGCCCTGTGGCTGATCCTGACCTCGCCTGAGTACGTGGTGGAGAAGTGAGATGAGCCGGAACGATCGACGCGAATTCCTCCACCGCGCGCTGCGCGCCACGGCCGCCAGCGCGGCCTTCGGATCGATGCTGGGCAAGCTGGAGCTGGCGCAGGCGGCCATGCCCAAGCTGCTCGGCAACGACTACCGCGCGCTGGTGTGCATCTACCTCCACGGCGGCAACGACTGCTTCAACATGGTCGTCCCGCGCGATTCCAACTACAGCGTCTACTCCGCGCGCCGCGGCGGGCTGGCCGTGCCGCAGAACCAGCTGCTGGCCTTGAACCCCTCGGTGGCGCCCCTGGGCGGCGGCCAGTTCGGTCTGCATCCGCAGATGAGCGGCACCCAGCAGATGTTCAACGCCGGGCGCGCAGCCATCGTCGCCAACGTGGGCCCGCTGGTGCGACCGATGAGCAAGGCCCTGTACCAGCAGGCCGGCACGCCGCGCCCCGCGCAGCTGTTCTCGCACTCCGACCAGACCGTGCTCTGGCAGACCCCGCGGGCCGATGCGGCCGATCGCACCGGCTGGGGCGGTCGGCTTGCCGACATCTTTGCCGCCAGCAACAGCAACCAGGTGCTGTCGATGAACGTGTCGCTGGACGGCGACAACGTGTTCCAGACCGGCGTGCAGGTGGCGCCCTACTTCATGTCCTCGCAGGGGGTGGAGCAGGTCAGCTTCATCCAGACCGGCGCGGCCAACTGCGCCGACGGCGGCCAAGGCTGGAACCGCCGTCGCTGTCTCGCCTTCAACGCGCTGCTCGATCAGTCGCAGACCCACGCGTTCGAGCGTGCCTACGCGCAGAAGACCCGGCGCACCCTGCAGACAACCGACCAGGTGGTCGCAGCGCTGGCGACCGTGCCCGCCAACGATGTGCTGTTCCGGCCGTTCTGGGATGCCTTTGGCCTGACCTGGAACCCGAGCAGCCTGCCCGAGCTGCCGCGGCTGGCGGCGCAGCTGCTGATGGTGGCGCGGATGATCCGCGCCCGCGACACCCTGCAGATGAGCCGGCAGCTGTTCTACGCCGGTCTCGGCGGCTTCGATACGCACGATCGCCAGCTGGAAGATCACCCGGGCCTGCTGCGTCAGCTGTCGCAGGCGGTGATGGCCTTCTACCAGGTGCTGGACAACCCGGCGATGAGCCTGGGCAGCTCTGTTACCACCTTCACCGCTTCGGAGTTCGGCCGCACGCTGTCGATCAATGGCGACGGCACCGATCACGGTTGGGGCGGGCACCATCTCGTGTTTGGCGGAGCGGTGCAGGGCGGTCGCTTCTACGGGCGCTTCCCCAGTCTTGCGGCTTCGGCCAGCAATCCGGACGATGCCGGCTGGGGCCAGGTCATTCCGACGCTGTCCGCGGACCAGTACGCGGCGACGCTGGCGCGCTGGTATGGGCTGTCGGATGTCGATCGTTCGACCATCTTCCCGAACCTGCAGCACATGAGCGGCAACCTGGTTGCCATCGAAGGGCCCAACCTCGGCTTCATGGCTTGAGTGCGGCCGTGTGCCGCGGGCCTCGACGGCATTGACGCGTTTCCCCCATCCACGCCCCGCAAGGGCCACCGCTACGCGCGGCGCACCTCGTGCGCCGCGTCCTGACTGAAGGCCTCAACGCTATGTCGCGCTGCTTACCCCTCGCTTTGCTGTTCGCTCCGGCCCTGGCTTTCGCGCAGGTGGTGCCCGACCCGCCGCGCTTCGAGAGCTTCTTGACCGGCTTCGGCGGTCCCATCGGGCTCACCCACGCCGGGGACGGCAGCGGGCGATTGTTCGTCAATCAGCAGACTGGCGCGCTGCGCGTGGTTCGCAACGGGGCTTTGCTGGCCACGCCCTATCTCAATGTGGGGGTCAGCAATCCCAGCCTGCAGTGCACCTACCCGGGCGACTCCAGCCCGACCACGGTCGGCTTCACCAGCGGCGGCGAACGCGGTCTGCTGGGCGTGGCCTTCCATCCTGAGTTCGCCAGCAACGGCCGCGTCTTCATCAGCATCACCGATGCCAATGGCGACACCATGCTGCTGCGCTACACGGCCTCAAACCCCGCAGCCGATGTGCTGAGCACGCAGGACCTTGCCACTTGCACCGTGGTGATGCGCGCCGACCAGGACTTCAGCAACCACAACGGTGGCCACATCGCCTTCGGGCCTGACGGTTACCTCTACTTCGGGCTGGGCGACGGCGGCAGCGGCGGCGACCCCTGCGATCGCGGCCAGGTGCTGGCGCCGGCCAATCTCAACGGCAGCGGCGACTGTGCGGTCGACGCCAACTTCACCGCCAACGGCGGCAATGCCGATTCCCGCGCGCTGCTCGGCAAGTTCCTGCGGATGGACGTCGACACCACCACCGCCGTGGGCAGCGGGCAGCTCTGTGGTCGTCCGCGCACCGCACATCCGGCCGTCTACGGCGTCCCGACGGGCAATCCCGGCCTGACGGGTACCTTGGCTGCGGCCTGCGACGAGGTCTGGTCCTACGGCGTGCGTAACCCCTGGCGCTTCAGCTTCGATCGCGAGACCGGCGATCTCTGGATGGGCGACGTGGGGCAGGGCGCGCGCGAGGAGATCAACTTCGAACCCGCAGGCGCGGGCGGACGCAACTACGGCTGGCGCTGCCGCGAGGGCATCGTGCTGCACGCCAACTGCGGCGCGCCTGTCGTGGCCTTCACCGAGCCCGCGCTGGACTACGCGCGCACCTCGCCGCAGTGTTCGGTCACCGGCGGCTTCCGCTACCGCGGGCCGGTGCTGGCGGCCCAGGGGCGCTACTACTACGGCGACTACTGCAGCGCCTTCATCTGGGTGGCGCAGCCGACGCAGACCGGCTTCGCCCATCCGGCCAGCGAGATGCAGGACCTGGGCTCGGGCCTCACCAGCTTTGGTGAAGGCGAGGACGGTGAGCTCTACGCCATCGTGGGCAATACGCTCAACCGCTTGAACGGCATCCGCAGCAACCCGGTGGCTGTGTTCGCAAACGGCTTTGAAGCCACCCCGTAGTCACGAACTGCCGATCGCCCTCAAGTTTTGGGGGCGATCGGCCGCTAGGCTGGCGTCCAGGTTTCGTCCCGCGAGGACCGCATGAGCGATATCGCCAGCATTGCCCGCTCCGGCATGGCCGCCGCGCAAACCCGGCTGACCGCGGCGGCCAGCAACATCGCCAACCGCGAGAGCACCGATTTCCGGCGCTTCCAGGTCGACAGCCGAGAGCAGCCCGGGGGCGGCGTCAGCGCTCGTCTGCTGCGCGATGCCGAGCCGCAGAGCGGCGATGGCCTCAGCACCGACCTCGTCTATTCGATCGAAGCGCGCCAGGCCTTTGCCGCCAACGTCAAAGTGCTGAAGGCCCAGGACGAGCTGCTGGGCGGCTTGCTCGATACGCGAGCCTGAAGAGCACAAGTGCCTCGGCGCCCCCGCTCCCGCCGCCCGCGCCTCAACGCTTGAGGCGCAGCGCCCGTCCGAGATCGTCCCACCAGTAGCGCAGGAAGCTGCGCAGCATGCCGCGTTCGAGGTCCACCGGCCGGCCGCGGGCGATGCGGTCCATCTGCTGGTAGTACCAGCCCTGCGCGCCGAGCACATTGATCATCTTCATCAGCAGGATCGGGCTGGCCGGCGACGCCCAGCCGCGCGGCGCCAGATGCAGCTGCTGCTCGAAGGCCGGCAGGCGGTCGATGCGATGGCTGAGCAGCTCACGCGCGCACGCCGGGTGGGTGCAGAAGGGGCGAGCGATGCCGATCACATCGAGCGCGCCGGAAGCGAGTGCCGCCGCCATGCCCTCGCGGGTGCGAAACCCGCCAGTCACCATCAGCGGCATCGTCGCCACGCGACGGATGGCCTCGGCGTACTCCAGGAAGTACGCCTCGCGCACGCGCGTACTGCTGCGCACCTGCACTGCATCCTCGCTGCGGCCTTCCACGCCGAGCAGGCGCGGCTGCTCATAGGTGCCCCCGGAGATTTCCAGCAGGTCGATGCTTTCGGCGTTGAGCAGCTCGACCACCTTGAGACAGTCGGCGTGGCTGAAGCCGCCTTTGCGGAAGTCGTCGGAGTTCAGCTTCACCGAGAGCGGAAAGCCCGCGCCCACCTGTGCGCGCACCGCTCGCACGCACTCGATCAGCAGGCGCGCGCGGTTTTCGACCGAGCCCCCCCAGCGGTCCTCGCGGCGATTGGTTACCGGCGACAGGAAGCTGCTGATGAGATAGCCGTGCGCGCCATGCACCTGCACGCCGGTGAAGCCGCAGTCCTGAGCGATCTTCGCCGCCGCGCCGAAGCGCTGGACGATGTCGAGAATCTCGTGCTCTTCGAGCGCGCGCGGGGTCTTGTAGCTGCCGAGCAGATCCAGCGTGACGGCGGAGGGCCCGACGGGCTGGCGGGTCGCATAGCGCGGCGACTGACGCCCCGCGTGGCTGATCTGCATCCACAGCTCGGCGCCGTCGCGGGTGCCCGCTTCGGCCCAGGTGCGCAAGCGCGCCCGGGCTTCCGCATCGACGCTGGGAGGGTGGGTGATGTCGATCGCCACATTGCCTGGCCGCTCGATCACGAAGCGGTCGACCATCACATTGCCGGTGATGTTGAGGGCCGCACCGCCGGCGCCCCAGGCCGCGTACAGGCGCGCGTGCTCGGGCGTCGCGCGCAGCTGCGCATCGCCGAGGCCTTCGGTCATCGCGGTCTTGCACAGGCGGTTCTTGAGGACGACGCCGCAGGGCAGGGTGAACGGCTGGGCGAGCGGGTCGCCTGGGCCGGGTGCAGCGGGCTCGCTCGGATTCGACTCGATGGCAGACATGCGGTGAACCGGACAGAAAGTGGGGCTGCGGCGTCTCGCACCGCAGCCCCGCACTATCCGATGCGTTCGCCTGCCGCAGCAAGCGGCGCTCCGACTACTCGAACCAGGTCACCGTGGTCGCCAAGCTCAGCAGCACGCGACCGTCCACCAGCGAATCGCCGTTCGCGGCCACCCGCGAGCCGGCGGGCAGGTTGGTGTCGGCATAGCCCAGATACGCCTTGACGCGGCCGAAGCTGCGCGAGACCCCGACCTGGTAGTGATTGAAGTCGCCGAAGCCGTCGTTGTCGTACTCGGTGCGGGTGGCTTCGAGATCCAGCGAGACCTCGCCGGGCAGCGCGAAGCTGTGCTTGGCCTTGGCGCGCCAGGCTTCGCCGCCCAGCACATCGTCGTCGGCGACCCAGACCGCCAGCGTGGTGCTGGTGGGCAGGGTCAGGCCGGCGGTCCACTCGGTGTAGTCGTAGCCCGAGGGCGCCCCGGTGTAGGTGTAGCGCGCAAAGCCCGCGGTCCAGCCCCAGCCGCTGTCGTAGCTCTGGCCGTAGCCGCCGTAGATGTCGATCTCCTGGTCGGCAGGATCGCCGGGTCCGAAATCGACGTTGGAGGTCCAGAGGCCGGCATAGAAGCCCGCGATCCCGTAATCGAGACTGGCCTGGAAGGCGGGATCGTTCTGGGTCTGGCTGATGCCGTCGAACAGGTAGTCGCTGGCCAGCGTGAAGGTACTGCTCAGGCTGTTGGCGCTGGCGGGCGCGGCAGCGAGGCAGAGGGCGAGTGCGAGCGGAACGTGGCGCATGGTTCAAGCCTCCCTTGGCTTCAGTCGAAGAATGGTGCGGCGATGGCAGCGGGGTCGATCTTCTTCAGCCCTTCGTTGACGACCCGCGCGGCCTCCTGGCCGGCAGGCGTCCGTTGGAACGCGATGTAGAGCTGCTTGTCCTCAAGCAGGCGCGCGTTGAACTGCAGCGCACTGGCCTGGGCCTTCAAGCCGGGATCATTCGCCAGCAGGTAGCCCATGACGTTGCGGTCGATCACCGCCAGCGGCAGCCGCCCGCCTGCAACCTTGCGCAGATTGGTCGCATCGTCGTTGACGGGCTCGACCTTGAGCTCGCCGGCGGCGGCCATGCCATCGAACTCGGCGGTGTTGACGTAGTCGCGTACGGTGCCGATGGCCACGGCCTTGAGGTCGGCCAGGCTGCTCCAGGCCACCGGCGCACTGCGTCGCTCGGCGAAGCCGAGCGGGCCCGAGCCGATGGGATCCGAGAGCAGAAAGCGGGCCGCGACATCTTCAGAGTGGTACTCGGGGAAATAGCCGACCACGCCGCTGCTCGCATCCGAAGCCACCGCCACGGCGCGTGCCCACGGAAGGAAGCGCACTTCCAGCGTGTAGCCCATGGCTTCGGCGGCGGCGCGCGCCACCGCAACGCTGGCGCCCTGCTGATCGAGCTTCTCGCCGGAGTAGGGCGGCCAGTCCAGGCTGGTCAGGCGGATGACCTTGTCCTGCGACCACGCCTGCGCGCTCACGGCAGAGAGCACAAGTGCCAACACAAAGCTTCGCAACATGCTCATCGGCTTCACTCCAGCAGTACCCGGATCGGGCAGGGTTGGGGGCGTGCTTCAGCGGCTTTCCGCGGGCGGGCGGGTGTAGAACTCGTCCAGCAGGCGCTGCGCGGTCTGTGCAGAGGTGTCGATGCTCGCCGCTGCGGTGGAGGTGCGCTCGGCCACGCCCGCGTTCTGCTGGGTGATCTGGTCGAGGTCCTGGATCACCGCGTCGACCTGACTCACGCTCTGGGTCTGCGTTCGCGTCGACTTTGCGATGTCCTCAGCCAGCGCGCGGGTCGCGCTGATCGCGTTGACCAGGTCCCCGATGGCCCGGTGGGTTTGCTCGGTCAGGCCGGAGATCTCGCGGATGCTGCTGTCGTTGTGCTCCAGCATCCGGCGGATGTCGCCAGCGTTGCCCGAGGTCTTGTTGGCCAGCTCGCGCACTTCGCTGGCGACGACGGCAAAGCCACGTCCCGCCTCGCCGGCACGTGCGGCCTCCACCGCCGCGTTGAGCGCGAGCAGATTGGTTTGAAAGGCGATGCCGTCGATGAGCTGGGTGATCTCGCGCATGCGTTCGCTGGTGCTGCGCAGCCCGCCCATCCGGCCGAGCACATCGCCGAGCAGACGCGCACTCTGCACCGCAGCCTGGTCGGCGCGGCTCGACTGCTGCGCGGCCTCGGAAGCGCGGCCCGCGGTTTCGCTTACGCCTTCGTTGATCTCGCGCATGCTCGCGGCGGTCTGTTCGAGCGAAGCCGCCTGGCGTTCGATGGCAGCGGCCAGGTCCAGGGTGGCGTGGCGAATCTCGCTGGCGCGGCCGGCCGAGTCGCCGACGCGGTCGCGCAGCGTCGTCACGAGGGTGTTGAGGCTGATCAGCGCGGCATTGGCGTTGTCGCGCAGGCTGGCGAAGGCGCCGGTCCAGTGGCGAGCTTCGATGCGCGCGTACAGCTGGCCCTCGGCGAGCGCCTGGTGCAGCCGCTCGATCTGTCGGAAGGTTTCCGAGATGCCATCGAGCAGGCCGTTGACCCCATCGGCAAGCGCGCCGACGAACCCGCTGTCGCGCGTCTCGATGCGGGCGCTCAGGTTGCCCGCGCGCGCTTCGGCCACCACCCGCGCCACATCGCCGGCCAGACGCTGCTCCTGCGCGGCGCGCTGGCGCGCTTCGGTGAGATCGCGCCACTGCAGCAGGGCGCCGATGCGTTCGCCGCTGCTGTCGCGGACCGGGCTCAGGGTGATCTCGCCCACCCGTCCTCCCAAGTCCGCATCGACCGCATGATCCCCAGCAAGCTCGGAGATCGCCGGCAAGGGCAGAACCGTGCGGTCGGGCGCGAGCACCGCGTTGTCGACGCTCACCGGGTCCAAACCGAGGATCGTGGCCACCGGCGGATGCTGGGTCAGGTAGCGACGCATCGCCTCCGAGGCCAGCAGCACGCGGCCACTCACATCGACCAGAAGCAGCGGCGCACCGGCGCAGCGCAGGCCTTGCTCGGCGCGCTGCGCGGCCTCAGCGGCCGCTTTCGACCGTGCGAACAGCTCGACGAAGCCGCCCAGGGCGCGCGCCAGCTGGCCGATCTCCGAGTGCGAGCGCGCATAGCGCTGCTGCAGCGCACGCACGCGTTGATCGGCATCGCGACGTGCAGCGCTGCTCGAACCGGGGTCGGACAGCGTTGTGAGCAACTTGACCATCCGGCTGACCGGCCCCGTCACCAAGCGGCTCAGCAGCGCGAGCAGAGCGATGGCGATCGAGAATCCGACCGCACCCAGCTTGAGCAGGTCCTCGCGGGCCTGGTTGCGCAGCTCGATCTGCATCGGCCCATCGCCGACCTGAAGCACGACGCGGCCAATCGGCTCGCCTTCGCGCTTGATCTCGATGCTCCGCGTCTCGGTGTTCTGTCCCGGGTCGGCCTCAGGGTTGGAGAGCTCGAACAGAGCCTGGCCGCCGGCGTCCTCCAGCTTCAGCGATACCAGGGCCGGGTCGCTGAGTTCGACCGAGGTGATCTGGCGAGCGAATTCGATGTCGAGGTTCCAGAGCGGCTCGACCAGGGTGAGCGCCAGGCGCTGCTCCAGCGCCTGCAGCTGCTGCGCGTTGCGCTCTTCGAACTCGGCGCGGATGCTGCGTGAGCTATACACGCTGGCCAGTCCGAACACCAGCAGAAACACAGCCAGCGTCGCGATGCCCATGCGGACCGCCAGGCGGTTTAGAACACTGCGCATGTCGAGCCCCCAGTAAGCCGCATACCCCTGATGCTTCGCTCGTGATGCGCGGCCGTGGCCCTGCCGTCGTGCGCGCCTCTCTGGTACCACCCTGCAAGATCTGACAGGCAAGGTCTGTGCCGTCGGCGCGTTGTCGGGCCAGCAGCCGACGGCCCGCGCTCACCAGAGCGCATGGGCGAAGCGATCCGCTTTGCGCGTGCTGTCGTTGGCCGCCAGCCGCGCGGCGCAGGGTGCCGCCTGCAGCGAGTGAGGGTTCGACGGGTTCAAGGCGCGCGCAGCGCGGTCAGGGCGGGTCGCTCGGGGCTCGGCGCGCCTAAACGCGCTGTCGGCTGCAAGCGAGCCAAGTCGCTTCGAACTCCTCCGTCGCCTGCGGTCGACCGAAGAAGTAGCCCTGGAAATGGCCGCAGCCCATCTCCCGGAGCGGGGCGAAGTGCGCTTCCGACTCCACGCCTTCCGCGATCACACCGAGATGGAAGTGGGTGCCAATGGCGATCAGCGACTGCACCAGGGCGGCGTCGCTGGGGTCTGTGCTGATATCGCGCACGAAGCTCTGATCGATCTTGATGCCGTGCACCGGCAGTCGCTTGAGGTACGACAGCGATGAGTAGCCCACGCCGAAGTCATCGATCAGCAGACGGAAGCCGGCGGCACGCAGCCGCTGCAGGTTCAGCAGGGCCTCGTCGGAGTCACCGATCACCGAGCCCTCGGTGATCTCCAGCGCCAGTTGGCCGGGAGCGACGCCGGCGGCCTCCAGGCGCTGCGCCAGCAGCTCGACAAAGTCGCTCTGGCGGAACTGGCGCGGGCTGATGTTGATGCTGAGGTACTGGTCGTCCGCCAGCAGGCCCAGCTGCCGCCAGCGCACCAGGTGCGAGACGGCTTCGCCGATCACCCAGTTGCCCACGTCGACGATCAGACCCGACTCTTCGCACAGCGGGATGAATTCCCCCGGCGGGACACGCCCGCGCCTGGGGTGAGTCCAGCGCAGCAGAGCTTCGGCGCCGACCAGCTGCTTCTGCGCATCGACGATCGGCTGGTAGTGCAGCTGGAACTGCCCCAGTTCGAGCGCTTCCCTGAGATCGGATTCCATCGCGTGGCGCTGCTCGACCTGCGAGACCAGGCTGGGCTGGAACAGCCGCACCTGGTTGCGGCCTTCAGACTTGGCCTGGTACATCGCGCTGTCGGCGTGTCGGATCAGGCTCTCGATGTCGCTGCCGTCGGAGGGAAACAGCGCGATGCCGATGCTCGCCCGCAGCCGGAACAGCTCGCCGCCGAGGGCCACCGGTTCGGCGATGCGCAGCTTGACGCGTTGGGCTTCAGCGGAGGCGCGCAAGGCCGACAGGCTGGCCTGTTCGTCCAGCCCGGTCAGCAGCACGAGGAACTCGTCGCCACCCATGCGCGCGACGGTGGCTCCTTCCGGCAGGTGCGCGCTCAAGCGATGCGCGATCTCGATCAGGACGGCATCACCGATCGAGTGGCCGCGAGCGTCGTTGAGCTGCTTGAAGTTGTCGAGATCGATGAAGAGCAGGGCGCCCTGCTGGTGGGTCGACTCCGAGACATCCAAGGCCACCTGCAGCCGCTCGATCAACAGACGACGGTTGGGCAGGCCGGTCAGGGCATCGTGGCGCGCCATGTGGGCGGCAGCGCGCTCGGCCTCTTTGCGCGCGGTCATGTCACTCACCAGGGTCTGGTTCACCAGGGCCAGATCGCGATAGGCCTCCTCCAGATTGCGGCGCATGCCCTCCAACGCGCTGACCACCCGATCCAGCTCGTCCTCAGGCCCGCGCCGCGGGCGGCCGATGTCGAAGCTGGTCGGCGCGCTTCGCAGGTCGTAGCTGCCCGCCAGCTCGGCCAGGCGCACCAGGTGCCGAGTCACCGTCTGATTCACCACCCACAGCAGAAAGGCGGCGATCAGCAGCGACAGCGCCACCTGGGCCGCCATGCCGCGCAGTGCCCGCTCCAGCAGTCGCTCCTCGATGGCCGCCAGATCGAAGCTGATCCGAAGCCGCGCCAGCAGCCGCGAGCTGCCGTCGCGCTCGTACTGGATGGAGCGATCCCAGTGCAGCGCCTTGTCGTCGGTGGCGACGCCGATCTCGATCGGCCGGCCGTCACCGAACCAGCCCGCATCGCCCTGTTCCAGCTCTACTCGCATCACGTCCGGCAGCGAAGCGATGCCCTTGAGCAGCAGCTCGACTTGATCGCGATCGAGATTCCACACCGCCAGGGCCAGCGCATTGCCGGAGCTGTCCATGATCTCGGCGACGCGGGTCTCCAGCAGGCGCAGCTCGGCGCGCCGCTCGACAAAGCCCTGCAGCGCGGACAAACAAACGGCCACCAGCAGGCTGAACAGCACCACGTTCAAGGCCAAGCGCCGACCGACGCCCGAGCGCCAGTGGCTCATTCGCGTTGAAATCACCGTCTCGTGTTTGGAGGGCCGCTGCACGACCGTCCGTCCCCTGTCCGCGTCGACGCAGCCGCTCTGCAAGTTTTGCGCCGCCGCTCCACGACAGCGTAGGGCCCAGGCAGGTGTATCGCCGGGCTCCGTTGCCGGCGGGCGAGACGCGTTTGCAGCGCTCTGGAATCGACGGGCCCCCGGCGCGCCGCCGTGCCCGCGGCATCGCCGTATCCATGCCGCGAGCTTGCGGATCGTCGCGCGCTGCCGCTGGTGCGTGTCGCCCAGCCCGCGTTTGCGGGCTCAAGCGCGGGGCAGGTGCCGTGGCCGCGCGTTGGCAGCGGTGTGGGTCGAGCTTCAGCGCAGCGGCGGCAGCCCGAGTGCGCGCCGCCGCTCGTTGAGCTGCTCCGGCGCATGAACCGGCGCGCGGAGCCAGACCGACCACTGCGACATCCTGAACGACTGCGTGCCGTAGAGCTGCGGCAAGCCTGCACGCACCCGCACGCGATCCGTCAGCAGAGCGAGCGCGGCGGGCCTCAGCTCGCCTTGCAGAACGCTCAAGCTCACCGCGGGCAGGGCCGCGGCCTGGATGCCGGGATGCGCGTGTTGGATCACCAGGAAGGCGTTGAACGCCGCGTCCTCGCCCACGCGACTCGTCAGCGGCCAACCGTGCTGCCATTGCAGCGCGTGCAATCGGGCCATGTTCTCGACATCGCCGGCGCGCATGCGCTGCCCGCAGGCGCGAGCGTCCTCGGTCCGCCCTGCGTTGCAGCTCTGCAGGCCGGTTCGAAACGTTTGGTCGCGCTGTCCCAGTTCCAGCAGGGCGGCGCGGTAGTCGGGGTCTGCGAACTGCGCTCGACTCTCCGGCGCGACGAGCACGCCCATCCCCGTCAACAGCAGCAGAAGCGCTCGCGCGAACACCCGGAAAAGCGTCGATGGCGGCATTCTCAGATCCGTCGTAAGGGTGGCAGGTGCCCGTACGTGAGTCCGCGCCACAGCCATTCCAAGGGGCCATAGCGGAAGTAGCGCAGCCACAGCGGCGACACAGCGACCTGGGCCGCAAAGAGACACAGGGCGATCTGCACCTGGCCCCAGCGATCGACCTCGCCGTACCAGCCCAGGCCGTAGCCGTAGAACAGCAGGCTGCAGACCAGGGACTGCAGCAGGTAGTTGGTCAGCGCCATGCGGCCAGCGGGCGCCAGCACGCTGAGCGCGCGCGCGCCGAGGCCGGTCTGGAACAGCAGCACGAACGCGGCGAGGTAGGCCATCGACAGCGGCAAGCTGCCCAGGCTCATCAGGCCTGCGGCGAGCAGCGCCTCGCCCAGGCCGGTCTCGAGGTCGAAGCTCACGCCCACGGCAAGGCTGGCGCGGATGAACACGGCGCCGAGCAGGGCGCCGATGACCAGGGTCAGCCACCAGAAGCGCCGATGGTTCTGCGCGTTCTGGATGCGACCCGAGCGCAGCAGCCAGGCGCCGAGCAGGAACACGCCCAAGGCCATCGGCACCTGGAACATCAGCACCGTCTGCAGCATCACGGTGAAGTACTCCTCGGCGCGGTGCAGGCTGACTTCAAGGTAGCTGCCGATGGCATAGAGGCGATCGGAGGCCGCCCCCAGCGCGACCGAATCGCCCATTTCGGCCGCCATCTGCGCCTTCGCCTCCTCGGGCATGAAGCCCATGGCCCAGCCCAGCAGCACCCACAGGGCCGAGACGCCGAAGTACAGGCCCAGCCCCGTGACCAGCACCGCCACCCCGCGCACCTGCAGAAAGGCCATCAGCATCAGCGCG
This sequence comes from Lysobacterales bacterium, assembly GCA_014946745.1. Lineage (NCBI taxonomy): Bacteria > Pseudomonadati > Pseudomonadota > Gammaproteobacteria > Lysobacterales > Lysobacterales bacterium. The sequence goes on along the minus strand of JADCRD010000001.1, from coordinate 1,984,885 downwards.
GTGAGGCTGTAGGCGAACAGGATGTCGCCCGGCCACAGCAGCACGATGTGCAGCAGCCCGAAGGCCATCAGTGCGAGCGTGCGTCGGAAGTACAGCCAACCGAACGGGCGGCCCGAGCCCTCGAGGCGATCCTGCATCAGCGCGAAGCCCATGCCGAACAGCAGCGAGAACAGCACCCAGAACTTGCCCTGCACGAACACGTAGACGAGCCACGCGGCGGTGCCCGCGGCGCCGGGCGAGGTGTCGATGCCGCTCATGAAGTCGTGCACCGAGCGGTTGAAGAACTCGATGTTCATCAGCAGGATCCCGAGCAGCGCAAAGCCGCGCAGGGCGTCCATCAGGTGCAGGCGATCCTCGGGCGGGCGAGGGGCGGTGATCGGCAGTGCTGTGCTCATGCGCGTCTCGTCGGATTCACGGGCTGGCGGGAGGCGACAGTGTCGCCCAGGGCAGCCCTACGATGGATACGAAGCCCCGGCGTGACGCGCGGGATCGCTTTCGCCATGACACGCAGGCAACGCGATCGGCGATCATCCCTGCAGTGTCCACGCAGGAAGGGAGAGCGCAATGCAATGGGTCGGAACCACATTGGTCGGGCTGATCGCCCTGCTGCACGTCTACATCCTCGTGCTGGAGATGTTTCTTTGGGACACGCCGCGCGGGCGCCGCGCCTTCGGCATGAGCGCCGAGAAGGCCGCTGCGACCAAGGTGCTGGCCGCCAACCAGGGGCTGTACAACGGCTTTCTGGCCGCGGGCCTGTTCTGGGGCCTGTGGCAGGGCGACGCTGGCTTGGATGTGCAGGTGTTCTTCCTGGCCTGCGTACTGGTCGCGGGCCTGTACGGCGGGGCGACGGCGAGCCGGAAGATCTACTTCATCCAGGCCTTGCCGGCAGCGCTGGCCCTGGCCTTCGTGCTGCCCAGATGGCTGTAGGGCAAGGCTGAAACTTCAGCCTTGTTCCAGGCGTGTCAGTGGGCCGCGGGCATTGTCAGATATGACAGCTTGCCCGCACTTGAGAAAGCCACGAAGGTTCTGGGCTCCGACGCGACTGCCCGCGTCGGAGGCACACATCGCCGCCCGCCCATCCCATTCCTTGGAGATCTCGCTCATGAAATCCCTCGTGTTGACCGTTGCTTCCCTCGTTCTTGCCGCTGGCGTCGGCGGTGCCGCTCAGGCCAACCCCTTCGAGCCCCCCTATGCCTGCGGGCCGGAGAATCAGGGCGCGGTGACCGCCACCGAGAACATGGATGCCAACGGCAACGGTGTCCGTTTTGTATTCACCTGCTACCCCGACGGCTGGCTGCTGACCGAAACCTGGTACTGCGCCAACGACGGCTGGACCTACAGCTGCACCGTCATGTGAGTGTGGATGGGCGGCGCATCGCGACGATGTGCCGCCCATCGCGGGGTGTTTGTGTCGGTGGGGTTCCCACCCGCGTTCGCGTCGGCTGAAAGCCCGTACCTCTGCGCAGGGTGCAAAGGCCGGCAAGTCAACGCTCGGCAGGGGTGCCTCACAGCCGCCCGCGTACAATGGCGGGCTTCGCGAACCCCGCATCGAGGCCCCCCGATGAGCACTCCCGCCAGCCGCTTGCCCGCCGACGACAGCGCGTCCGCCGCATCGCCCTTGCGCTTCGTCACCGCCGCCAGCCTGTTCGACGGCCACGACGCCGCCATCAATGTGATGCGCCGGCTGATCCAGTCGCAGGGCGCTGAAGTCATCCACCTCGGGCACAACCGCTCGGTCGAGGACGTGGTGCGCGCGGCCCTGCAGGAAGACGCCGACGGCATCGCGCTCAGCAGCTACCAGGGCGGCCACACCGAGTACTTCAAGTACATGGTGGACATGCTGAAAGAACGCGGCGCCAGCCACATCCGCGTGTTCGGCGGCGGCGGCGGCACCATCACGCCTGAGGAAATCGCCGAGCTGCAGGCCTACGGCGTGGAGCGCATCTACCACCCGAACGACGGCATGGCGATGGGCCTGGTCGGCATGATCGAAGACCTGGTCGCCCGCACGACCAAAGCCAGGCTGAGCACGCAGAAGCCCGCCGCGGTGACACCGGACGACGAGATCGCCGTCGGCCGCATGCTCTCCGCGATTGAAGAAGGCGCCATCCCCGAGGCCGAGCTGGCCGCCCTGCGCAAGGGCTGGCAGCTGGCCGGCGGCAAGACCCCGGTGGTCGGCCTCACCGGCACCGGCGGTGCGGGCAAGAGCTCGGTCACCGACGAGATCATCAACCGCTTCCTGCAGCACTTCCCGGCGATGCGCATCGCGGTGATCTCGGTCGACCCCACGCGCCGCCGCACCGGTGGTGCACTCTTGGGCGACCGCATCCGCATGAACTCGCTGCGCTCGAAGCGCGTGTTCATGCGCTCGATGGCCACGCGCCGTCAGCACGTCGCCACCAATGCCGTGCTGAAGGACTGCATCGCCTTCCTGCGCGGCCTGAGCTACGACCTCGTGCTGGTGGAGACCGCCGGCATCGGCCAGAGCGATTCCGAGATCGTCGACCTGGTCGACTTCCCGGTCTACGTGATGACCAGCGACTATGGCGCGGCCAGCCAACTCGAGAAGATCGACATGCTCGACTTCGCCGAGCTGGTGATCTTGAACAAATTTGACCGCCGCGGCGCCGAAGACGCCCTGCGCGACGTGCGCAAGCAGTGGAAGCGCAACCGCGTGGCCTTCCAGATGCCGGATGAAGAGGTGCCCGTCTACCCGACGATTGCCTCGCAGTTCAACGACCCGGGCGTGAGCTGGATGTTTGCGAATCTTTGCCGCCTGTTGGCGGCAAAGATGGGATTCGTTGCTCGGGAGTCGGGAGTGGCAGAGCAGGGTGCGGCGAGCTCGCGCTGCGACTTCCATCCGAAGGTGGATGTCAGCCTCAAGGAACCCCGCGCCACCGTGCTGATCCCCGGCGCACGCATCCGCTATCTGGCGGAGATCGCCGAGCAGGGCAGGGCGATCAACCACGGCATCGAAAAGCAGAGCGAAATCGCCAGCCGCGCGCAGAGCGTGTACGAGGCGCTGCGCGAGCTGGAGGACCCGCTGCTGCCGAGGCCGTTGGAGCTGTACGACGCCTCTGCTTTGCTCGCCTCTCCCAATGGAGCGAAGCGTGCCGCTGATGAGCTCCCGGTGGGAGCTCATGGCGCGCTGAGCCCGAGCGAAGCGAAGGTTGGGGTTGGGGGAGAGGGTCCGGCAAGCCCAGAGACCGTCCAACACCCGAACCCTCTCCCCAACCCCTCCCCCATTGGGGGAGGGGCTCGCATTGAGCCCGACCGCACCCTCCTAACCCTCCGCCAGCGCTACAACGACGCCGTCCAATCCCTCAGCAGCGAGAACTTGAAGCTGCTCCGCGCCTGGCCCGAGCGGCTCAAGTCCGTCACCGACGAGTTCAACGAATACACCGTTCGCGACAAGGTCATCCGCGTCGAGAACTACCGCGAATCGCTGAGCCACCAGAAGATCCCGAAGATCGCCGCACCCAAGTGGAAGAGCTGGGGCGAGCTGCTGGTGTTCCTGGGCAAGGAAAACCTGCCCGGCCACTACCCCTACACCGGCGGCGTCTACCCCTACCGCCGCAGCGGCGAAGACCCCATCCGCATGTTCGCGGGCGAGGGCACGCCGGAGCGCACCAACCGCCGCTTCCATTACCTGAGCCTCGGCCAGCCGGCCGCACGCCTGTCCACCGCCTTCGACAGCGTCACCCTGTACGGCGAAGACCCGGCCGAGCGCCCGGACATCTACGGCAAGATCGGCAACAGCGGTGTGTCCATCGCAACTCTGGACGACATGAAGAAGCTGTACTCCGGCTTCGACCTGTGCGCGCCCACCACCAGCGTGAGCATGACCATCAACGGCCCCGCGCCGATCATCCTCGCGATGTTCATGAACACCGCCATCGACCAGCAGGTGGAGAAGTACCTGAAGGCCGACGAAGCTCGATGGGCCGAAGCACAGAAGACCATCGCCAAGCTCTACGAAGGTCGCATGCGCCCGGTGTATTCCGGCGGCCTGCCCGAAGGCAACAACGGCCTCGGCCTGGGCTTGCTGGGCGTCACCGGCGACCAGGTGCTGGACGCGGAAACCTACGCCCGCATCAAGGCCGAGACGCTCAGCACCGTGCGAGGCACCGTGCAGGCCGACATCCTGAAAGAGGACCAGGCGCAGAACACCTGCATCTTCAGCACCGAGTTCGCGCTGCGGATGATGGGCGACATCCAGCAGTACTTCGTCGACCGACGGGTGCGCAACTTCTATTCGGTGAGCATCTCCGGCTACCACATCGCCGAGGCCGGGGCGAACCCGATCTCGCAGCTGGCCTTCACGCTCAGTAATGGCTTTACGATTGTCGAGTACTACCTCGCGCGCGGCATGAAGATCGACGACTTCGCGCCCAACCTAAGCTTCTTCTTCAGCAACGGCATGGACCCGGAGTACACCGTCATCGGCCGCGTGGCCCGCCGCATCTGGGCCCGCGCCATGCGCGAGCGCTACGGCGCCAACGAGCGCAGCCAGATGCTGAAGTACCACATCCAGACCTCAGGCCGATCACTGCACGCGCAGGAGATCCAGTTCAACGACATCCGCACCACGCTGCAGGCCCTGTACGCCCTGTTTGACAACTGCAACAGCCTGCACACCAATGCCTACGACGAGGCCATCACCACGCCGACCGAAGAGAGCGTGCGCCGCGCCGTGGCCATCCAGATGATCATCAACAAAGAGCTGGGGCTGAACTTCAATGAGAACCCCTGGCAGGGCAGCTTCGTGGTCGACCAGCTCACCGACCTGGTGGAAGAGGCCGTCTACAAGGAGTTCGAAGCCATCAGCGAGCGCGGCGGCGTGCTGGGCGCCATGGACACCATGTACCAGCGCGGCAAGATCCAGGAAGAAAGCCTGTACTACGAACACAAGAAGCACGACGGCAGCCTGCCCCTGGTGGGCGTCAACACCTACCTCGGCAAGGACCACGGCGGCGAGATCACCACCACCATCGAACTGATCCGCAGCACCGAAGAAGAAAAGGGCCAGCAGATCGCCAACGTGCGCAGCTACCAGGAGAACCGCAACGCCGCCGTTCTCCCCTCTCCCCTCGTGGGAGAGGGGCAGGGGGAGAGGGGGCAACCAGCCTCAGCCCTGGCCTACCTCCAATCCACCGCCCGCAAGCGCGAAAACCTGTTCGCCGCGCTGATCGAAGCGGTGAAGACCCACAGCCTTGGGCAGATCAGCCATTCGCTGTATGAGGTGGGTGGGGAGTATCGGCGGAATATGTAGTTTGGTCATCACGAAGGTCAATAACGATGCCCGTTAACGAAATTCCCGGCGGCGGAAAAAAGCGCCCTCTACTCGATGTAGAGATTGGTCGCCTCACGCTAGATCCTAATAATCCTAGACTGCCGGATGAGGCGGTGGGGCAGTCGGAACAAAAACTGATTGAAGTTCTCTATGAGAGCTTCGACGTTGACGAACTCTTGCACTCGATGGGCCAGAACGGTTATTTCGATGAAGAGCCGTTAGTCGCGTTCCCATCTGAGCCAGTCTCAGCTGTAGACCTCGCGGCATATTCAAACCCGCTGCATAAGGATCGCCAGCGGCTGGAAGACGCTCTTGCAGAGCCGCATCGCACGTTCGTGGTCGCAGAAGGGAACCGTCGGCTCACCGCCGCCAAGATCCTAACTGATGCTTCTTTGCGTCAGCGGTTGAGGCTGACGAACCTTAGCATCGATGGCGCTGTTGCTAGTGATCTGGCAGTTCTTCCAGTAATTATTTATCCGACGCGTTCGGAAGTTGTCCCCTATCTCGGTGTTCGGCACATCACCGGTACCCGGAAATGGGATTCGTATGCCAAGGCTCGGTACATCTGGAATCTGCTTAATTCTGGAGGGACAGTCCAAGAGGTTGAGCGGGAGTTGGGCGATAGAAACAGGGCTATTCGCCAGAGTGCCGTCGCTTTCTCTGCTCTCAATCAGGCTGCAGTGGAGTTGGATTACGACATTAGCCTCGCAAAGGACAATTTCTCATTCTTGCTTCTGGGTCTGAACCAGAGGCCGGTACGCCAGTATCTCGGCCTGCCCGCGGCGTCTAAGGTGGAGAATGTTCTAAGTCCGATTGCAGATGACAAACTCGAGCGGCTCGGGGAACTCCTAAGGTGGATGTTTGGGGAATCCAATAGATCGATACCAATAATTCGAGAGTCTCGCGACATTACGAACTATCTCGCGCCAGTCTTGGCAAGCGAAGAGGCCACCTCAGCATTGAGAAGTGGTCGACCCCTGCAGGATGCCTACGAGTACACAAACGGCGAAGAGCAATTGGTTCTTCGTGCATTGGCTAGAGCTAATCGCAGTGTGGAAAACGCACTTGCGGTCGCTCATCGGCACGCAACTGATGATGTAAAGGCTCAAGTCAAGAAGTTGGCAAGCTCAGTCGCGAATCTTGCAAGAACCTTGGAGCCGTCTCGTGATTGAGTTGCCAAGCCTCGATTCCATTTATGATGTGGCAGATTGGGTTGAGTTGGTTCTCGCGAGCGGAGAGGAAGATGTTGTCTCAAAGAGTCTGATATCCAACACGATTGAAGCGCTCCAGGGGAATGAGCCGCCAGAGGCGTTTATCAGTTCAGTAATGTTGGAACTTCGTCGGCGTGAGAGTCTGTATTCGACTCCATACTACGAAGTCTCATCAAGCTTGGTTCGGAGGCTTGAGGGGGATTCTCCATTGGAGTACAAGGCATTGCTGCTTTTCGCTCTCTTCGGTACTCGCAGTGCTTCCATTAACGCCAAGCTTTTTGAGCGGTTCACGACTTTCGCTGTACAGGGAGTCTTCGGTGCGCAAAGTTATTGCTTCGGGTGGCCCGTTCTGCCCGATACGCCGGTTGCAATTGCCGATCGGTTAAGAGTCCTCTGTGAGAAGCTAAACGAAAGATTTGTTGAATCACCTGCGGCGAAGTATAAGGATAGGGGTGTCGATGTGGTTTTCTGGTTGCCCCATGACGGTCGATCGAGTCAGGTCGTTGGTCTGTTGCAATGCGCTATAGGGGAAAACTGGCGTGGCAAGACAAGCGGTATTCCGCTGACCTCCTGGAAGCAATACATTCATTGGGCTGCAGCTCCCATTACCGCGTTTGCTGTTCCTGGCGTTTTTCCCCCGGATGAAGAATGGCATGAAACAAGTGCGGAAGCTGGTGTGCTTCTGGATCGGCCAAGGCTACTTCGTGGTACCGAGCGAAGCCGGCTTCCGTCCGATTTTGCGGAAGAAATCGCGACATGGATCGAAACAACACTACAAGAGGTGGCCGCATGATCACAGTAGGAGGGCCTGTAGTTCGCCAGGCGGTGCTTTGAAGTGAACCTGGTTAGTCTGTTTTCCGGCGCTGGCGGTATCGATTATGGGTTCGAGTGTGCGGGCTTCTCTACCCGATTTGCACTTGACTTCGACCCAATATGTCAGCGAGTCTTGAGAAAGAATCGTGATTGGACGGTTCCGAGCGAGGGTGACGTCTCTCTTTGGACGGGGCAGAAGATTAAGAAGTTTTCCGGTCTGCGAACTGGTCAGGTTGATATGGTTGTTGCCGGGCCGCCTTGTCAACCGTTTTCAAAAGCCGGTTACTGGGTTACTGGCGATGCTGCGAGGCTCAAAGACGCCCGCGCAGGTACAATTGATGGCTTGTTCAACGTAGTAGAAGACCTCTTGCCGCAAGTCGTGCTGATTGAGAATGTGCCTGGGCTCGCGTTCAAAGGAAAGGATGAAGGCCTGCAGAGAATTCTCACAAGATTCAACGCAATTAATCGTTCTTGCCGGTCCAATTACGTACCCGTGGTTGGGCTTTTGGATGCCGCGGACTACGGGGTCCCCCAGAGTCGTAAACGTGTGTTCATCGTTGCTCATCGTGCGGGGCATAAGTTTGAGTTTCCGCTCGCGACTCATGGTTCCGTGGAAAGACCTCACGTTAGCGCATGGGCGGCATTCACCGATTTGCCGTATCAAGGTTCAGATGACTTGTCCGTTGGGGGCAGATGGGCCGATTTGCTCCCAACAATCCCCGAGGGGCAGAACTATTTGTGGCATACGTCGCGTGGCGGTGGGCTTCCGATATTTGGCTGGCGCACGCGCTACTGGAGTTTCTTGCTCAAACTTGCGAAAGCACGAGCATCTTGGACTCTATCTGCCAGTCCCGGGTCTGCTTGCGGTCCATTCCATTGGGAGAACCGGCGGCTTTCCGTTGATGAGATGAAGCGACTGCAGTCCTTCCCCGACGACATTCAATTTGACTGCAGCTATCGAGAGGCTACCCGTCTGTTGGGAAACGCAGTTCCTTCGTTGTTGGCAGAGGTTCTTGCCGCTTCAATTGGGAATCAGTTTTTCGGGCAGCGCACTGGAGCGTTTAGGCTCCTGAGGGAGCCCAACGTCGTTGTTCCCCCACCTGAGCCCGTCCTGCCTACTCCGGCCCGCTTCGTCCCGACTACTGGGTGTGTACCGTCGCCACATGCAGGCGAGGGTGCCGGGCCCCGCGCTCTTCTTCGAGAGTTTGGAAGGTAGAGGCGAAGTAGGGAGCATGTCTAATATGAGGGTCCGGCGACCAACAAGTGTAAGAAAGGGGTCACCATTGCGCCGCCCGTGTCAACAGGGCTGACAAAACTCCTCCCGCTTCCCGGGCTTCTCTCTATTCCTGCTGACCCGCTCTTGGCTTGACCGTCCCCGCCTGTGTTCACGTGTGGCTGCGGCTCTTGGCCGCACCAGTCACCATTTTGGATCTAGGCTCCTTCGGGAGCCCCAGGCATCGCTGCCCCAAACACTCATCGGTTCTGCCCTGGCGTCCATGTGGCCGGTTTTGGCTGCACAGGTAACGTGGTTCGCGCGGTGCGCGTCCAACCCTTCGTTGGCTCGCCGGGCAGGCGGCCCCTGCCTTTGAATCGGGTCCGACGACGCCTGGATCATTCAGATCTGGTGGTTGCAAACCAACCCCATGTTCCGACCTCAGGCGCCGCCGGTGTGCTTAGCCGAACGCCCGCTTCACATCGAAGTGGCCTCCGTCTTTGATCAGGTGGTAGCCGGCGCGTGCCAGCTTGTGGGCCACGGATTTGATCGCCACCGGGCGCGGCTTCTTGCTCGCCTTGCGATCGAACCAGCGGCGGATCTCGGGGCTGAAGCGGATCGCGAAGTTCGCGGCTTCGATCCACGCCCAGCTCAGGTAGCGGTTGCCGCACTTGGCGTTGCCGCTGCCCTTCTTCTTGCCGTTGGAGAGCCGCGTGCTCTCGACCATGCGGCAGTACGAGGCGTAGTCGCCGACGCTTTCGAAGCGTGAGATCTCGCCCGTCTCCAGGAGGATGGTGCTACCGAGCACAACACCGATACCCGGCACGCTGCGCAGCGCTTGCAGTTCGGGCGTGCAACGGATCGACTCCAGCACCCAGCGTTCCATCTGGTCGACCTGGCTGTGCAAACACTGCAACAGCTTGAGTTCTGACAGCACCGCCAGGCGCTCATGAACGTCCATGAACGTGCTCTCGATCGCCTCGCCGGTCAGCTGCCGCAGGTCGTTGGTGCGGATGCCGTGGCCCATACGCCGCGACCACGCACTCTGCAGCGAATTGGTCAGCGTCACGCTCTGGCGAACCAGCAGAAAGCGTCGTCGCAGCAGATCGCGCACGCCGCGTCGCTCACGCGGGTAGATGTAGCCCTCGGGCAGCAGGTTCAGGCGCAGCAGATGGGCAAGATGCCGCGCATCCGTGTGGTCATTGCCATGCTTCAGGCCTGCGTACTGCGGAATCGCGGCCGTGTTCACCAGACGAACATCAACGCCGGCATCCATCAGGCCATCGACCAGCCAGTACCAGTTGTAGGTCGACTCCACCGCCAGCGCCTTCAGCGCATTGAGGAAGGGCCCAAGCGCCTGCAGCACGTGCTCCAAGCTGTTCGGCAAACGTCGCTCGAACACCACTTCGTCCTGCTCGTCGATGACGGACAGCACCCCGTTGTTGGAATGAAGATCAATCGCTGCGTACAGTGTCATCGCCGCCTCCTACTGCTGCTGGACATGAGCCAGCTAGGTTCCGCACCTTGGACTGTCCTGTCAGCAGTCGGGGGCGGCGCGATGAGTCTTCAGGTTCTCTTACCTGGTGGCGTTCTTGATCTGGCCGGCCGATGCGCCGGCCGCGCGCCGGCGAAGCGCTGGGTCTTGGCTTCGACCATCGCTTGAAAGTCGTCGCGGCCGTAGGCGCGTTGTTGCTGCAGGTAGAGCCGGATCGCGGCCAGGTCTTCGTCGCTGATCGTCTCAGCGAGCATGGCGCGGTAGTGATCTGCACCGAGCGCGTGCTGGACGGGGTGCGGGGTCAGCAGCGGATGCGCGCGCAGGCCGCAAAGGCCCGCGCAACTCGACCACGGGTAGGCAGCAGGATCGTCCGTCATGCGGGCGCGGACCGGGTTCTGGTCGATGTGGCGGCTGCAGCGCAGAAGGTAGTCTTCGCTATCGACCCGACATGCCTTGTGCCAACCCTCCCAGAGCGTGCCGGTGCGTGCGTGCCGCGTGTTGAACTGTCCGACGTAGCGTCGGCCAAGCTGTTGCATCAGGCGACCTTTCGCACCCACTTCGGGTGGCGTCGCCAACAGGTGGACGTGGTTGTCCATCCGTACATAGGCGTGCAGCGTGCAGCCTGTGGCGAGCAGCGCCTCCAGCAGCAGTTGGCGACAGCAGGCGCGATCCGTGTCGTCGAGGAAGCAGGGAAGACGAGTATTGCCCCGCTGCACGATGTGCTGCGGAATGCCTGGCAGGTCGAGTCGAGGTTGGAGGGCCGTGTGCACAGCATCACTCCAGCGGTGGCGTCGCTGCCTGGGCAGAACGCTGGCGATGGCGTAGGAGTTCGGCGCGCGGGGCTGTCGGGAGTGGACCTGACCTGGTTTCCGCTATCGTTCCTGCGGCCCCTCTCCGACCAAGCACCGCCGCCATGCCGTACGTCCTTCATCTCTTCTTTTCCGATGATCCGGTGGGTTCCGTGGCCGAGGCCGAGGCGCTCGTCGACCGAGCGGCCTCGGAGAAACCGCGGGGGCATCTGATCGGCCGCTACCAGTCGTTCCAAGGGGGCATGGTGTTGAACTGCCCGGACCTGAGCGAAGACGATCCTCATGCCGACCGCCCCGACAACGCTTGGCCCTTCGGCCTCTCAGAGCGCTTCGAGAGCGCGGTCTACAGCTTTTCGCCCAACGTGCAGATGCTGGAGATTGGACTGCTCGGCCTGATTGCCGAGTCGGTGGCGCTGCATGGGCTGCACATGCTCGACCCGCAGACGGGGCGCCTATACCGGCCGGATCGCTTGGTGGTCGATCGCCTCGGCACGCAGAGCGCGCCGCCACCGATGGCTGTTCCTGCGATCGCGCGCTCGGCGCTGATCACCTGGGATCAGACCGCCGCTGTCGTGAGACCGCTGCAGCAAGCGCTGCAGAGACGCCTCGCTCCCTTTGGATTTCGCCCTCGAGAGCCTAACGAGGAAGGCATCGGCCAGCGCGGCGTGATGCGCCATGTTGATCGGGTCATCCAGAACCTTCAGGTCACCGCCACCCACCGCAACGAGGGCGTGGCCACCGATGGCCGCTGGGCACTGTACGTACCGGAGATCACCGCGCAATGGGTGCCGCCCTTGGCGGCCGAGTTCGCGCGCTATTCCAAGGCGCTCCAGACGCCCATGGGTGGGCGTGTGGATGCCTTCTGGCTCTACAGCGAGGACTTGATTGGTGAGGGCGGCAAGGCTTTCGGCCATTCAGCCTTTCCGATCTGGCGTACGCGCGAGCCTCTGGCGCGCTGGTTTTCCGCTTACGGCGATCATGTGATAGACCGCGAGCTGCCGGTGCTTGATCGACTCGGCACGCCGCGCGCGCTCGCTGAGAGACTGCTTGGCGATCGCTTGCGCTGGCGCCTTGAAACCGGTCGCGACCCGTCGATGGTCGAGGCCTTTGGACTGCTCGTCCTTGCGCGCTGGTTCGATCGCGCGAACTATCCGGACTGGCTGCAAGCCTTGCGCTCGATCAACAGTCTCCGGGTTCGCGGACAGGGCTGGGACGACCCCGCCGCCCTGCTCGACAGACTCGCAGTGCACCTCGAATCGACCAGCTTTGATCCGACGAAAATCGCCGGACAATCCGACGGCTGAGCCTGGCAGGAAAGTGCAAGCTCGATGCCGGGTCGAGCTTGGCAAGAACGGGGCCAAGAACGCAAGCTCAGGTTCGCTGGCCCGTTGGCGTTGATTGGTTTGGCCGGCCGATGCGCCGGCCGCACGCTGGCGAAGCGCTGGGTCTTGGCTTCGACCATTGCTGGAAAGTCATCGCGGCCGTAGGCGCGCTCTTGTCGCAGGTAGAGCCGGATTGCTGCCAGGTGCTTCGTCGCTGATCGTCTCAGCCAGCATGGCGCGGTAGTGAGCCGAATCGAGCGAGTGCTGAACGGGGTGCGGGCTCAGCAGCGGATGCGCGCGTAGGCCGCATCAGGCGACCTGTGGCACCCACTTCGGGTGGCGTCGCCAACAGGTAGACGTGGTTGTCCATCAGTACATTGGCGTGCAGCGTGCAGCGTGCAGCGTGCAGCGTGCAGCCCGTGGCGAGCAGCGCCTCCGGCAGCAGTTGGCGACAGCGGGTGCGATCCGTGTCGTCCAGGACGCAGGGAAGACGATTATTGCCCCGCTGCACGATGTGCTGCGGAATGCCTGGCAGGTTGAGTCGAGGTTGGCGGGCCGTGCGCACAGCATCACTGCAGCGGTGGCGTCGCTGCATGGGCAGAACGCTGGCGATGGCGTAGTAGTGCGGCGCGCGGGGCTTTCGGGAGTGAACCTGACCCCGTTTCCGACCCCGGTTCCGGTCAATGCGCACCTTCCCGAATGATCGTCCTTTGGCGGATGCTACGGGCGGCCATCCCGTGCGGAAACCAAAGGTGTGCGACGTCTCCTCATGAACTACTGCCTCGCGACTTCCCTGCTGACGTCCGTCCTGATCCTGTGCAGTGCCGGCTGCGCCTCGGCAGGGGGCGCTGATGTGCCGCCTCCGCAGGCCGCCGACGCAGCGCAGGGCACTTTGCCGATCACCAAGTTCAAGGCCTACACCCAGCGCTTTGCCGGCGAGGCGCAGCTCACACAGAGCCATGCGACGGGCCACGTGGGCGATCTGTTCTTCACCCACTGGAAGGACGGCGGCGAAGCCTCGCTGACGCTGGACGCGCAGGGCCGCTTCAAGATCGACTGGGTCGGTGGCGACTACAACTACGTCGGCGGTGCAGGCTGGGAGCATGGCGAGCGTGATCGTGTCATTGGCTACCGCCTGGACGAGGACGCAGGCGCCAGCTACGTGACCCTGTATGGCTGGGGCTACGACAAAGACATGGATCCGGCTGACCCCGCCCACCTGGTCGAGTACTACGTCATCCAGCGCTGGGTCCGCACGCCAGCCCAGGGCGGCGAGCAGGGCGTTTCCTTCGTGAGCAACGGCGTGGAGTACACCACCTGGCGCACCGTGCGTAGGCAGAAGCCCTCCATCAACAGCACCGAGACCTTCTACCAGTACTGGAGCACGCCCCAAGCGCAGATGCCGCTGGGTGTCGATCACACGATCGTTTTTGCTGACCACGTGAAAGCCTGGGAAGCCAACGGCTGGAAGCTCCCCGATCTGGACAACTTCGACGCCAGCGACGACCCCACCTACCAGGTTCTCGCGGTCGAGGTGTTTCTGGCGGAGAAGAACGGTACGGTTTTGGGGCGGGTGTGGGAGGCAAGCCGGTAAGCAAGAAAGGGGTCAGGTTCACTTACCGCGTCGCGCTCCTTGATCAGGCCGACCGATGTGCCGGATGGAAGGCTCGGGCGAGCGCAGGCTCAGGGTTAGATTTGGAGCATGTTTGAGACGTTCGTCGCTTTCGAGGCCGAGGTGGGTGTCCGTTTTCGACGCGCCGAAAGCGCCGGATGCCGTGGGCATCGCCCGCGTGGAACGCACACACCAAAGCCGCTAGTCTTCGGTGGGTCCGCCCACCGTCACAGGCCGCTGCGCGTGCGTTCGCGCGAATCCCCGCAGGCCGCCGGTCCGTGCGCAGGGTAGGGCGCCTTCGCCGTCGACCGCTCGGTTCCCCATGTCTCGACTCGCCGAGCAAATCCAGCAGGTGCTGCCGGTGTTCTCCGAACTGGAGACGCCGCCTGCCTTGATCGACGGCCTCGCGCTGGCGGTGCACAAGGTCATCCGCGCAACGCGTGACGTCGACTTTCTCGTCGCGGCGGTGGATGCGGATCGCGTGCACGGGCTGCTGCTGACGCTCGGCTACCGCTGCGTGCACCGCAGCGCGGACGCGGCGAACTACGTGCGAGGTGATGAGGGGTTTGACCTGCTGTACGCGCACCGTCCGGTCGCCGCCGACCTGCTGCGACGTGCGCACCCACGTGAGACGCCGCTGGGGCGCATGCGCGTGGTCAGTGCGGAAGGCCTGATCGGCTTCAAGCTGTAGGCGCTGCACAACGACCCCAGCCGCCACCGCGACCTCGATGACATCCGGCAGCTGCTGCGCGCCAACCGCGGGCAGCTGGACCTGACCGAGGTGCGGCGCTACTTCCAGCTGTTCGAACGCGAGGCGCTTCTGGATGAACTGCTTGCCGACTTCGACTGAACCCGCGGGCCTTGCGCACTTCTCGGGTGCGGATGTGTTGCCGCAGAGCACGGCGGCTGCACCGCAAGACCCCGTCGCCGCCTGGCTGGATCTGATGGAGGTGGTGGAAGCGCTGTGTCCGGAGTGGCCGCAACGCTCAGTGCGCGCGTGGCTTGAGTTCAGGCTGTAGCTTTAAGGCACGGGTGCGAGTCGGCTCTTCCGACCTCGCGCAGACTGAGCTTGGTCAGCTCTGCAAGCCGACGGTGACTCTGCTCCCTGTCGGGTTCGTCAGGCAATCCGCGCAAGGAAGGTCACCGCCTCAAGATCGCAGCGTGAGCGGATGCTTCCGGGCAGATCAAACAGCCGCGGGCGGTCGCGGAAGTCGAACAGGCGGTACAGATGGTAGTGGGCCGCGTCGGCCTCCGAACGCGTGACCTCGTTGCGGCTCACGTAGAACGGGGTGAGCTCGCCGAAGGCCGTGGTCTTGACCTCGATCAGCCGTTCGCGTCCACCTTCCTCGAAGGAGAGCACGTCGTAGCCCAGGCCATCGCCGCGCGTCGCGGCCACGTGCTCGACGCGATCGGCAAGCCGAGGCTGGCCCGCCGCATGCAGGCGACGGGCTTCGAGTTCGGCGACAAACAGCTCGCCGGCGCGCCCCAGGGACCGGTTGCGCGATTCCTGCGCGATGTAGTCGCGCCGCGCCGCAAGGAAGCGCGGCGCATAGGCAGGTGGCACTTCGGCGATGCGCTGTGCGCGCGGCGGTGGAACCCAGACGGATTCGGGCGACTCCAGCATGGCCGCCGCGGCAGGACGCAGCACCGCCGCCTGCGCTGCTTCCTGAAGCGCGGGGGCACTCTGCAGTTGCGCCTCCACGACGTCGACCAGAAGGGCCTAGAAGTTGCCGCGCGGCTTGTATCCCGGGATATACGGGTAGTCCAGTGCCAGCATCACCGCGCTGATATTGCAGTGCTTGAACTCGACCGAAGCGCGGCTGCGCCCGTCAAGCTGCGCGAGCAGTCGCCGCGCGTGGTCGGCCTTGCTGTAGCGCTGCCCATTGAGCTCCAACGTGAGCATGCGGAGATAGTCGGCGACGCAGGCTTCGACTTCTTCCCGCAACCAGTCTTGACCTTCGGGCACGCCCGGGCTCCCTTCGTGAACGCTGCCAGGGTAGCCGATGCTCTGGCGCGGCGGAGCCTGCTGGTCACTCCTCCGCATGGGCCTCAACCCAACGACGCTGAAGTGCGCGCGCGTTCAACACCGATCAGCGCCGCTAGCTCGACTGCCACCGCGAGCATGCGTTTCTTGAGCCGCGACCGAACAGGCAGCAGCGCGAACAGCACGAGAACGATGTGCTTCGCTTTGCGGGTGGCGGTTGAAGCGCCTCATTCTCGGCCTGCATCCTACGGGCGAACATCCAACCCGATGCTTCAGGACTGAGCTTGATGATGCTGACCTCTCTCGATGCCGTGCGTGCCCGCCGAGTCATTCTGATCTTCGTCAGTCTGAGCGCGTTCTTTGGCGTGTGGGTTTTCGGTGATCTGCTGAAGGCGTGGGCGGCAGATCAACTGCGTACTCACCTGATCGAGCCTCCGAGCCCAAGGCTTGCGCGCGCGGCAGACACCGTCGCCATCGTGCAGGCCGTGTTGGAGCACGAGCGATTCGAGCCTGCGCCGCTCTCTCCAGAGGACGACATTGCTCAAGGCGGCATGCGGCGTCGCTGGCCTGTGCTGCTGTCTGATCGCACGGTGGAGATGTGCGCAGGCACCATCTGGGAGGCGGACGCAGCGGGGTGCCCCACGATGCTCTCGGACGAAGCGCTGACTTTGCCGGGCGCCGACTTCCGGATTCCGCGCGCCCTGCGCCTGGCGCTGTCACAGGCCAACCGTCAGCCAAGCACGCTGCCCGAGGTCACGGGCCCGTACGTGCGCTTCACGCCTCAAGCGGCGATCGATGCCGTGTTCGGGGAGGGGCGCGGGTGGTGGCCGGAGTTCTATCGCGCCTTCCCAGGCACGGCCGGCTATGTGCGGACGTCGCTTCCCGTCCTCTCCGAGGATGGCACCTGGGCGGTCGTCCTCGTAGAGCACACTTGCGGCGGAACCTGCGGTCGAGGGTTGATCTACCTGCTCATGCGCACGCCGGAAGGCGCCTGGCAGGTGGTGGTGCGGGATGCGCTTTGGATCGCGTAATCGCGCGGCCAGATCAGCGCGGAGACGGACGGTCCCAAGAACCGAGGGGCAGATCAGGCTGAGTGGCACGGCCACGCGGTACGACGGAGGAAGTAGGTTGCCCCCGACCCGGTATCCCGCGTTGGCGTCGACCGACTCGAACACCTCATCGCCAGCCACTGCAAATCCTGTCGCGACGCCAGCAACGAAGAGCGCCTCGACGGCGAGAACGGCCTGCAGCTCAGACCGGATGCCGACCACCCGTTCGACCGCGACGTCATCAACTTCGACGACCGCGGCAGCTTGCTCGTCTCACCCGTCTCCCACGTACTCTCGCGGGTCCGCATCGGCATCGAGCCAACGGTGCTGAAGTGCGCAGGCACCTTCAGCAGCGGTCAGCGCCGCTAGTTCGACTTCCACCGCGAGATCGTGTTTCTTGAGGCGCGGGTGACAAGGCAGAGCGCGCATGGCAACGAAGATGAGGCCAAGTACCGCTCCGCCACACGGCCTCGCCGAAGACGATGTCGGTCGGCTGTACAGCGCTAGAGCCAGAGCTAGCATCAGCTCCCGCCCTCAGCGCGATCGGCACCAGCCGTAGCGGCGACACCTCCTGCATCCACATCCGCCGCCGCTAACTTGCGAGCTCCCGCCGCGGGATGCCCCCCCCACGGACATCAGTACGCCGCCTGGGTCAATCCGCTGCACATCTGCGGACGCACATTCGCTCGCCACGGTCATGCCTCCGGACGGTCCATCAGCAGGTCCTCCGTTGGGGAAACCGGCGAAGGTCGGGAGATTCAGGTCAGGAGGGAAGGTGAGATGGGCGGAAGCTTGCCTTCCAGGTTCGGCACATGAAGCGAGTCACGCGTTCGTCATGCGATTCCATGCTGCGCGAGCGCATTGCCCTCGTCGCGCCGGCAATGACGCGACGAGGGCAAGGATGCGGCGCTCAGCCGATCAGTACTGGTGGTCCAAAGACGCGCTTGCCGCTGGCATCCAGAGCAAAGTGGCGCAGTGCCGGTGCGGCGCCGAGCCCGCCCCCACCGGCAAAGTGGTTCAGCGAGGCGAGCAGGGCGACAGCCACGTCAGCCAGGCGCTCGCTGAAAAGTCCGTAGATGCCGTCGTTTATGTCGATGACTGGTGACAAGGCACGATTGGCGCGATAAAGCACTTCATCCAGCGCATCGCGGGCGGCGCGTGCGCGTTCGTCGCTGACCACCTCGCTGCTCAACTCTGCGGCGATTCGCGTGATCTCGCTGAGCGCGGCCAGCGCGTCGGGGATGGCGTTGATGGCTTGGTGGAGAGTCAGCAGCTCCCTCGCCAAATGCTTGGGCGCGTTGCCGCTGATGCTGCCACCGACTTCGATGAGGAACTCCTTCGCCAAGGGCACAGCGTCGCCGTTGCGGCGGATGGCCACCACTTTGCGATACGCCCGCTCTGGATCGAGCTTGATCAAGCGCGCGATATCGGCGCGGGGGCGCATGAAGCGGATGCAGTTCTCCCACGCTTCGCGTTGTAGCGACTCACGTGTTTTGCCCGCCGCGCCGCGCAAGGCCTTGGCCAAGCGCGGGAGGCTCACGCCAAGTTGGACGTTGCTCACCGCCCCTTCGCCAAGCTGCATCCGAGCCCGCTCGGCAACGGCTGGCGGCAGTACGCCAGCTTCAACGAAACCTGCGAAGAACTGTGTCAGTTCCTTTGGCTTGAGGCGATTGTCTGTCAGCTCAAAGCTGAGACTGATCATGCCCAGCCCGGGAGCCTGCAGCGTCGTCACCGAATCGAAGTCGGCCGAGAAGCGGGCTGCACGCGATTCCTTGGCGGTCCATGACTCGTCGCTACCACTGGCCCCCAGGGCGAGCAAGCTGATCCGTCCAGCGAGATCGACTTCAATGCGCACGGCGCTGGAGAGCAGGCGCTCATCACCAAACGGCACGCCGAATGCGTCGAGGGTCAGCGAAGCGCTGCTCGCCCGCGCCGCCAGGGCTACGAAACTGCCAGACTCCAAGGAAAATGCGCCACGCGAGGCGTGCGCCGCTTTCTGCAGCTCGTCGATATCGATCTCGACACGCCCCAGCATGATGTCGCTGAACCAGCGCTTTGTAGTGTCCGAGATGCGACTGAAGCGAAGGCTCAGCGCTCGCTCTTCGCCCCGGCTCATTTCTACCGTGCCGTTGAATGCAAGTCCCAGCTTCAGCCTGACCGCCTGCTTGGCGCCGTCCAGCAGCGCCTTCCGCAGGCTTTCGTAGCGCGCGAGCAGACGTTTGATCGCCGCCGCAAGCGGCGCGGCCGAGGTGTCAAGGTTCTTCGCAAGCTGGTCGATCCGTTCACCGATTTTCGCCAGTGGCTTGAGCGCAATTAGCAAGGCAGCTTCGGCCTTGGCTTTGAGCGCGTCGACTACGCCATCGATCGAAGTCTGCAGCTCGGCCTGCAACGCGTCGATGCATGCGGCAACCACGCCGATCTGCTCCTGCAAAGCGGCTTCGACCAGGGCGTAGTGTTCGCCAAAGGCTTCCCTTGCTTCTTCCAGCAGCTGATCAAGGATCGCCGCCGAGGAGCTTCCGATGAAGGCGATCCGGGTGTTGAGCGCCTCTTCCCAATGATTGAAAAGGCGCTCGACCTCATTCGCTGCAACGTCCTGTGCGCTGACGTCGCCGGTCAGCAGCGGCACCAGCGGCTGCAGGGCTTGGCTGAAGCGAAGGCGCAGTTCGTCGTCTATCTTGGCCTTGAGCAAGGTGCCAGGCTGCGACCACTGCTCGATCAGTCCTTCGAAGTCCTTCGTCGGCTCGGGCAGCAGCTTGTTGATCCAGCCAGTCGCCAACGCATCGACACCGCTGATTCCGATATCCAGGCCCAGATCAAGGCCGCGAGAACGCTCGAACTGTTGCATTGCGTCGAGATCGAGGATCACATCGCCGCCCTGTTTTCGCAGACGCAACAGGTAGAGCCCCTTGCGCCGCAAGCCGACGCGCAGCCCAACCCCGAGACTGGCAGCTGCGCTGATCTCTTGCGGACCGCTGGCACCTCTCGCAGTCCAGGCTTTGCTAAAGCCGCGCTTGATCCCGATACCCGCACTGAAGCCGAGACTTCGCTCGGCAAGCACGTCGATCGCCTTCAGCGCATCAAGATGGGCATTGGCCTCGCTGGGTTCATCCAGCACGCGCATCACGTCCTCCAAGTCCCAGGGACGCGCGCCTTGCCCGACGTCTAGCGCTGCATACACCAGCGAGTTCAGCACGGTATCGTCGGCGTGACGCTGGAAATGCCAGCTGAGGCCCAGTCGAGCTTCGGCGCTCAGACCGAGGCTGGCCCCCGCTCCGCGGCTGAGCGCGCTGGGCGCGATGCTGCCCTTGAGGGACAGGTTGCCGCCGAGCTGGCAACTGTGCAGCACGTCTGATGCGGCGATCGGCAGCTTGAGATCGGCTGCCTCAGCAGGGCTGCGGGCGGTGGTGATTAGGGCGAGCTCGGCTTTGCCCTTCAAGCCGATGACCGCTTGGCCTGGGTTGATCAGTTTCCCGCCGCTCGCCTCAAGCAGCAGGGTGAACGGCTTGGTCGCAGCGCTCAGGCGGGTCAGTGCCACATGCTGTTCGCTGGCGTCTTGAACAATCAGTCCGAGCCCTTGCAATCGCTCCAGAGCGATGCGAATTTCGGGAATGCCGAGGATGTGAGCTCGCAACTCATCCGCAACCTTTCCCTTGAGAAGACCACAAGCCCGCATCAGTTGCTCGATCGCAGATTTCAGGTCAAGACCCGACTTGAGCAACGAATCGATTTGCGTGATCAGTGGTGTGTTGGTCGAGATCTCGATGGTCTGACCGCTCTGCGTGTACATGACCGGCAGGGCTTGAACGGGCATGAAATGACTCCTCGATGAAGGAAATGGCTCACAACTGTGTGTCGTTGAACAGCTAGATGGCGAGCATGCTGACGACCAGACGCACGCCACCGATCAGCTAAGTGACACCAGAGAGCCGACCGTCCCACCGACTGGCGCCGGAATCCTCAGGGTTGGACACGCGAGTTGCTACCCAGTCGTTCCACGAGGGAAGCGGCCGCAGACATGCACCCCACCCACGAAGGTCACGGCTGTTGCGTTGCGCTGCTCGGCGAACACGTCGCGCTTGCCGCCGTCCAAGATGTGGTCGCCTCGAGGCCGGGTCGTCTGGCAGCGCGTGTCGATCTGGCCGACGCGCTGGCCGCGCTCTGGAGTGCCGAGCGCATCGCCGCTGGCCGCGCGGGCTCGTTGCCCTCGCTGCCGGCTGTCGATAGCGCTGGGCTGCAGACGGCGATCTGGTACTGAGCTTCGGCGCCGCCCGCGCCGTGCTCCGAATCGGTAGCGCTTGCACTTGGCGTGGTGCAGCGGACGCCGCCACACGTCCGGCCAGAGCTGGGCTCGCAGACGCTCCCCTCGCGTCAACAGGGGAACCCAAGCGGCTCGCGTGTTCCGGGCTTCGCGCCCTTCTCCCTGACTTGCTTTGGGCGTGATCGTTTTCATCATGGTCTTGCCGCGACTGCAGCCCTGGGCCGCAGCCGCGGCGAGGCCTGCGGAGCCGCATGAAGGCCGATGCGGTCTCCCGTATCCGGTATCGCGGCCACAACCGTGCCTCGGTGCTGCCGAGGCAGTACCCCCTGACGCGCTCGGCGGGATGACACCCGGCCGAGCGCTCAGTTCAAGCGGTCGGAGGTTTCAGAGATTGCTTGTCCGCTTGACGGGAGCTCTGACGCTAGAACCACGTTCCGGCTCCACGGCCTCGACACCGCGCGGACGCGCAGGCCACGGCGGGGCAGCAGAGGTCGACGATGCGAGGGCTTCTTGAGGCAGACGGAGGGTCGGCAGGCGTCTGCCGGCTTTCGCCCCGCGCGGCGCCATCGCGTCGCGCCGTTCGGTCTCAACGCCCCCGACGTTTGTTGTTCTCTTCGGGCGGTGCTTCGATCACCGGGTGCAGGCTGAGTTGGCCCGTGTCCCGAATGGCGATGCGCTGCTGCACTTCAATGCCATCAGCGATCGTGCCCATGTAGCCGGCGGCCATCCACATTGACTGCACGCGCTGACCGCTGATGCGATCGATGTCGCTGCCATACGCCTCGCGGTCGATCTCGATCAGCAGGTAGCCCGCGCTGCTGTCGGCCTGCGGGAACAGCCGCAGCGAGAAGTGCTGGCCGCGGCCAGTGAAGTCGTCGAAGGCGTAGCGGCGCAGCGGCTGGCGGGAAGCATCGAGCACACTCACGGATGCCCCCAGCAGATGTTCCTTGCCGATGTGCAGGAACAGGTCGAGTTCCTGCTGCGCACTGCTCTCGTCCAACTGCAGCAGCAGCACCGGCTCGGCGGCGTCGTCCCGCTTCATGCAGGCCGCGGCGTCGCGGAAATCGCCGTGCCACAGCCCCCGCCTGTTCGGCGCCAGGGCCGTGGCTGTCAGCTCAGTCAGCGAGGATACGCACGGCCCGGAGGCCGTCCACGGCGGCGGTTCGGCAGGCGGCTTGGGTGCTTTGGCAGCGCAGCCCGCCAACAGCAGCAGGCTTGCGCAGGCCAGCGCAGGATGCGCGCGCCTCATGAGCGGCTGAGCAGCTGTGCCAAGCGTTCAGCGACGCGGCGGAAGGCCTGGTCCAGGCCGTCGATTGGAGCGGTACCAGCGGCCTTCAGCGCATCGAAATCGGGATAGGCATAGGCCGGGTCCGGGGTGATCAGCACGGTGTTGCCCGTGTTGGGAAACACGTTGTTGTAGGTGATCACTTCCTGGAACAGCTCGGTCTTGCCGCTGGCATCCATCAGGCGCGCGGTCAGCACGACGGTGGGGCGGTAGGGGGCGCCGTCGCTGGAACCGGCAGAGGCCAATCCCACAAACCCGAAGTTCACGTCCAGCAGCGCCTGTGCGGCGGGCTCGCTGGGGGCGGGGTAGGCCTTGCGGACGCCCCAGATGTTTCGCGCGATCTTCGGCTTCGCAGCCTCCACGTTCCCGTTGGGCCAGCTCAGCGTGTAGCCCTCGCGCGCCATTGCCTCGGCGAACGCAGTGCGGAAGGTTTCAACGTGGTCGAACTGCTTGGCCTCGATCTGCTCCTTCAGCCAGCTCCGGCGCGAGGCTAGGTGTGCTTCTGCGATCAGCCCGCCGATCAGACCGAAGCTGGCTCCGGGGTTGTTCACGATGTACACGTCAAGCGCCGTTTGCCGCATGGGCAGCACCTCAACATGCGTCAGATCAGCATGCGCCGCCGCGTTGAAGGGCCGGCTCTTGGGGGCGGAAACACAGCCACCCAACAGGGCCAGGCTGAGCAGAAGCAGTGTGGTGACGCGGGCGCTCAATCGCATGGAAATACTCACTCGTAAAGAATTGCCCGCACGAGGGATTCGGGCGGGGTAGGGCAGTAAGGGGAACGCAACAGAGGGCTCAGCGCCGATGACTCGCGCGCCGATCCCCCAATCGGCGCGGCGCGATTCTTCCTGTCCGAGCGGCGAATCGCAAGCGGGAATTTCGTTCGATCTGGCTGTGTTGCGCGGTTGGGCAAAAGCTGGCTCATGGCGCCGGCATTCGCCCTTGCGCCCGCCCCCCGATTGGCATGCAGCAGCCCGCGTATACGCTGGCTGTCAGGCCTCGCCGAACGGCCAAGGCCAATGGCCCGCCGCAGAGCCCGCCGCCATGCCGACAGCGCCCGGGGCCGCGCCGCATCCACGCATGGCCTCTGCGCGCAGCCCTGGCAGTACTGCTGCTGGGCGCCGGGCCCGTGTGCCGCCGCGAAGAGACCGCCTCAGCCTGCGCCCTGCGCAAAGCCTGCGCGTCCCGAGCAAGCTCGCTCCGACACGCAGCCGGGCTTGGTGAGACGACGAACAGCGTCGCAGGCCTTCTGCGTCTTGAGAGAGCTTTACAGTCCCGCGCGGCGCGTCGCGTGCTCTTGAAGAAAAGCGGGTTCTTCGTGGCTGCGAGAGCGGGGATCCAACTGGATTGGTGATCCCCGCGAAGCGCCTGTCCGCGTCTAGGCGGGGAGGGGGGTTCAGCGGTTCAGTGCCCGTCTTCCGGCCCAAGCCTCGCTGCTGACGCGGCTGACGATGCTGACGATGCTGCCCGTGAGTATCCGCTCGCGTGCCGGCGCCGGTTCGGTTTTGCCAGTGTGCGGCATTCCATAGGAGTGACCGACGGCCGCGCGCCGCTTCCGCGGTCGACCGGATCCCTCCACTGGAGTCGCCATGTACGTTCTTCCTTGTTTCCACCCGCGCCAGGTTGTTGCCGTGCTCGCGCTTCTCTTGCCTGCGCTCGCTGCGAACGCCGAGGTGCGTTGTGTCGACACCATCGCCGAGCTGAACACCGCGGTCACGCGCGCCGATGAAGTGGACGTGGAGATTCGGCTGGTGCAAGGCACCTACGACCTCACCAACTCGTGTCTGGACGAGGCGACGCGCTGCAGCACCGACGATGATCTCGTCATCAAGGGCGGCTACACGGCCAACTGCGCGTCGCAGGTGCTCGATGCCCGCCTGACCGTGCTGACGCTTCCCGCTGGTGGTGTGTACCTATGGAACGCGGGGAACGCTTTCGAGGGCAACGGTGATATCGGAATCCACAACCTCACGTTCCGCGACACGCCAGGCGGCGTCTATCTGAGCACGATCGGCAACTTCGCACTGCCAGACCAGTCGGTGAGCCTGTCGAGAGTCTGGTTTGATTCAACCCACTTGACCCTCGACACCTCGGAAGTCTTCGCTGCACACGTCATGGTGTCGGACGCGGCTGCTTCCTGTGCCCTGCGCATCATCGATGATGAGGAGCTCGAGTACGTCGCGCTGCGTCAGCTCACCGTTGCCAACGGCTCGGGGGATGGCCTGTGCGTCGGCGATACCCTGGCCGACGACTGGCGTCTGGTGATGGAGAACAGCATCGTCTGGGGCAACCAGGGCGACGACATCGTGCTCAGGGTCAGTGCCGGCGGGACGATCAACGCCGCAATCACCCACAGCACCTACGCAACCCTGGTGAACAATCGGCCGATGCTGGCCGCGCCAACCGCGACCTTGAACAGCGATCCGCAGTTCGTCAACCCGGCCATCGGCGACTACGAGCTCGGTGGCAGCTCCAGCTCGATCAACTCCGCTTTGCTGCTCGCCAACAGCTGGGGCGACAGAGACTTGAAGGGCGATGCGCGGATCTTCGGTTCGCTTGCGGATCGCGGCGCGCTGGAGTCGCCCATTGGCAGCACCGCGACGACCTTGACGGTGACCAACAGCAACAACAGCGGTCTGGGCTCTTTGCGGCAGGCCCTGCTGGATGCCAACGCGTCCAGCAACTTGAACACCATCGAGTTCGCGATCGGCAGCACCTGCGGGCCGCACATCATCAACCTCAGCGGGACCTTGCCCGACATCACCGGCCCGGTGCACATCAACGGCTACAGCCAGCCCGGCGCGGTGAAGAACAGCAGCGAGATCGGCAGCAACGCCAGCGTGTGCATCGTGCTGAACGGCTTTTCCGGCTCGGGCAGCCTGTCGGCGATGGTGGTGCCGCAGGGGGTTGCCGCGGGCACCAGCGTGCGTGTCGACGGCCTTGCCTTCAGCGGCTTCGACCTCGCGGCCATCACGTTCTCGGGCGGCAGCGATCACGCGGTCAGTGGCTCGCGCTTCGGCGGCAGTCTGGGCGCCACGGTGCTGGATCCCAGTGGCTACGGCGTGCAGGTGGGTCGCGACATGACTGGCGTGCATATCGGTGGGCCGCTGCTGTCGGACCGCAACGTGTTCGCCGATGCCACCGTGGCGGCGATCTCGATTGCGGGCTCGGCCAGCGTGCAGCCCTCCGAGGTGCTGGTCGAGAACAACTACATCGGCACCACACCGGGCGGCGCCGGCGCGGAGTCCAATCAGCGCGGCATCGTGGTGCGCGGGTTCAACAACCGCATCCGCAACAACCTGATCTCCAACAACCTGCAGAGCGCGATAGAGCTGGATGGCAGCCTGGCGACCGGCAACATCATCGAGTACAACACCATCGGACTGCCGCCGCTGTGCGTGCTCGGGCCCTGCGATTCGAATGGCAATGGCGCGCACGGCGTGCTGATCCGCGACGGTGCGTCCCGCAACACCGTGCGCAACAACGACATCGCCCATAACGATGGGGACGGCATCGCGGTGGTCGCCGCGGCGGGCAATCCCTTCTACGCCAACGCGATCTACAGCAACGCGGGCGAAGGCATTGATCTGGGCGACGACGGATTCACCGCCAACAACAACGACAGCTCGATCACCCTGCCGGTGCAGGCGGGCAACGAGAACATCAATGCGCCGGTGCTGGGAGCCGCAGCCGGAGGGGCAGGGGCTGGCACGATCAGCGGTAGCTACAGCTCGCGCAACGGCTGGTATCGACTGGATTTCTTCGCCGCCGACACTTGCCCCAATCTGATCGCCGCGGAGGCCGGCCAGGGGCGCTATCGGCTGACCTCGACCACGGTGCAGATCACCAACGCGAGCAGCGGCAGTGACGGCAGCGTTTCGTTCAGCGGGGTTCCGATCAGCCGTGCCAACGCTCCCACCTTCTTCGACCAGCCGCGCTACGTGCTGGCGACAGCAACACGCTTCTCGGGTGCATCGCCCTCAGGGCCGCTGTCGGGAACCTCCGAGTTCAGCAAGTGCTCGCTCTTCCAGCGCTCGGCAGCGCTGTTCGCCAACGGCTTCGAATAGGCGCTGAACTGTCCCGCCGCCGCGGGCCATCGAAAGCACCCTGATGCAGGCATAGCGGTCAAGCGGGTCTGCAGGCAGGCCGCGATCAGTGGGCGCTCGAATCGGTAAGGCCGAGTCGCGCTTCGATGGCTTGCAGCCTTGCCCGCAGCGCTGCGTTGTCGGCCTCCACGCGGCCGAGTCGCTCCGCAGCCAGGCTGTCGCGTGCTGCGAGTTCCTGCACCGCATTCGCGAGCACCGCGGTCAGCCGGTCGTACTTGACGCCTTCGATCTCGCCCTTCGCGTTACGCGTGATCAAGCGCTCGTCGATCGTGGCGATCTCCTCGGCGACGAAGCCGATGTCGGCTTCCAGTGAGTCCTTCCAGCGATAGCTGACCGCGCGCAGGCGCACCACTGCCGCGAGGCCGAGCTCCAGATCGCCGATGTCGCGCTTGTAGCGGGCGCTGGAGGAGCAGGTGGCGACCTGGGCCCCAAGGTTGCGGCAGAGTGCAGTGGCGCCTGCATTGCCGAGCGTATCGACCCGTAGCGTACCGTTGACGCGCAGCGCGTTGCCCGCCGGGTCGTTGCTGTTAACTGCAACGCCGCCGGCTGCACGCACGAGGAATTGGTTCTCACCGGTCGAGATGAAGTTCCCACCCGTACCATCGGCCCAGACGAAGGTGCCCGCGTCACCGATCGTCCCTGATCTTGGAACACCCTCGCAGCCCGGCCCCTCGGTCCCCGGTCGGACCTTCGCGTCCCGCCCGCCTGCCCACGAATAGTCGCCTCCCGCGCAGTTGCGATCTCCGCCGCTTACGGTGCTGGCCCAGCCGCGCGCGGCGTTGTCGGTGCCGCCCCCAACCGTACTGAGTCCACCGCTGGCGCCGTTGAAGAGTCCCCCGCCGACAGTACTGCTGTTGCCGCTCGCGAAGTTAAGGCCGCCGCCACCGACGGTGCTGGTGATGCCGCTGGCGGTGTTGCTGGTGCCGCCACCCACGGAACTCTCGGAGCCGCTGGCGGTGTTGCCGTCGCCACCGCCCACGATACTGCTGGCGCCGCCGGCGGTATTGTCAGTGCCGCCGCCGACGGTGCTGGCGGCGCCGAAGGCGTTGTTGTTGCGACCGCCGCCGACGGTCGCGAAGGCGCGATCGCCCGGCGTGCCAAGGCCATCTCCGGCGTCATTGCCATAGCCGCCACTGACCGTGCCGTAGTGGTCCCTGACGCGATTCGGATTCTCGGAGGTCAAATCAGGGTCCGTGTCGCCACCCGGCACCCCGCCGCCGGCGATGGTGGCGCCGCGAACGCCGGCGTTGACCAGGTTGAAACTGGACCCGGCAATCGTGTTGGTGGTGATCGGGAAGCCGACGAAGGTGATGCTGGACGGTTCAATTCGCAGGCTGCGGGCATTGGCCGTGCGCACCACGAAAGGCTGCGCGTCGGTGGTGCCGATGAAGTTGGACGCGCTGGTGCCTGCATTGCCCAAGCGACCCCAGGCGTCCGCTGACCCCGCCGGCCCCTGCGGTCCTGTCGCACCTGTAGCCCCCGCAGCGCCCGTGTTGCCAATCGGCCCTTGCGGGCCTGCAGGCCCCTGCGGTCCCACCGGCCCCGCGCCCGCGGATTCGCAGGTGACCGTGCCATTGGCATTGACCTGCCGGATCGACTGTCCGCTCGGACAACTCGACGCCACCCGCGCCTGCACCTGCGCGGTGTTGATGTCCGCCGAGCCGATCGTGCCGTCGACGATGCTGGTCGTCGTGACCGCGTTGGCCAGCGCCACCGCTGCACCCCAGGCATAGGGGGCTGCCGTCATTTCGGTGCGTGGGCTCAAGGTCTCGTAGGCACTGCCGCCGGCCGGGCGGATCGCGATCTCCAGCCACTGCCGATCTCCGGCGAACTGCGCCGGCCCGAAGTCCAGCGGCACCGCGAACAGGCCGCCGGTCGCGGACACGCTGGTCGCAGAGACCGTGGCGCCAAGCTGCGAGCCACCCGCTTCCGCGTTGTAGAGCCGGAACTGCATGTCGTAGTTGCCGGTGGCGGGCCCCGTGCTGAGTCGCAGCTCGCCCTGGTAGGTGAAGGCGGGGGTCAGTGCCTGGGCATACAGCAGGTCGTTGCTGCCGATGATCAGGCCCGCCGCGAGGAGCGTGCGAACCAGGTGTCGATGGATAGCCATGCTGCGTTCTCCGACTGATGGGATGGGCGACTCGCCGCGCTTACGGCGACTCGAACCCGTTTGCGAACAGCGCATCGGGCAGCGGTGCAGCAGCGTTCCGATGGAACGCACCGCTGAGCGTGTAGCTGGCGCTGCTGCTCGTCGCGCCGGCATCGGGCTGGCCGATGGAGCCGTTAAGCGCATAGCTCGCGCTGGTCGACCGTGCCGCGCCGCCGTCGATCGACTGGCGCGGCATCTGATAGCTCGCGCTCGACTGCGCCGCGCTTGGCGGGGATAGCCCCGCGATGATCAGCGCGACCAGCGCGGCGGCTGCGAGCAGCCCTCCCGACCGGCACGTCGAATCCGAAGCATCGATGGCGCGTGGCGCAGTGCTCACGAGCACCGGTCTGGACATGCGCGCACGGCCCCGGTGGCGACGCTGAAGGCGTTCTGTTGGCATGGCCGACGTCCCAGCGAGCGCTCGGCTGCCCCACATGGCAGCACCTGGCCATGTACACGCGAGAACTCGATCGGAGGGCTCACCAGGCCAAGGGAAACATGAGAAGACCGGCTGGTCTGGCCTCGTAGCAGCGCTTGGCTTGCAGTCGAGTCGCTGGGTTCGCGTGAAAGCGCGCTGGGCCTGGCCCCATGCATCGAATGGCTTCGAATAGGCGCTGAGCGGTCCCGCCGCCGCGGCTCGTCGAACTGCAACCTCGGTGATGAAGGCTTTGACCTTTCTCTACGCGCGCCGCCTGCTCTTCGCCGACCTGCTGAGTCGTGCGGAAGCACGCGGTTCGCCGCTGGGCCGGGTGCGTGTTGTGGGTGCCGAGGGACTGATCGGCCTCAAGCTGCAGGCGCTCCACAACGCGCCCAGCCACCACCGCGAGCGTGGAGCCTGCGCGGCAGACGCCATCCGGCTGCGACGGCGCTCTCGCCACAGGTTGCCTGACGCAACAGCTCGGCCGGCGCTATATCGGGCAGTTCAACGCGTGCCACGCACGCAGCGGAACGCTCTGGGAAGGTCGGTACAAGGCCTGCCTGGTCGATAGCGAACACAATTTTCTACGCTGCAGCCGCTACATCGACCCGAACCCGGTCCGCGCGCGCATGACGGACGACCCTACCGCATTCCCGTGGTCGAGCTGCGCGGGCCTGTGCGGGCTCCGCGAGGATCCGCTGCTGACCCCGCACCCCTTCCAGCAAGCGATCGGTGCAGACCACTATCGCGCCCTGCTCGCCGAGGCGATCAGCGACGAAGACCTGGCCGCGATCCGGCTCTACCTGCAGCAACAACGCGCCTACGGCCGCGACGACTTTCGTGCGATGGTCGAAGCCAAGACCCAGCGCTTCGCCAGCGTGCGGCCGGCGCATCGGCCGGCCAGATCAAGGAACGCGACCGGGTAAGTGAACCTGACCCCGTTCTTGACCGACCCCGTTCTTGCTTTCCCTGGACTCAGCGGGGTTCGAAGCCGTCGCGAAGCACGCCGGCTTCGCCCGCGGCCTCGCTGAAGATTGCGCGGTCGTCCTCGGGATTGAGAACGACCGAACCTGGAGCGGCCGTTGCACTCGCCTCGATCTGGACGAAGGCCGACGTGAGGTCGACCCGGCCGCGCAGAAGGATCTCCGCCTGAGCGCCGGCTGCGAGGCCGCTCATGAGTGTCGGTGACCCCGACCCACCCTGCGCCGGGCAACTGCCCGTGCACGTCCAGTCCAGTTCCAACAGCCCCGACGTCGCAACGGCGCGCAGCGTTACAGCGGCCAGATCCACCGGGCCATTGTTGCGCACGAGGACGCGGTAAGTGCGCCTGTTCGCGCCCGGATCCGGTTGGAGGCGTTCGATATTGACCTGCAGGTCCGAGCCGTCGCCCACGACGATGCGGAAAGCGCGCGCTGTGCGATCACGACCGCCGTTGGCGGTTCCGCCCGTGTCGATCGCGAGTGCCTCCAGTCGGGCGCTGCCGGCATTGCCGCTGAGACGGTAATGCAGCGTGCCGTCCGGACTCAGGGAGACATCCGACACCACGGTGGCCGGGTCCAGCAGCTCGACAACCGTCAGCGCGACGCTCTGCTCGGCCTCCAATGGCCCCGGAGTGAGCTGCGTCAGAAAGCCCGGTCGTTGCCTGATGCCGCTCGTTCCGCTGGGATGCGAGGGATTGCCGCCCAATGCGAAGTCGGGCGGATCGTTGACTGCGAGCACGTTCAGCGTGACCGTCGCGCTTCGGCGTGCGCCAGCAGGGTCGGTTGCCAGCAGTTCAAGATTGGTACTGCCGTGCGCATCGGCGTTCGGAACGAGAACCAGCAGCCGGCTGGCGTCTGCGCCGCCGAGGCCTGCCTTCAGGGCGGCATCGCTGATCAAGGCTGGATCCGCGGAGCGCGCAGCGAGTCCCACCGACGCGGCTCCGGACTCGACGTCGCCGACTTCGATTTCCAGGGGCCCGCCCACCGTGTCCTCCAGCATGTCCACTGATGCAGCAGCGGTCAGGCTGGGACTCGCGTTCACGACCACAGCAATAGGCATGGAGTCGCGCGCCGGGTTCGCGTTGTCGCCGATGTAATGCGCCCGAAGACTGCGTGTGCCGCCGGGCAGTGCGCTGGTCACGCAGCTCGCGGAGGCGGAGCCGCCGTTGTTCGAGAGTGGACGCTCGCTGCAGCCGGCGATGCCAATGCCACCGTCGGTGAAGCGGACCGTTCCGCTGGGGGCCGTGCCCGTAACCGTTGCCGTCAAGGTCACTGCCTCACCTTCATTGGGTGCGCCGCCGACGGGAGACAGACTGACGGTGGTCGAGGGATCGAGCGCGAAAAGCGCCACATCGTTTCCGCTGATGGCCGCATAGCGGATGCGGAAGGAAAGCGCGCCGATGCTCAGCTCTCCTCCTTCGGGCAAGTTGGCGAAGCTGCCCGCGACCGGGTCGCTGCCATCGTTGATGATCAGCGGCATGGCCCGCCCGGGCTGATGGGTGTAGCCGCTCAACAGCGCGAGCTGAAGGCCCGCACCGCCCAGTGCCACTCCGCCGTTGACCTCGACGGTATCGTTCGCAGCGGCTCCCAGTTCGAACTCGATGCTTGCTGGCGCCTGCAGCGTCAGGGAAGCGCTCTGAAGCGTTCCCGGCGAGCCGCCGGGCGCCAGTCGCCCACCGCCACGGACGAGCGCATCGCCGATCCGCCCGATGCCGCTGACCCGACCGGAGGACTCCACCGTGACCGCGCCTTGGGTGCCGTTCGCGACCCAGGTCCCCTGCTGCACCACGGTAGAAGCGTGCGTGGCAGTACCGGTGTAGGTGTAGGACGCTGCGCCCGTCTTGCGCAGCGTGCCCGGGCCACTGATGCGGCCCGCGTATTCGCATGCCGCGGGCATGGTCAGCGTCAGCGTGGCGCCCGCGCCAAGTTCGAGCATGCCGAGGTGGGGCAGGTCGCCCTCCTGTGGCCGTGGATCGGCGCTGACACAGTTCACGGAATGCGATCCTGCGATCGCGATGGTTCCGGTCGCGGTGCGCTGTTCCTCGACGATGAATACCCCGGAAAGATGCAGGCTCGCACCCGGCAGAAAGCTCGCGGTCGAGGCCTGCTCGAATCGGCCGGCGTTGACGATGACCGCATCGCCGATGCGTCCGCCGGACAGGTTCTGGAACAGGGGCTCGGCGCCCATGAATCCAAACGGCGTGGCGATGACGCTTGCATGCAGTACGACACCGCCTTGAATGAGGCCCGCGTTGCGCCCGGAAGAGCGCGCCAGACGCCCATGACTCAGTGCAACCGGACCGCGGATGTTCCCGGTCGAGGTGTTGTTCAAGTCCACGTCCGAGGCAGCCTGGGCGACCCGCACCAGTTCTCGTGCCGATTGCGCGGCGCTCGCCACCAGTCCGGCGCCACCGTTGATCACCCCGCTGTTGGTGACCTGATAAGCGTTGGCGTCCAAAAACGCGAAGTTGGGCCGGGTGAACAGGTACTGCTCGATCACCCCGCCGCTGTCGTTGGTGACGGTGAAGTCAGGCGCCGCGGAGTAGACCTCCGCACGGCCGAGGGTCCCGGCGTTCAGGAACTCACCCTCCGCCCACTCCACCCGAGCGCCCGCGAAGTTGAGCAGGCGCACCGAGGTCTTTCCCGTGATCTGGCTGTAGTTGAAGACCTGCATGCGGCGCATCTCGTCGGAACCCAAAGGTCCGAACGCGCCTACGACTCCCGTGGCCGTGCCCCAATTGAAGACCGTGATCGGCACCCCCGACAAACCCTCGGGACGGGTCGCGAGGACGTCGCGCACCACAGCGCCTGCGGAGATATTGACCTGTCCGGTCGACAGTTGAACCTGGCCGATGTTGGCGCCCTGCGCCAGCGTGACGCCAACGCCTGGACTGGCTCTGACGTCGACGATGGAGAGGTTGCCGCTGCAGGTGGTGTCCCCGCCGGAGGGCACCGGGAAGGGTACGCATTGCGCATGGGCGAGACCGCAGGGCAGAAGCAGCAACGCAAGCAGTGGGCGACGGCGAATACTGCCGCGGGGCGAGCCGTTGGGGTGAAGGGCCATGGGGGCATCCGTCTCGGGCTGGGTTGCGGAAACCAAGCGCAGAAAGCCCGCGAACTCCCTCGCTCGCCTGCGCGTTACCCTGGGGCGCGGTCCGTCTTTGGATGGACGTGGGTAGAAGAATCTGCGCCTTGGGCAGCTTTTCCGCCGCAGCTATCGTCACGAGGAGGTGACGCATTTCCTGTGCGCCGCCCCCAAAGTGGTCGCCGACCCCTGTACGTGATCTTTGCACGGAAGTCTCGGACCAGTGATGGCTACCGATCTGCCCGCTTCGAGCCTCACGTACAAGGCAACGTGACTGCGACGCCGCGCACGGTATGCTTCATCGACCGGGTTGGTTTCGTATCGGCAGACGGTCGCCGACGTATTGCTGAGGGGTTGACGGCACCGCCCGGTGCCCAAGGGGAGAGACGCGTGCCAAGGTCCAATCACAGCAATCACCGCTGCTCTTCACTGCTGGCCACGATCCTGTTGGCCGCGACCTTGATGACCATGGCGTTCGCGGGCCCGGCCTCGGCGCAGGACGTCTGGCTCCAGGCCTACTTCGGTCCCCCGTCAGTCCCAAGGGATACCGGGACAGTGAGCTACACGCTGCTGATCAACAACAACAGCGCTGTGGTCATGCCGGCGAATACGATCCTTGTGAGGGCGGAAGCGGTCCAGGTGAATCCGAACGCGAATGTCGCGATCACCCTGTGCGGAAACACGACCAACAATGAGGCCTCCTGCCTTCTTAACTCCAACCTCTTCCCCGGCGCGAGTTGGAACTTCGGATCGATCACCCTGCGGGCGCCCGGATCGATCTTTCCGACCGCGATCGAGGTGAGGTTCAGCGTTTCCCGGGCCGGTGACACCAACCCGTTGAACGACGCCATCTCAGTCACCGTCCCATTCAACAGGTCGGCGACCGACCTCGCGACCGGGCTCAATCCGGCCACCCGCACGATCACCGTCGGTGACACCGTCGGCTACACGCTGACCACCACCGCCCAGGGCGAAGACACGGCCGGCGTCATCGCCACGGTTGAGACACCGCCCGGTGTCACCCTGGCAAACGTCAGCGACCCTGACTGCACCATCCAATCCGGCGGCGGGAACGGGCTCCGCTGCGCCCTGGGCAGCTCTCCCTCGCGTTCGATCACGTTCAACGCGACGTTCACCGAGGTCGGACCTGCGGTGACCCTGCGCTCGGGAATCAGCTCCGGCTCGAACAGCGACCCCAACGCGGCCAACGACCAGGCTTCTTCGGTCGTGACCGTGGAGCCGCGCCGCCAGATCGGCGGCACCGTCACCGGCCTCGCGGGCAGCGGCCTGGTACTGCAGAACAACGGCGCCGACACTCTCGCCATCACCGCCAACGGCGCATTCACCTTCCCCACGGCGCTCGCCAACGGCAGCAGTTACGCCGTGACCGTCGCCACCCAGCCCGGAAACCCCAGCCAGACCTGCACCGTCAGCAATGGCGGCGGCACTGTGGCCGGCGCCAATGTCACCAATGTCGCCATCACCTGCACCACCAACACCTACACGGTGGGCGGCACGGTGTCCGGGCTTGCCGGCAGCGGCCTCGTGCTGCGCAACAACGGCGGCAATGATCTGGCGATCAGCGCCAATGGAGCATTCACCTTCCCCCCTGCGCTAGCCGACGGCAGCGCCTACGCCGTCACGGTCGCCACGCAACCGGGCAGCCCGAGCCAGACCTGCACCGTCGCCAACGGCAGCGGCAACTTGGCAGGAGCGAACGTCACCACGGTTGCGGTTACCTGCGAGATCGATCCGCCCGTCGTCAACCTGTCCACGGCCGGACTCTCCTTCGGAAGCGTCAACGTGAGCGCCTCGGGCACGGCTACGGTCACGATCGGCAACACCGGCCGCGGCGATCTGTTGATCAGCCAGTTCACTCCACCCCAGGCGCCGTTCTCCATCACCGGCGGTAGCTGCGGCGCACTGCCGAGAAGGCTCCTCGCGGGTGAAAGTTGCACCGTCGTGCTCCGCTTCGCACCTGCTTCGCGCGGGCTGTTCTCGGGCACGTTCACCATCGTCAGCAATGCTGCCAGCAGCCCGCACACGATAGCGCTGTCGGGGAGCGGGTTCGTAGCGGCGGTCATGGTGCCAACGCTTGAACCGACCGGCCTTTGGCTCTTGGTATTGGGGGTTGCGCTGGTTGGCGCGCTTGGCTTGCGTCGGGTGCGTTGATCAAGCCGCCGGGCTCTCGAGGCTGACCCTATCGCGCTGGTGGCGGCGCGATACGGCAACCGTGCAGTGCGGCGAAGGGGCGCAGCCATACCGAAACAAGGGCGGGCACGGTCAAGCCAAGAGCGGGTCAGCAGGAGGCAGCCACGAGATTCAACGTCTCGCCGCCAAGCACGATGATCGCGGACCACTTTGACCTGGATCGACCAACGCCTCGCTACCGTTCGGGCCGCCAGCCGACGAATCGAAGCGATGCAGCGTTTCGCAAGCGGGCCGCGGGCATCCACCGGGAGACCGCGTGACTTCGGTACTCCCGGTGGACACCAATAGCCTGCTCGCCGCTGCAGTTATTCGAAGCCGTTCTCAAAGATCCCGGTGTCGAGCAGCACACCCACTTCCGCCTCGTTGTCTTCAAGGCGATTGTCTTGGATCGCGGCGCTTAGCCGGGCGATAAGAGGCGCTTCCATTGCGTGCATTGCACCGAATGCCTCGACGGTCAGCTGTGCGCCGGCCTCCAAAGCAACCGCGAACGGAGCGCCGGCCGCGCAACTGAGCGGGACGCCGTCTACCGCACAATTCACCGACAGCCCCGCCGGCGCGTTGCTAAACGTCAACGTGACCGTAGCGGTGGCGGAACCCATGCCCTCGTTGGTCACGTCGCCACGCCAGCTCAGCGGGGCACCTGCGGCGGCGCTGACCTGCGATGCAAAGAGCGTAGTCGAGAAGTTCAGCCCGGTGAGTGATGCTGGGTAGCGGAATACACGCACGAAACCATCGACTCGCGTAGTCGCGACGATCTGACCCTGCCAGGAGAACAACGCAATTGGCAGCCCGGGGATCGTGGCCCGGCTGGCGGGCGTGAACGATGACCATCGGGTCAGTTCGCTGCGGCCTGATGCGGCCGAGGGCTTGAGCGTGTACAGCGTCGAGCCAATCCACGCTGCGTCGGTCAGGGTTTCGTTGAGCTGGCCAAGCCGGCCCAGCCCGCTGGCATCGTAAATTTCCCCGGAACCCAGCAGCACATAGCTGCCCGACGGGGGCAGCCTGATGGGATAGCGTGTGCCGACCTCGCCGTGATAAGGCGATTCACCGTCCGCCACGATACGCCCGGCAACCGAAACCTGTTCGAAGTGCAGGTCGTTGGGCGAAGTGCCGTCGCGGAAGAAGTACACGCGGCGGGAGGCTCGATCCCATGTGAACTGTGAAGCCCCGTAGTTCCAGTCGACCCAGTCGGTCTCCACGCCGGAGACACCATTGAACACGCGATGGCTTTCCCAGGCGCCGGTCATGTCGGCCGCCATCACCAGCCCGTCCATCGCGGCGAGGTTGATCAAATCCGGCGGCGAGTGAGCGAGGAAGTTCTCGCTGGCCGAATCGCGCGGGACCAGCGAGATCCGCCCTCCCGTCTGGGCCACGTACAGTCGCTCGCCGAGAGCGTCCAGGGAGACGAAGTCAGTCGTTGGCAACAAACCCACGGAAGGCAAATACCGGCCGGCCGCCAGATCGAACCGGTGCACCGTCGATCGCAGCCGATCGAACATGAAAAGACGACCGGAGTCGCTCATTTCGACCTTGGTGGGCTCGTAGCGACTGTGCGGAGAGGCCGGCGCTACTGCGACCGGCGCCCTGAATGACGGGACGGCGAGAACTTGCACGGAGCGACCGTCCCCGCCGCCGAACAGGTAGACAGTGTTGCCCGACAGCGCCACTCCATGCACCGGTTCGAGGCTGTTGGCAACGCCTAGCTCGCGGAAGCTGGGGTCAAGAAGCACTGCGTCGTCATCGCGCGCGAGCAGAACGTGCTGGCTTCCAAAAACGGCATCACGAACATACCCACCCAAGCCACCGCGATAGCTGAGGTCGGTTCCCCTGTAGGCCACACCCGCTCGATCAAGGAGAACCTGACCGTCCGCGCGCGCGAACAGACGCCCCCCGCGCGGAAAATCGCCGTGGTAAGGGCTGCTCAGCGCACCGTCGTCGATCATCCCGGTGTTCGGGTCATAGCCGATGCGTAGGATGTCCGAAGGACTCAACCCGACGTCCCAGCCGAAAAACAGGTTTGCCTCCGGCGAGGAAACTACCTCCGAAGGCGTGTCGTACCCGCCGAAGGAGGTGTACACGTCCACCTGCACGCCGTCAGACAGCCTGATGGACTGGATCTGGCGAT
The DNA here is from genome assembly GCA_014946745.1 of Lysobacterales bacterium. Lineage (NCBI taxonomy): Bacteria > Pseudomonadati > Pseudomonadota > Gammaproteobacteria > Lysobacterales > Lysobacterales bacterium. Next base: position 1,947,470 of record JADCRD010000001.1, on the reverse strand, counting down.
CCTTGAACACAAACAGGAAGCCGTCGTCAGCGACGATGTCGCTCGAGTTGGTCCATGCATTTGGAATCAGCTGCTCGCCGCTTCCGTCCAAAGCGAAACGGCTGACCTTGCTACCGAATGCGACGACAAAGCCCTGAGGCAGCATCGCAATGTCGCGCGGCGCTGCATCGAACTCGATGGTCGGCAGCCAGCTGCGACTCGACAACTCGTACCGCTCAAGCTTGAAAGGAAACTGGTACAGAAAGTAGACCACACCGCCCGCTTCCGCCTTGTCCACCCACGGAGGAGTGTGCGACGGGGCCCCGCCCCAGCCTGCGTATGCGGGGGCAATCAATAGAGCGCAGAACAAACAGCTCAGCAAACGTCGCATGCGAAATCCCTCGAGACAATGAGCAGCTTCGACCAATGAGGATCCACAAAAAACTGAAACCCCATCAAATGACCCAGTAGGTGCCCTTGGGCCTCGCATAGCATAGGTCGACGTCTACCAACCGACCAGCCCCTGAAGCGTCTTGCCTACTTTCCACCTCACAACGAAGCCCGGTGCCGCCTGGTCAAACACATCGAGCTCGAAGGCCGCATCACCGAGCACCGCTACGACGGCGCCGACAACCGGACCCGCACCACGCTCCCCGGCGGCGCCGAGTGGAACCTCGAGTACAACGCCGACGAGCAGCTGACCGCGGTCGGGAACAGGGTCAGCACGGGAACAGGGTCAGGTTCACTTCCGACAGCCCCGCGCGCCGAACTCCTACGCCATCGCCAGCGTTCTGCACAGGCAGCCACGCCACGGCGGCACTTGATGCTGTGCGCACAGCCCGCCAACCTCGACTCGACCTGCCAGGCATTCCGCAGCACATCGTGCAGCGTGGAAACAATCGCCTTCCCTGCTTCCTCGACGACACGGATCGCGCCTGCTATCGCCAACTGTTGCGGGAGGCGCTGCTCGCCACGGGCTGCAAGCTGCACGCCTATGTACTGATGGACAACCACGTCCACCCGTTGGCAACGCCGCCCGAAGTGGGTGCCACAGGTTGACTGATGCAACAGCTCGGCCGGCGCTATGTCGGGCAGTTCAACGCGCGCCACGCGCGCACCGGAACGCTGTGGGAAGGTCGGTACAAGGCCTGCCTGGTGGATAGCGAACACTATCTTCTGCGCTGCAGCCGCTACATCGACCTGAACCCCATCCGCGCCCGCATGACGGACGACGGCGCACCCACACCGGGTACTCGCGTGCCGGCGCGAACACACCGTCCTGCAAAGACTCGGGCAGATCCGCGTCAACGATGAAGCGACCGTGCGCCGCGCAGTGCAGGCGCAGAAACACCGGGCACGTGGCGGGATCGCGGCCAGCGGCCATGCCGCGGCCCTGGAAGTAGTCGACGAACAGCTGCTTGAGGCCCTGAATGGGGTCGTCGCCGCAGCAGCAGGGCTCTGGCGGCAGCACTGGCGGCAGGCGGATGGGCGTGGCGCAGCCTGAAGCGGGCGAGGGCGTAGCGGGCGAGGGTGCGGACGGATCAGACGAGCTCGACATGGAACATCCCCAAGTGACGCGCAGGCCACGCGCTGGACAGGGCCGGGCATCGTCCCGGCGACGGCGCAACAGACCGACGGAATTGCAGTGCGCCGGCCAGGGGTGGGATGCCGACGACCACAAGGCGCGACGTCCGGGCCATCGCCGGCGGCGATGACGGTAGCCGTCGCGAACGTGTCGTCTGCAGTCGCCTCCGCAGCAATGGCGTCGCGCGGCCGGGACACCTGCGGCGCGTCCGCAGAGTGCGATCCGCGTCACGGTCGTTCAACCTGTCAGATTTGTCAGGTTAGGAGCCTGCGCGGCAGCAGCCATCGAGGCGAACGCGCGAAGCGCGAGAGCGGTCTAGATGGGGGCTTGCATGGCTTCGAATTTGAATGCGGCTTCTTGATTTCGGGTTTTGTTCCGGTGGGTCAAGACCCACCCTATGGTGGCCAAGCTTCCGCAGAGGTCTCGATGAGCGCGTGGGTGGCTTCGAGTTCGAATCCGGAATCTTTTCGCGTTCAGTTCGCCGGCTCGAACCCGTTGTCGTACAGGGGATATCCCGCGCGGTAGTGTTCCACGAAGCGCTGCGCGCCAGGAGCTGCCCATGAAGCCGATCGATTCCGCCAAGCTCGATGCCATCGTCGCCGCCGCGCACCGCAGCGCGCGAGAGCGGAACCTGGGCTATCGCGAGCGGGCGCTGAAGATGTATCCCTGGGTCTGCGGCCGCTGCGCGCGCGAGTTCACCCACAGCAATCTGCGCGAGCTGACCGTGCACCACCGCAACCACAACCACCAGGACAACCCGCCCGACGGGTCGAACTGGGAGCTGCTCTGCCTGTACTGCCACGACAACGAGCACCAGCGGCAGATCGAGCTGGGCAACAGCATGGGTCTGGACGACAGGATCGAGCCCGCCAAATCCAATCCCTTTGCCGGGCTGCGTGATCTGCTCAAGTCCAAGAACACGCCCTGAGCGTTCTGCAGCGCGACTCGCGCGTGTAGCCGCGGCGATAGGCCATGCCCGCGCCTGCGATGAACTCATGCACGCCCGCAGCACGGGTTCGGGCAACGGCAGCGGAGCGTTGCTGAGCTTTAGGGAGGAGCGCAGCGAAGCCCGTCTTCGGGTTCGCCGCTCGCGCGTGATCCCTCGCGGCCGGTTCTCCCGTGTGGAGGGGTACACGCCCCGCCGCTTCGGACCGCGCCCATGTCGAAATCACGATCGTCTCCGCCCGCCGGCCCTCGCAGGGCTGTTCGCGCGCTCGGCGCGGTGCTGCTCCTGGCCACGTCTGCAGCCGGGGCCATCGACATCACGGTCGACGTCCTCGGCGACCCGCCGCCGAACGGTTGCACGCCGGGAGACTGCTCGCTGCGCGAGGCCGTGTCGCTGGCGAACAGCCTCGCCGGCCCGGATCGGATTCTGCTGCCGGCAACCCCGGGCCTGCCCCTGCAGCTGTCCATTCCGGGCGGCGGGGACAACGTCAACGCTACCGGCGATCTCGATGTGCTAGACGACCTGGAAATCGTCGGCACCGGCGCTGCCACCACGACCGTGGCGCAGACCGCGCCAGACCGTGTCCTGCATACGATCATGGACGATGACAAGCGCCTGGTGCTGCGAGGCCTCACCCTCCAGGGCGGCCGCGCGTCTGAAGGTGGCGGCCTGTACTCGACCTCCTTGGTCACCATCGAGGACGCGGCCTTCGTTGGTAACGACGCCACCTTCGAAGGCGGCGCCATCAACTTCTTCGGGCCGGGTGCACCGTCGATCACCGAGTTCCGGCTCGTCATGCGCCGGGTCCGGTTCGAGAGCAACACGGCGATGGAGCTCGACGGTGCCCGCGGCGGCGCACTGGATGCGTGGAGCTTCTTCCAGAACCGACCCTTCGTGCTGATCGAGGACTGCGACTTCATCGACAACGAGGCCAAGGATGGCGGCGGCGCCATCCATTTCACCGGGTTCCCCAACAATTTCGGCGGCGAAGTGGCGATACGCCGCAGTCGCTTCACTGGCAACCGCAGCGGCGGTGAGGGCGGTGGCGCGATCCTTGCGAGCGCGTCATCGATGCGAGTGCAGATCGAAGACAGTGACTTCGACGCCAACGTCGCGACCGGCAACGTCACGGACGCGGCCGGTGCGGTCAACTTCGACAGCGTCGGTTCGGCCGAGGTGCTGCGTTCGACGTTTTCGTCCAACACCGGTGTGCGCGGCGGCGGCCTGCGCAGCACGGCAGATACCCGGATCGTCGACAGCCTGTGGGTCGACAACGCCGCCTCGAAGGGCGGCGGCGCGCTGTGGGGCGTGCGGGACATGCAGGTCGAGCGCTCCACCTTCGAGTCCAATCGCGTGACCAGCACCGATAGCGCTGATCCAGGCGGCGGCGCGATCGGCTTTCAGGGCTTCCAGAGCGGCACTCTCGCCATCCAGAGGTCGACGTTCTCGGGCAACGACGCCTTCCGCGGCGGTGCGATTTCGCTGGTATCGGGTGCCCTGCAGCTTTATGGCAGCACCCTGGTCGCGAGTCAGTTCGGCATGGTCGGGCAGTCCGCCACGGCGCTGCGGATCCTCGACGAGACACCAGCAAATTCGCTGGCGATCGCGAACACGCTCTTGCGCGGCTCCTGCGCGTTCCCGAACGCGGGAAGGCAGCTGGCGGTCGCCTACAACAATATCGAGGCCACAGGCGCCACCTGCCGCTTGACCACCGCGATCATCAATGCGCAGAACCAGGTCAACGCGAGCACCGCGCAGATCGCGCTCGGGCCGCTGGCCAACAACGGCGGCCCCACGCCAACGCGACTGCCCGGCGCCTTCAGCATCGCGATCAACGCGGGCCGCGAGTCCTTCTGCACCGCGACCGACCAACGCCACTTCGCCCGCGCCGATGCAAGCTGCGACATCGGCGCGGTCGAGTTCGGCGCGACGCCGCCCACCGGCGCTGTGTTCGCCAACGGCTTCGAGTAGAGCGACGACACGGGGCCGACGACGCGGGTGCCAGATCCGGTCGACCCTTGACCGTGAGCACGCAGCCAAAGCACAGCTGCGGGCGGCGCGCGGGGTGGGGCATTCGATCTGGGGCTGGTGGCGGTCGCTGTGCAAGTCGCGTGGCGATTGGCAGTGCCGGCGCTTGTCGGCGGTGTCGTGCGGGGCGCGCTTCCGTGAAGCGCTGCAGCTACGCGGGCTGACGCTCGTCATCGGTGCTGCCGCGTTGGAGATGCACCGCTCAAGCGCCCGGCGTACACGTTCCCCGCGGCTGCGGTGTTGAGGCGCCTTGCTGCCCCGCGGAGCGGCTGGAAGGGGCGCAGGAAAGGCATCTGGCCTCACTGTTCGATCTCTTGGAACATTCCCGCGAGTGGCAGTCCTTTCTGCGCACGGGGTGCCAAGATCATCGCCGCGCGAACTGCGGCTGCTTGCATGCGCATCCCATCGAATTGATTTGCTCTCAGGATAAGGAAAGCAAATGTCCATCACCGCCCGCCTGTTCCCTCGCCTGCACCCCTCGCTGCCGCAGAACGATTCCCCCGCAGGCCGTCGCCAGCGGCAGAGGCAGTTGCAGGAGAGCCGTCAGACCTACCGTTGGAACGATGCCGTGCCGAACGTAGTCGGTGTGCCAATGGCGGCGGAGGTGCCCACGGTGGACGAGCCCAGCCTGCCGTGGTTGTTGCTGGTGGCAGAAACCGGGTTGAAGCTCGCAGAGAACTTTCTGGTAGTGAAGCTGGAGGGCGACAGGGGCAAAGGCCTGATCGAGGATGCGTCGGCCGTGCGCAAGCTCGCCGAGGTGCGCGCGCGGCTGGCGACCACGCAGAGCCTGAAGGCCGCCCATCCGGACGCGGCGCAGACGGATCTCCTGCATGAGCTGGCGTCCGCCGCGAAGCACGTGGCGCTGCAGCACGGTGACTCTTTCGAGGAGCTGCTGGCCGACTTCAAGGCGCTGGTCGCGGAGTTCGAGCAGAGCGCGACGCAGGGCAACACGCTGGCCGACTACGAGGCCCTGTTCAAGACCCTGCCGCTGCCGGCGATCGCCGGGGATTTCATGGACGATGCGAGCTTTGCGCGGTATCGCATCGCCGGCCCGAACCCGATGCTGATCCGTGGCGTTGATGCGCTGCCGCCGACATTGCCGCTGAGCGATGCGCAGTACCGCGCGGTGATGGGTGCGGACGACAGCTTGGCCGCAGCGCTGGCCGAATACCGCGTGTACCTGCTGGATTACCGTGAGCTCGACTTTCTTGCTGCCGTGCCGGGCGAAACCGCTGGCGCGACCAAGCGCGTGTTCGCGCCGATCGCGCTGTTCGCGATCCCGAAGGGCGGCACGCGCCTCGTGCCGGTGGCGATCCAGTGCGGTCAGGATCCGACGAAGCATCCGCTGTTCTTCCCGGCGGCGCAGGGCAGCGCGCTCGGCTGGGGCTGGCAGATGGCGAAGACCGTGGTGCAGGTGGCGGAGTGCAACTACCACGAGCTGTTCGTGCATCTGGCGCGCACGCATCTCGTGCTGGAGGCCTTCGCGGTAGCGACCCATCGCTGTCTGGCCGAAACGCACCCGATCAACATCCTGCTGGTGCCGCACTGCATCGGCACGCTGTTCATCAACAACGCTGCAGGGAAGTCGCTGATCTCGCCCGGCAGCCCGATCGACGATTTCTTCGGCGCGCCGATCGCGCGTTCGCAGCAGGCCGCAGGCAGCGACCGGCTGGGTTTCGACTTCTACGCAAACATGCTGCCAGCCGACCTTGCGGCGCGCGGCGTCGACGACCCGGCGCGGCTGCCGGAGTACCCGTACCGCGACGATGCGCTGCTGGTGTGGGCTGCGATCAAAGCCTGGATTCACGACTACGTCGGCGTGTACTACGCCGACGACGCGGCCGTGACCGGCGATAGCGAACTCGCCGACTGGGCGGCATCGCTGATCGCCGACGGCAAGATCAAGGGGTTCACGCCGATCGGAACGCGCGCGCAGCTGATCGAGGTGCTGACCATGGTGGTGTTCACCGCCACGGCGCAGCATTCGGCGGTGAACTTTCCGCAGAAGCCCTTCATGACCTATGCCCCCGCGATCACCGGTGCCGGCTGGCAGGACGCGCCGGCAGCACAGCAGGGGCAGGACGAGCAGCAGTGGCTGGCGATGTTTCCGCCGACGAACCTCGCGCTGGAGCAACTGAACGTGCTCTACCTGCTGGGCTCCGTGCACTTCCGCGCGCTGGGCGATTACCGTAGCAACCACTTCCCCTATCTGCCCTGGTTCGAGGACCACGCCATCGTCAAGGGCGGCGGGCCGCTCGATCGGTTCCAGCAGTCGCTGCGCGAAGTGCAGGCGACGATCGAAGCGCGCAACGCCGAGCGGCCGCCCTATCCATTCCTGCTGCCGAACGGCATTCCCAACAGCATCAACATCTGAGCAGGAACGGCGTCCGGGACCGTGGGGCATCGCGCGGCGGCGAGTGCCGCAGGTCGTTGCGATAAGAAGGCGGCGAAAGCCCCGAGTTCTTCAAGCTCAGGGGGTGGCGAAGCCCGTGCGGCCTATCGCCCGGGGCAGCGACCGCGGAGTTCCAGGTCCATGGCTTTGGCATGCGGCGATAGCGAGGCTCGCGGGAGTGCATCGTGGATGCCCTTCGCTCTGTGCCGTCTGCACAGCGACGGAAGCGCGATCGAGCGGCGTAGCAAGGCCACCTGCTCGGAGTGTTTGGAGAGTGACGATGTCCCGCGACACGGATGTCCGGCGCGCCCGCGCCGCAGCGCTGGGGTTTGGGCGCATCGCGCTGATGGCTTGCTCGGCGACCGCAGCGGCCGCCGACACCTGCATCGATGCGAAGCCCGAGTCGGCCACGGCTGCCGCCAGCCTCAGCTCGCAGCGCCTGCTGCAGGCCCTGTTGGAGACGAACGGCGTACCGGGCATGGGCGCGGCGGTCGGGCAGGGCGATGAGGTGCTGTGGACCGGCTGCGCTGGGTATAGCGACCTTGAGGCGCAGACGCCGGTGCGGCGGGATACGGTGTTTCGCCTGGCCAGCGTGTCGAAGCTGATCGCCGCCACCGCGGCGGCGAAGCTGGCCGAGCAAGGCCGGCTGGATCTCGATGCTCCCGTGGGCGAGACGCTGGACTGGCTGGCGTCGGCGTGGCAGGCACCGACGCCGCGGCAGCTGGCGGCGCATATCTCCGGTGCGCCTCACTACATCGATGAAGATTTCGAAGCCCTCGGCGATACCCACTTTCCGACGGGTCGCGATGCCGTCGGCTACTTCTCCGACCGCGCCCTGCTGTCGAAGCCGGGCACCACCTACCACTATTCGTCCTGGGGCTACACCTTGCTGGGCGCCGTCATCGAGGCGCGCTCGGGCCAGCATGTCCTCGACTATGTGCGCGAGCAGGTCACTCCGGGTCTGGCGATCGACGCCGACGGCAGCCTTGGGCCGTCGCGGGAGTCGCTGCTCTACGACATCGAGAACGGCGCCGCGCGCCAGATACCGCGAACCGACATGAGCTACACCTGGGGCGGCGGCGGCTTTGCCGCGACGCCTGAGGTGCTTGTGCGTTTTGGCGGTCGGCTGATGGCGCATCGCATCGTCAGCGCCGAGACCTGGCAGGCGATGCTGCAGCCCACGCTTCTGGCCGACGGTACGCCGGTGCGCGAGCGCGACTACGCGCTCGGCCTCGGCTGGCGGGTCGGTGTCGATTCCGATGGCGCGCGGATCGCCCACCACGCGGGGGTCACCGAGGGGGCACGCAGCGCGCTGGTCCTCTGGCCCGGCGAGGACGTGGCGGTCAGCGTGGTCTCCAACGCGTCCTGGGTTTCTTCCATCGAGTTGACCGCGCGGGTGCTGGCCGCGCCTTTCCGTGCGCCGCCGCCGGGCCTCGTCGCCAACGCCTGTCCCGCCAGTGGACGGATGGCGGCGAGTTTGAAAGGCGAGACCTTCGAGGTCGAGGTCAGTTTCGGTGTGGAGGAGGGTCGCTGCGTGGGAGAGATCACGGCGGCGGACCCGCTTCGCGCGCACTTCCAGAGCGCCTACCAGTGGCCCGATCAGCGCCTGCGCATCATCGCGATGGAGGCTGACGGCGGGCTCGCGCGCGCCGGGCTTGCCACCCCGCACGGGCTGTACGACCTGCGCGCCAGCGCACCTGGTCGCTGGTCGGCCATATTCGGCAGCAGCGCGACGCTTGAGTTGGCGACGATCGACGCGACAGCTGGGCGCTGATCGTCGGCGCCATCCGCACCTGCCACCTGCGTGCGCAGGCTGAGGTTGCCCGGCAGACGATGCGAGATTCTCAGCGCATTCCGCGGCCTACCGCCGGTAGCCGCTGAGCGGCGCTTGCGCGGCGGGCGGCGCGCCCCGAGCTTGTCTTGCACCCACACCCCGGACTCAGCCCATGACAGACAGCAACCCCCCGCGCGCTCTGCAGGACCCACGCCTCTCGCGCCTTGCGGCCTTCACCACCACACCCGGCGGCGGCAACCCGGCGGGCGTGTGGATCGACGAGGCGCTGCCTTCGCCTGCCGCCATGCAGTCCATTGCGGCCGAGGTGGGCTACTCGGAGACCGTGTTCATAGCCCCAAGCAAGGGGCCGCGCCGGCAGGCCCGCTACTACAGCCCGCTGGCCGAGGTGCCGTTCTGCGGGCACGCCACCATTGCGGCGGGCGTGCTGCTGGGCCAGCAGGGCGAATGCGGGCGGCTGTGGCTCGACACGCGCGTTGGCGAGATCGCCCTGGACATCGCGCGTGCCCCTGACGGAGACGGCAGTGCACCGGTCGCCAGCTTGATATCGGTCGCCACCGCCCAGCGGCCGCTGCCGCCGGGTCTGCTCGATGAGGTGCTTGCACTGCTCGGCTGGCAGCACGACGAGCTGGACCCCGAGCTGCCGGCGACCGTGGCCTATGCCGGTGCGTTTCATCTTGTGCTGGCGGTGCGCGAGCGGGCGCGTCTGGCGGCGCTGAGCTATCCCTTCGAGGCGCTCAAGGCCCTGATGCTGAAGCACACGCTGACCACCCTGCAGCTGGTCTGGCGCGAGCATGCGAGCTGCTTCCATGCACGCAACCCATTCCCGGTCGGAGGCATCGTCGAAGACCCGGCCACGGGTGCATCCGCGGCTGCGCTGGCGGGCTGGCTGCGCGATGCCGGTCTGTTGGCCGCGCCCTTCACGCTGCAGATCCATCAAGGCCACGACATGGGCCGCCCCAGCCTCATCGAGGTCGAGGCGCCTGCTGCCGGTGGGATCGTGGTGCGCGGGCGAGGTGTGGCGATGGACTAGCTGCAGGGCGGGGGTGCGGCCTGCTCTTGCCTGGGTCGCCACGACACCGGACACACAGGCCAGCTGCCGATACAGAGCGCTGACGCAAACGCGTCTGCTCGGGCCCTCGCGCTGTGCTGAGTGCAGCGACGCGGTGCACACGCAGTGCGCATCTGACACGTGAGGGAAGCTTCGCTCTCAGAGCGTGTGAAAAAACCCAGACGCCGTAGCGAGGGCGTCTCTGGGCGTTCGTGGCAAAGCGCGCGACGTGAATTCAAGGGAGTTTGGCGAGCTAGTGACCGCGGAATTCGCGGAGCGCGCTGCCGCTACGGACGTCCAGAGGCGGCCGCAGTAGGCGGATGGTTTTTTCACATGCTCTCAGTGCGTCCAGGCGGTACCCCGCCGAGCGCTTCGCTCGCAGTGTGCCGACATGCGCCGACCCAAGGTCAGCGCATGTCGGGTTCGGATCGCGAGTCGCGTCGGAGGTCGTCCCGCTGCCAGCGCAGCTAAGCGCAGCCAGCGGGAGAACTGCCTTCAGCCGGACGACGCGAGGCTCAGGGGCCGGCAATGCCGGTGATGAAGCTGCGGACCGAAGCGTTCGAGATGCGCGTGTAGACGCCGAAGAAATTCGGGCGCGCGCAGCCGTCGCCCCAGCTCGTGATGCCTGTCAGCACAGAGCCGCGGGCGAGCGGGCCGCCCGAGTCACCTTGGCAGGTGTCGATGCCGCCGCTATCGCGCCCCGCACAGAGCATCCGGCTGGTGATCTGGCCGCTGTACGAGTTGGAGTCGTTGCAGTTCGTGCGGCTTGCCAGCGGCACGGTCACCTTGCGCAGGTCGATCGGTGAGCCGCCGCCCTCGGACGTTGCCCCCCAGCCGGTGGCCAGCAGAGCCGTGCCTTGCGCGGGGTCTGCGGTCGCCAGCGTGGCGAGCGGAGCGCCGGTGGCGGATGTGGAGAGCTGCCAGACCGCGACGTCGTAGTCGTAGGTGCTGGCGTTGTAGCTGGGGTGGATCACGATGCGCGTCACGTTGCGGCGCACGCCGCTGCCGTCAAGCCTGCGCGTGCCGGTGAGCACCTGGACTTGTCCCGCGGTGACGAAATCGCTGCAGTGTGCAGCGGTGATCACGTAGTTCGCCTTGTAGAGCGTGCCGCCACAGAACTGCGCGTTGGCCGTGTTCGCAATGTTCCTCTGCAGCAACGCCACCTGGAACGGGTTGTCTGCCGCCGTGGCCAGCGTGCCGCCGACAATCATCGGGCCCATCATCTTCTCGATGTCGGCCTCGCGCAGGTCGGGCATCGCCTCCATCGTGCGCTCGGCGACGCGCAGCTTGACGTATTCGCGCATCCAGTTCTTTTCGGCCTGCGGTGACGCTGCGTGCGCCGTGACGGGCAGCAGTGAAGATCCGACGGCGATCGCACAGGTGGCGGCAAGCGCGCTGAGCGCGCGTGTTTTCCTCAACGAAGCCTTGCGCATGTCTCTTCCTCCAGCGTGGGGTGGTCGATCCCGGCTCGCCGCGCGTTGCGGGCGAGTGAGGGTCATCAGTCAGAGTGGTGCCTCGCGGACAGGCTCGCGCGAAACTGCGCGTGTGAAAATTGACGTAATGATGCGGCGTGGCAAGAGTTCTGCGGCAGCACAGTTCAGGCGAGCCGGTGGCAAGACTGAGGCCAGTTTTTCCGTCTGTCAACCGATGTCATAAGCGCCTGAGCATTCGGGCCGGCGCCGATAGTCTGTGCGACGCCTGCGCCGGTAGAGCACCGCGATTCGCGAGGCTGCGACAGCGCGCCAACGCTAAGGCAACGCTGAAGAATTCAGCGTTGCCGCGCGCCATGGGGGGCGCGCCCGCGGATTGAGCACGCGATGCTTGATCCAGCGTGACCGAGCGAAGCGAAGGCGTCGCCGGGTAGCGGCCGAACGAGTCCGGACAGGTGCCGGACTCGCGACCACGGATCAAGGCCAGGAGGGACTTGATCAGTCTTGCCCCAAGTGTTCGGGCGATTTCCGGGCGCGCTGTTCCGCTGTGGGCCGGGCGTCTGTGAGTTCAGCAGAAAACCTTCATGCCCGTGATTCGCGAGGGCGCTCTCGATCCTTCGCTGGCCACTCGGCCTGGCGGCAGAGCGGCGACATACGGCGACTCGCGCGAGAGTGATGCCTGCCGGCTCGGACGGGTCGGCGCTTCTCCAGTCCAGCCCGCGCTGGATGGCCCACGCGCTTCGGAGCGTCACAGGTCGATGGAGCCCGCCGCTGATCCCATGCCGGCGACTGCTTCAGGCGCTGCGCGCAAGCCACTCCGCAGCGCATGGCATCTGGACCAGGGTTCGGTGTTGCCGCTGCAGTGATCACCTCATGGAGGCAGCACACACAGGCCGAACGTCAAGCTGAGTCGGCTACGCGGATTCTGGATCATGGGGCGACTCGGCGGGCAGCTCCGCCAGAAAGTCGACGCTCGAAGACGTGCGCGATTTCATCGAGGCCGGTGTCCAGCTCGACCACCACGGCGAAGAGCTGTGCATCGCGCACACTTTCAAGCGCCGCGAAATCGAGGTTTTGCGCGACGAGAAGGGCGAGTCCGTGCGGTCACCGGTCGCACGCGTACTCGGCGTCGGTCGCGCTGCGCTTCGTGCCCACAAAGGCGAGTGACGCCCTGGCCCGGGTTTCGCCGGACCGATCGGGCGCATAGGCCTCGCCCGTATCGCACCAACACAGGCGAAGCGCGTCCGCGCGGCCCTCACCAATCCGTCGGCGCGTAGTCCTTCAGAAACTGCCCCCACACGTGCTCGCCGGTGTTGAAGCCGTGGATGATCGGATCGACGATGCGGGCGGCGCCGTCGACGATGTCGAGCGGCGGGTGGAAGCGCTCTTCCCGTACTTTCTTCGCCGCGATCTCGGCCGGGTCTTCGTCGGTCACCCAGCCGGTGTCGACGCTGTTCATGTGGATGCCGCTGTTGTGGTAATCGGCGGCCGAGGTGCGCGTCATCATGTTCAGCGCGGCCTTGGCCATGTTGGTGTGCGGGTGCCGGGTGGTCTTGAAGTTGCGGTAGAACTGCCCTTCCATCGCCGACACGTTGACGATGTGCTTGTCGTGCGTGTGTTCGCTGCCGGGCGGTGTGCGCAGCATCAGCGGCTTCAGGCGCGCATTGATGATGAAGGGCGCGATGGCGTTGACCAGCTGGGTTTCCAGCAGTTCGACCGAGGGCACTTCGTCCATCAGCAGGCGCCATGAATTGCGCCCGCGCAGGTCCACCTGCTGCAGGTCCTGGTCCAGCCGGCCTTCGGGAAACAGGTGCTGCTGGCCCAGCAGTTCGTCGGCCAGCAGGGGCACCTGCGACAGCTCGGCGGCGCGGGTCAGGCCGTCGGCGCCGATGACGCTCTGGCCCTGTGTGGCCGGCAGCCTTGCCTGGGATGCACCCGGCAGCAGGTCGACGCTGCGCAGGCCCTCGTAGCTGCCGATCAGTTTGCGCACCGTGTCGGGCAAGGTCTGCAGGGCCGCGGTTTCGCCGGCCATCATGTGCGCATAGAACTGCGGCGGGCGGCGCACGGTCTGGCAGGCGTTGTTGATGATGAAGTCGAGCCGCGTGCGGGTGGCCAGCAGCTGGCTGCAGAAGGCCTCGACGCTGGGCGTGTGACGCAGATCGAGGCCGAAGATCTCCAGGCGATGGCCCCAGTCGGCGAAGTCGGGTTCTGCGGCGTAGCGCGAGGCCGAGTCGCGCGGGAAGCGCGTGGTGACGATCAGTTCGGCGCCGGCGCGCAGCAGCTTCAGGCCGGCCTGGTAGCCGATCTTGACCCGGCCGCCGGTCAGCAGGGCCACGCGTCCGCTCAGGTCGGCGGTTTCGGTGCGCTTGAAGTAGTTCAGCGCCGCACAGGTCGGGCACATCTGATCGTAGAAGTGGTGCAGCTGGGTGAACTTCTGCTTGCACACGTAGCAGTGACGCAGCTCCGGCGAGTGCAGCGGTTCCGCCGTTGCGGGCTCGCCCTCGCCATTGCGGGCGTCGTGCAGGCCGGCGGCATGCGGCGGAAAGTAGTTCGGCGTACTGAACACCGGCTTGCGTCGCAGCACGCGGATGCCGGTCTGGTCGAGCAGGGCATCCGCCTGCCGCAGCTTGTCCTGGTGGCGCTGCTTGGCCTCCTGCTTGAGCTTCTTGCGACGTGCTTTCGGTTCGGGGTCGCTGACCTTGGCGACCACCCGATGCAGGCGCGCGCGCTCTTCGTCGGGCAGGGCGTCGAGGAGGCTGCGATCAGCATCGATCTGCTCCAGCAGGTCCAGCGCGACGCGCAGGCGTTCGGAAAGGGAAAGGTCGTCGGGCGCAGGCGGGGCAGGGGTGTTCAAGACGTATCCGGGGGGAGTGTCGGCAGGCCGGGGCGGGCGCGGCGCGAAAACGGGGCGACAGGATAGCGGGCTCGGCGGCGGTTCTCGCGGAAAGCTTCGTTGCCCATGCACGCAGTTGCGTGCCGGCCTGGTGCGCGCCGCGCTCGCCGCAGGCTTAGGCGGCGCGCCTTGCGAAGGCAGCGCTCGCGCGCTGGCAGCCTGTCGAGCTTCGGGGGTCGAGGCGAAGGTCCGACTGCGCGAGGACAGTGTTTTGACGATCTGCAGGCCGAGTGGGCTATCGGCCAAGAATCAGCGGAAAAATGGACCGCGCAGACCGATTTGCAGCCCGGCCAACCAGAGTCCGACAGGCTGCTAGAGTTGCGCCCGCGACTGCCTTCTGGGGGTCTCGCGTCTGTCCCGCTCGCGCTGGATGGACCTTCCGTCCACGAGCACGACATGACGACTGATCCGACGCCTGAGTCCACCCCAGAACCCGCGCAGACGCCTGCGCGCAAGCGCGACCCTGAGTTCTGGATTGCCATCGGTGCGCTGCTGATCAGCGGTCTCGCGATGCTGTCGTCGCTGATGCAGGTCAGCATGCAGCGCAATCAGGAGCGCGCCATGGTCTGGCCGCACGTCAGCGCGCGGCCCGGTTTCTCGGCCAAGGGCTACGAATTCACCGCGCGCAACAAGGGCCTCGGGCCGGCGCTGGTGCGCGACGTGGCCATCCTGGTTGATGGGCAGCGCGTTGCCGGATGGATCGAGGCGCTGGATGTGCTGGTCGGCAAGAACCACGGCTACAGCTGGGATCGCATCAGCGCCAACGATCTGCAGGACACGGTGCTCGCCGCCAACGAGTCTTCGCGGCTGTTCGCTGTGGACTGGGATGATCGCCTGCGGCGGGCGCTGCCGGGAGACGATCGACTGGAGGTGCGGATCTGCTACTGCTCCTTCCTGCGCGAGTGCTGGATCAGTCGCGCCGGCGTCGATCACGAACAGATCGACGAATGCCCCGCGCCGCCCGCGGTCGATGCTGCGGCGGCATCGCGAATCGAATCGCCGGCACCACCACCGGCGGGGACGGACGCCTCGTCGTCAAGCGCGTCACCGCAGGCGCCGCCGGACGCGCCGCAAGGGCCTGGCCGCTAGCCGCCGCGACGCCGGCCCTGCTGCGGCGGCGAGAGGCTGCGCGCGCTGCGGCGTACGGTGCATCGCGCTTCGCCCAGGCGCCGCGCAGCGCTAGCCGTGGGATGCGCCATACTCTGCGCCCGTGCGCGCCGGTCGCGCTTCAGGGGGCACTGCTGTATGCGTTTACCCAACATCGCTCTGGCCGCGGCGCTGCTGGCGTCCGCTTCGCTGTGGACCTCGGACGCGCGCGCTGAGGGGTTTCAGGTGCAGGCCCCGCAGGTGGAGTCGCGCGTGCTGGCCGCCGAGGCGGCGCGCCTGCGTCGCATGGGGCTGCTGGAGGACGCGGTGGCCGCGCTCAATGCGCAGCTGCGGCTGCCGCGCCCGGTATCGGTGCGCCTGATCGAGTGCGGTGAGTCGAACGCCTACTACGATCCCGAGGCGGTCGAGATCCAGATGTGCCTGGAGCTGATGGAGGACATGGCCGGCGTGCTCGATGGGCAGTTCGAGGATGCGTCGATCGAGTCCGATGCGCTGACCGGGGCCTGGATGGGCACCTTGCTGCACGAGGTCGGGCACGCCCTGGTGCATGTGCTGGACTTGCCCATCACCGGCCGCGAGGAAGACGTGGTCGATCAGCTGTCCGCCTGGATGCTGATCAGCGCGGGCGATGCCGATGCCGTGCTGGGCTATGCGGCGACCTACTACACGGAGAGCGGCGAGGTGGGCGCCGCCGATTTCGCCGGCGTGCATGCGCTGAACGAACAGCGCTACTTCAATCTTCTGTGCTGGGCCTACGGCAGTGATCCGGAAGCCGCCGAAGAGCTGACGGCCTCGTGGGAGCTGCCCGTCGAGCGCGCCGAACTGTGTGCCGACGAGTATGCGCAGATGGACCGCGCCTGGACGCGCCTGTTGGCACCGCACCTCAAGCAGCCGATGTCCGAACTGGCGCTGTCGCGTCCGGGCGTGGTCGGAATCCTGTTCGCCGAAGGCAGCGAGGAGGCCGACTCCGAGGCGTCCACGCTGGGCTCGGCGATGGCGGAGTCGACCCAGGCCGAGGGCAAGGGCTACGGTGATTCAGCGGAGTCGGAGGCTCATGCCGAGAGTTCGCCCAGCGGGCTGGGCAAGCTGCAGAAAATCAACGACCACGTGCCGCGAGGCGACGAGGGCGGAGACGCGCGGCGCGGAATCAACTCGCGGGGCGACCGGCACTGACGGGTTTCGGGTAGGCCGCGGGATCGGCCCGGTGCGGCATCGAAGCCGAAAGGTGCCTGCCCGTGCGCGCCCCAGGCAGGTAAACCGGGCAGCACATCGCGGGCCTGCGCTCAGGCCGCTGCCTGCGTTGTGGGCAGCGCTACTTGCGCCCGTCGCCGCTGCCAGAACTCGGACTTCGGCCAGCGCTGCTGCTGTGCGTACAGCGCGTGCTGCAGGCCGAGCTGAAGGGAGAACTCTCGCTGCAGCAGCTGCGCGTAGCGAGTCATCGCAGCCTCGCTGCAGCCATCGGCCAAGGCGGACGCTGCCTGACAACCCTGCTGCAGTGCTCGGTGCAGGCCGCGCGCGCAGATCGGATCCAGGCTGAAGGCCGCATCCCCTGCAGCCAGCCAGCCAGGGCCGGTGCAGGCTTCGAGTCGTGAGGTCGCGGCCAGACTCAGCTGAAGCGGTAGGCACGGCGAAGCGGACTGCAGCCGTGGACCGAGCTCGCGGGTGCAGCGCAGGGCCTGCAGCCAGCGATTCGGTTGGTCCAGCTGCAGCGCCCGCATCACGCCGAGATCGGTCGCCAGCATCACGATGAGCCTGTCCCCGGGCAGGCGGGCGGCATACCACCAGCCGTAGGCCGTGGCTTCAATCAGGCTTTGCGCTGGGAACGCCGCAGGCGCGGACTCGAAGCGAACATGCAGACAGAGCAGCTCATCCAGCATGTGCCGCTCAACGCCGATTCGAGTGGCGAACGGCGCGGCAAGCCCAGCGGCATCCACGACCCAGTCGACGTGGTGGCTGCGCTCGCCCTCCGGCGTGCGGAAGCCGAGGCGGTAGCCGCCGCCGGGCGCGGCCTGCGCCGCCTGCAGGCGATGCTGGCGATGCAGTCTGCCGCCGCGTTGGATCGCCTGTAGCGCGAGCCAGCGTTCGAAGCCCGCCCGATCCAGATGCCAGCCCGGGCCGTGCGGGCAGCTCAGGTAATCGAAGTGGCCCAGCGCAGCCTCTTGCCAGGCGGCGGCGCTGCCGGGGCAGGGCGCGTGCCCCTGACGCAGAAAGTCTTCGAACACACCCAGCTGCTGCAGCAGCGGGGCGGCATCTGGCGACAGACTCTCGCCGATGCGCGCGCGCGCGTGGCTGCCCGCCTCGAAGAGGTGGACCTCGTGCCCGCTCTGCGCCGCCAGCGCCAAGGCCGTGGCGCAGCCCGCAGGGCCAGCACCGATGATCGCGATCCGCTGCATCGCTTCAGTTCGGGCTGGGCGTCAGCCCGTTGATCGGCCACGGCTCCAGCTCGGAGTTCTCGTCGCCCAGCAGGCTCTGCACCTCCAGATACCAGTCGTCCTGAAACTTGCCCTCGACGTCGTCGATCTGCGTGGCCTGCAGTACGGTTCCCACTTTCGGCCAGTGATGCACGAAGTCGATGTACTGCTGGAAGCGGCCCTGACTGGCAGGATCCGGCGAGCCCGTGCCGGGGCCGCGCACCGAATAGCGCTGTCGATCGAGGCGGCCGCCCTTGGCATCGTCGGCGGTGTACACCGCCACCGGCCGCTGTGCCGGCCACGACCAGTAGAGCGTGGTCTGCGCCGGCTGTGTGTTGTCTGCCGGGTTCGGCGCGGTTTCATGGGTGCCGCAGCTGTTGTAGTCGGTGTGCCAGGGAATCGACATGAACTTGCTGCCATCGCCGGGCTCGACCGCGTCCTGGCTGAAGGGGATCCAGCCGCTCGACAGCACGGGGCGCGTCGGATCGACCTTTGCATAGTCCAGGCGCGCCGCGCGCACCCGGAACGGTCCGCAGCCACTGCGCCAGTCCTCGCGATAGAACTCGGGCTGCCGAACGATGAAGGTCATGTCGATGCCGGGGCTGAAGCGTCCGCCGAGGCAGTTGATGAGCACATCGCGATCCAGACGCTCGCCGGCGCCCAGCGGCCGTGGCTCGGGCTGATAGCGCTTGCCGTCCCACTGCTGCAGGAGGAAGTACTGGGTCAGCGACGGCGACAGGAAGGATTTGCCGTTGTCGCCCAAGGACAGGGGCATGAACGGCGCCCCCTGGTAGTTCTGCTGATCGAGGTTCGGATTGCGAATGAAGGCCAGCCCTGCCAGCACGGTGTCAGCCGGGTCATCGCTCGCGCGGATGCGCCCGACCGCGTCGTGGGCTGCGATCGCGAACTTCGGC
The DNA here is from genome assembly GCA_014946745.1 of Lysobacterales bacterium. Taxonomy (NCBI): domain Bacteria; kingdom Pseudomonadati; phylum Pseudomonadota; class Gammaproteobacteria; order Lysobacterales; species Lysobacterales bacterium. The sequence goes on along the minus strand of JADCRD010000001.1, from coordinate 1,928,942 downwards.
AGGTTGGTGTTCCAGCGCTGCACGGAAGCCGCGACGAAGAAGGGCTGGATCTGGTCGGGAAAGCTCGGGCGATAGTCCCGCTGGAAGCGGCCATCGCGGTACAGGGCGGGTTCGAGATCGAGGCTGCGCACCCAGCTGTCGTAGATGTCATCCCACAGGGAAACCGCATTCTGCGTCTGCGGCGCGAAGGCGGGGTCGGTGACGTTGACCCAGGCCGAGTGCACGTCGAGGCAGCGGCCATCCGCGAGCTGCACCCACGCATGCACCGGGCCATCCGAGCAATCGTCGAACCAGTCGTCATTGTCGACCGCGCCCTCGAGCGGCGGCAGCGCGCCATCGGGCTGCAGGATCGCACTGGTGCGCCCATAGCCACCGGCGACAATCAGTCGACCCTTGGCATCGGTATGCAGCTCGCCCAGGGTGTCGATCACGCCCCAGGGCTCGTAGAGCTGGAAGTGATCCGTTGGGAACGACTTCGGATAGCTCGCGATCTCGCGAATCTCCTTGCAGGCCGGGTCATACCAGCCTGCCGGCGTGTCGCGATCGAAGGCGATGCTCTTTCCCCTTGCGGCGGCGAGCGCGCGCGGGCCCGGATCAACGACCAGGGTTCGCAGGCGATCGATCGAGTCCGGATTGATGCCTCGCGCCAAGTTCCGCAGGGGCGGACGTGCGCCGTCCTCGTAGCCGCGGATCAGCAGATCGCGGTCGCCCACATCGGGGTTCTCAAGCACGTAGTGGTTCGCCTTCTTGTTGGCGAGATGGACCTGCCAGACGATGTCCACCACCACGCTGCCGGCGAACGCATCGCCGATGCACAGCTCGCGCGGCGCCGGCGCCGGGTAGCGGGCGGCTTCGCTGCTGCCGTTGTTGAACGGGTAGGCGAAGATGCGGAAGCGCTGCGCGGTGCGCACCAGACGGCCATCACCGTCGCGCAGCTCCGAGCTGCGGATGGGCTCTCCGGTCTGCGCATTGATGGGAATACCGCCGGTGTAGCGCTTGCCCTCGATGGGCATCGCCGCTGCGGTTTCGGGGGCCAGATAGAACTCGGGGCTGTTGCCCACGCGCGAGAATCCGATGGCCGGATGGATGCGCAGGCAGGGCGTGGATTCGGACATGGAGAACCTCGCGGATGCAGTGGCCGGGGATGCAGCGGATCGGAGCAGCGTCTAGCAGCTGGTTGAAAAACTCCCTTCCGGGGAGCTTTTCAAGTCGGCGGTCCGGCGCAGGTCCGTACCGCCTCACGACAAACCAATCGCTTACGCGCTTGCTTCGTGGTTCCGGCCCTCCCTGGCCGGATACGCGCTTGTTTCGTGGTTCCGGCCATCCCTGGCCGGACTGGCAGGTGTTTTTCAACAGCCTGCTAGCCAAAGCGCGGCACTGCGCCGTGCTTCCAGCAGTTCAGGATGTTGCCGCCCAGGCGCGCCATGTTCGGCCCGAAGTCGGCGGGTGGACGGCCGTTGAAGAGTTCCACCATGTCGCGCCGGAACTGCTGGAAGTGGCGCGCCAGGATGGCCTGCGCCCGCGCGCCTTCCGAACCCGGTGGCGGCGTGGCAACCCCCTCGTAGCACTCGGGTCGGCGCTGCAGGCTCTTGATCAGCTCGAACTTGGCGAAGTGATCCATGGGCGTGTTGAAGCCATCGGCGGTGTTGCGAAACTCGGTGGGAACGGTGTTGCTGCGCCGCACGCCTTCGCCCTGATCCGTGATCGCCCGGATCAGCAGGATCACCTGCTCCAGCCCGTCGACGCCGGCGCTGTCCACCACCTGGCCGGGGAAGCTTCGATAGAAGTTCTGGAAGACATCGATCTGGTTGTGGTTGGGGCGGATCGCTTCCACATGCTGGGTGGCGCCGAACAGCACGGCCCGATAGAACTCGCCGATGGTGCTGTACTCGCTGACGTCCTGCCTCAGCTTCGGTGGCTCATCCACGTCCACTTCGGGGTACTCGATCAGGCACATCGCGTTGATGCGCAGTTCGTCCAGCGGCCCGATCTCTGCGCTGTAGGGCGAGAAGCTCAGGCTGGGGTCGAGTGGGTCGCGACCGATTTCGCCGGCAGTGAACTGCAGATGCGGCACGGTCTGGCCAACGTACTCGGGCTGGATGAAGGCGTGCTCCAGATCGATCGTGGCGCCGAAGGCATTGGCGACATTGCAGGCCAGCTGGATGTGCAGCATCTCCTGATACACGACCGACTGGACCAGCTTGTAGACGTCGCTGGTGGGATCCTTGATCGAGTACATCGACGACATATAGAACGGCACCGTCCAGTACTCGAGCTGGATGGCGAACTGCAGGTGCTCGCGCAGGTGGGCGAGCGTCCATTGCGTGGAGTCGTGCTTGCTCATCGGCTGGTGTCCGAGTCAATGGCCGCGAACGGCCGGGCGGATGCGGTGGGCGCTGGCAGGCTGTTGAGAAACAGCCTGCCAGCCTGGCCAGGGATGGCCGGGACGACGAAGCAAGCGCGTAAGCGATGGCTTCGTCGTGAGGCGGTACGGACCTGCGCCGGACCGCCGCCTTGAAACGCTCCCCGGAAGGGAGTACTTCAACGAGCTGCTGGCTGCGGCGAGGCAGCGGGCGACACGCGGAGCGGCGTTCAGCGACTGACGTACTCCGGCTGGGTCACGCCCTTGGCGACCGGGAGCCGGAGGCTCTGCAGAAAATCAAGCAGCGCCTGCTGATCGGTCGGCGACAGCGCGGCGAACTTCGCTGCGGCGGGCGCCGCCTCGCTGCCTTCTGCGCCGTGCAGTCGGATGGCGTCTTCGAGGGTGCGGGCTCGACCATCGTGCAGGTACGGATCGGTGTCGTTGATACCCCACAGCACGCGGGTCACGTAGTAGCCCGGCTGCGCGGCATAGCCCGGGCTGTCGACCGGCTGCGGATAGTCGTCCGACAGGCGCTTGCCCATGTAGTGCAGCTTGAGATCGCTGAAGAGGGGCACCTCGACTCGGCGATCCGGTCCGGCCGGCAGCCGTGGCCACACGTAGGCGGGAGCGTTGCCCATCGCGACGCCGCTCAGACTCAGGTCGATCTGGTAGTTCTTCGAGGCCAGCGCGACCACGCCGTCAGTATGCAGGTGGGGTTCGAGCGCGGCGTAGGCGGCTTCGGGCGACGCGTCTTCAGAGAGCTTGGCAACCGGGGCCTTGGCTTCGGCGGCATCGAGATAGGCTTGGATCTCCGCAAGCCCGAGGTGCGCGTCCTCTGCGACCGGGTTGATCAGGCTGGAGACTTCCGCCGGGCAGGGCGTGCCGGGCGGCACTTCCGCGGGCGTCATGATCGTCAGCGTCGGATTGACGATGGTCATGCTGGCGCGATGGCAGTCGGTGCACCCGATCTTGTCGAGCAGGGCGCGACCGCGCTGCACCGACGCCTCCTTGCCCGGGGCGATCTCCTGCACCGGCGGGCGGAACATCGTGACGTAGGACGCCAGCGCGCTGACGTTGCCCACCGTCACCTCGTCGATCTGGCCATCCAGATCGCAGTCCTGGCGACCGACCTTTTCCACGGCCTGAACGCTGAAGTGGAAGTCGAGCGCATCGCGAGCGAAGTGGCGCACCGTCGAGCTGATGCCGCCCCACTGAAACGGGCGGATGATTAGGTCGCCCTGTACGCCCACCACCTTGCTGAGATCGTCGGTGCATTCGCCGGCGCTGGTGCAGCTCGCGCTGAACACACCGAAATCGACGCCCTTGCTCTGCAGCGGGATCGCCACCGGTTTGCCGGGGCTGCGCTTGGCCAGTGCGCGCGCCAGCCCGGCGCGCGCCGCCAGCTCGGTGCTCATTTCGGTGGCCAGTCGCTGGGTGTAGCCGGTGCCGAACACGTGCGGTGGGTTGCGCGCGAACTTGGTCAGCACCGAGTTCGGCTGTCCGAGGTACTCGGGAAACAGATCGTTGATGAAGGCTGTGCTGGCAGCTCCCGCCGGCCCCCCCTGGGCCCCTGGACGACGCACGTAAGCGGCGGTCGCGGCATCCGGCGGGTTCTCTTTGCCGATCGTGTTGTGGCACTCGAAGCAGCTCTGCGAATCGATGCCGTTGACGCGCAGGAAGGGCCAGGCGTCCTGGTCATCGGTCACGCCGCGCGGATTCCAGGTCTTGCGCTGCAGAGAGCGCGGCCCGTTCCGACCTTCGCCGTGTCCGTTCGCCACTTCGAACGGGTTGTTGAACAGGTTCTGGCCGGCTTCCAGCACGACCTTGAGCGGGTAGCCTCCCGCAAGCAGCTTGGCCTGATCGATGTCCGGCTCGCGCTGTGGCGTGGGCGTGCCTGCAGGAGGCTGCGCGACGTACAGGCTCGGATTGATCAGCCGTATGCCGTGCGGCCCAGTGGTCGCAGGCGCGGCGGCAGGCTCGCCGGCGGCGAGAGCATCGCTGCCGAGGAGAACGCACAGAAGCATCGCAAGGTGGCGCGCAATCATGACTTCCCCCTGGGTCTGGCCTGGATAGAGCGGAGAGCGGTCGTCGCAGGGCCGTTGGGAACCCGGAAGGTCCTTCAACCGCAGCGCAGCGACCTCCGTCCCCGCGATCCGAAGATGCGATCCAGTTCGCAGATTGCGCAAGCGCGATTTCGCGCGCGTCGCGGATTTCGCAGCGTTGGCGCATTCGAGGCCTGAACGATTCCGCGCCTGCCGTCTGCGCCCGTCGATCTCGAAAAAATCAAGCGAAATCAGCCTGCTGGGCGCTGATGCTGAGGGCGCGCGCGAAGCGGTTTCCAGCGCCGCGACGGCGCTCGGCCATCCTGTTGGATCTGGCAGGCTGTCAGACGAGGTGTGAGCGCTGTCACAAACGGCCGAGAGGGCAAAACTGCGCAAAACCAGCCGTGGGATCGCCCCGCAGACGCCCCCGGAGAAGCCTGGATCGGCACACGAAACCAGGCCGAGACGCGCGCTTTGGTCGGGCCGTTCGGGCGGTGACCCCGGGGGAGATCTCTCAGAGACACGGTTCGCGAGGGGCCAGCGGACCCCAGAAACGCATCAGGCCACCGCGAGGGTGGCCTGATGACGTCATCGATTTGGTGGGCGGTGCAGGGATCGAACCTGCGACCCTTGCCGTGTGAACGCGATTCATGGGGGTTGTGGATCAAGGGCTTGCGATCTAAGTCGTTGATATAAAACAAAGCGAAGAATCGCGAAGCGTCGCGACGTGTTATGTTTTGCAGAACAGGTGCAGAACAGGCCCCAACATGCCCACCGTCTCGCGCTTCAACCTGACCCTCGCCAAAGTCGAGCGAGCTGTTCCCGAAAACAAGCCGTACTGGCTGCGCGACAGCCAGACCGTGGGCCTTGCGCTCCGGGTCAATCCGACCGGCCGGAAGGCGTGGTATGTCCACTATGGCCGCGGTCTCGCGCAGACCTTGGGCACCTGGCCGGGCATCACCTTGGACGCCGCCCGCGCGCAAGCACGCTTGATGCTCGCGGAAATTGAAGAGCTGGGCGCACCGCGCAGCGTCGTGGAGGCGGAGCAAGCGCGGCTGGCGGCCCTGCAGCCCGGCGCGTTGACGCTCGGCGCCTTCATCGCCAAGCACTACGCGCCATGGGTGCGGGTGAACCGGAAGTCGGGCGAGCTTACCGCGCAGCGGCTTGAGTCGGCCTTCTCTGATCTACTCGACAAGCCCTTGGGCGAGATCGACGCGGCTGCAATCGACGCATGGAAGACGGCCCGCAAGCGCGCCCGCCGCACCCCTGCGACGATCAATCGCGACCTCGCCGCGCTCAAGGCAGCGTTCGCGATGGCCGTGCGGTGGAAGCTGGCTGAGCGGGTCTTGGGCAAGGATGCGGAGCCCGATCGCGCGCCGATCGAAAAGCGCGTGCGCTTCCTGTCCACCGACGAGCGCGCGCGCTTGCTGCAAGCTCTGGACGCCCGCAACAGCGAGATGATCGAGGCCCGCGCCCGCACTCTGGCCGGGCGTAGACAGCAGCACGCCGACCTGCAGGCGATCCCGGCGGATGGGTTCGCCGATGTGCTCTCGCCGCTTGTGCTGACCGCCCTGAACACCGGCTGCCGGCGTGGCGAGCTGACCGGCTTGCGATGGGCGGATGTGGATCTACGCTTGAGACAGCTCACCGTGCGGGCTGAAACGTCGAAGGGAGCAAAGTCTCGGGTGATCCCCTTGAACGACGTGGCCGTCGACGCTCTCACTCGCTGGCGGCGCCAGAACAGCGCCGACCGTGTGTTTCCGCTGCAGGACCCCAAGAAGGCGTGGGCGGGGCTCTTGGAGCGCGCGCAGATCGAGAGCTTCCGTTTCCACGACTGCCGCCACGACTTCGCCAGTCGTCTGGCCATGGCTGGGGTGCCGCTGGCGGTCATTCGCGATCTGTTGGGGCACGCAACAATCGCAATGACGGAACGATATGCGCACCTGTGCCCGAGCTACGGGGCAGATGCTGTCGCCAAGCTGGTGACGCCGTGAGCATCCTCAAGCCCGCATTCGTTCGCATCGAGGATGCGCCAGAGATGCTTGGCGTTTCCGTCGAGGCTATCCGGCAGGGGTGCATGTCCGACTACCTGCCGGTCTACCTGGACGCGGACGGCCTCAAGGCGATTCCGGAGCCGCCGATGGGAACGTTGGATGAGCCGGTGCGAGTGACCCGACACCAGCGGGGGGATCTGTGGGTTCTGATTGATGAGCATGGGGCGGAGCGTCTGAGGAGCCCGGCTTTTACTCTCCCGCAGTTCTGGCGCGTGTGGAATGACGCAACCACAGAGAGTGTGGATGGTGGCCTCGCCGAGGCCTGTCGAGATGTGTCAATCGCCTGCCCGATTGCGTTCTTGGCTACATCCGATCGCGACTTTGCATGGTTCCCCGCGCAGCGGGCCAGCTTGCTGCAGTCCAAGCGGGTTCGGTTCGTGGATCTGTATGTTCTGGCAGAGGATGTCGCGCCGAAGAACGCAAAGTGCGTTTCTGCTGGGGTGACCTCTGGGGAGTCGAGAAACAGCCTTAAGCGCGCGGCGATGTCATGGATTGACGCAACCTTCCGGAGCTTGCCTGCAAGGCCATGGAGCACACCCTTCGTGCAGAAGATCCAGCGCACAGCCGCTGCGGTTCGGCCGGCGACGGACGTCACTGACTGGCTCGCGAAGTGCGATCCGAAGACTATCCGGAACTACCTGACGGAGCTGGAAGAAGAAAGTAGGAAATGAGCTTCGTTCGTTTCCGCTGCGTTCCCTGAACCTGTCTCCGAGCCGCATCGCTTCGATTCGCGGCCAGTACGGAGGCAGATACATGGAAAAGCTGAAGCTGAGCCGGCAGGAGATTGCCGAGGTGGCCGGCGAGTCGCTGGCCCTGGTAGATGACGCGATCCGCGAAGGGCACCTGAAGACATTCCTCGTGGGCCGCCGCCGCTTCGCCCGGCCTGAGGCTGTGCGGGCGTGGGTGGACTTTCTGGAGAAGCGTAGCAACGCCGGTAGCCCGGTGAGCTACCGGGCTCGCCCGGTCGATCGGGTGGCCGCATGAATCCGGCCGCAGCCCTGCTGCCTGGCAATGTCGCGGCCCGCGTGATGGCCGCCGACATGCTCGCTGCCCAAGCGCAGCGCGTGCTGACGCTCTGGCGCTCCGGCGAGCTTCGCAACGTGCGAAATCCCGAGGAATCGAGCGAATACCGCGCGCTCCGGGCGTCGCTGAGCACGTACGCCACCGCCGTGGCGCGCTGCGGGGGGAATCGCGCATGAAACCGAACGATTTGAGCCCCCGCGAAGCGCAGGCGCAGCTTGATGCCGTCGAAATCGCGCTCGCGCTGCTGAATCAGGCCGGCGCAGCCCTGGAAGTGATCGCCGGCGAGACGAAAGGCGCGGAAGGCGTCGAAACCGCCCACCATCTGGCGATGATGGCCCACAAGACCGTCGAGGACGGCTTGGGCGACCTGTTCGAGCGCCAATTGGCGCTGCGCGATCGAATCCGCGCAGCGAAGGAGGGCCGGGCATGAAAACCCAGACCCCAGACAGCCCTGTGTGGGCCGCTATCGCGCGAATCGACGCCACCACCCTGCACCGCGAGCACCTGCGCGAGATGCAGGCGCTTCTATCGGCCATCTGGCGCGCTGCGCCGGAAGGCTCCGACGTTCGCACGCTCGCGCAGGCCGCCGAACGGCTCGCGATGCATGACATCGAACTGGTAGAGGGCATGGTCAGGCAAGCCGAAGCCTCGCGCGCAGCCGCAGAGCAGCACGCGCGGCGGGAGGCGCACGGATGATGGCCGCTCGCATCTTGGACGGCGCCAGAGACTTCACCCACGCCCTTCGGCGAGCAGCCCGCCACGCAGTCGAACATCGCGCGGTGCCGCACCTGGGCGGGCACCTGTACCGCTTCGCGGATGGCACTGTGGCTTTCATCGGCCGCGAGGATCAAGCGGCCTTCCCCGAGGTCTGCGCCTGCCCGAAGTGGCCGGCAAACGAAGGTGGAGACAGGCCCATATGAAGCCGCTCCAGACGCTGATGCACGCATCACCGACGCCGCTGCGCCTGCAGGCGCTGGGGCCTTCCGACAAGCCCAGCGGCGGCCACCGCGTGGCCCTGCACGGCCCCGGCGAGGATGCCGGGCCGCCGTGCGCCGTCGTCTGGGGCGAAACTGCCGAGGACGCGCATGCGCAAGCCGAACTGCAGGCACATGCCGGCCAGCTGCGCGCGCTCGCCCAGCGGCACGAATTGTTGGCGCATCTGGCATCGAACACCGACCTGTCCAACCCCTACCACCTGCAAAGGCTGCAGGAGCATGCCGCCTACGACTTGCAGACCGTCACGGCTGCCCTGCAGGGAAAGCGGGTCCGGGTGTTTCCACAGTGCGACGGCACACGCCCGGACCGGCCGCAGCTTCCGCCTGTGTACGGCGAGGACGGCGACGCATGATGCCGCCCGACCACGACAGCGGCCAGCCCGAGCATGCGCCCCAAGAGCCGCCACGCGCGGCCCTTGGCGGCGCATCACCCCCGCCCCGCTACGCCACCCCCGAGAGAGCACCGCCGCTACCACCACGCGCAGCCAAGCCCGCCAGCGGGCGCGCACCCGGCAACGTCTCGCAACTGCGCCACCGCCTGGACCCGAAGGAACCTTTCGCCGCAGCCTGCCGCTTCCGGCTGCGCTACGCCGTCGAGGGCGTGCCGGGCCTGCATCACTGGCGCGGCGACTTTCTCGCATGGGCTGGCACGCACTACGACGTGACCAGCGAGGCCACCTATCGCGCCGAGTTCTACCGGGGGCTGCAGGATCAGGGCGACAAACCGAACCGGCGCCACATCGGCGACTTGATCGACGCGCTGCGTTCAGCATGCTTCCTGCCCGAGAGCATCGAGGCGCCCGGCTGGCTGCCGGGCTATGACGGCGCAGACCCTGCCGAGCTTGTCGCAGTATCGAACGGCCTGCTGAACACCCGCACTCGAACACTTGCACCGCCCGAACCGCGCCTGTTCGCAACCAGCGCGCTGCCGGTCGCCTACTACGTCAACGCCCCCGAGCCTATCGAGTGGCTGGGCTTTCTCGGCAGCATCTGGCCGGATGATCCGCAGACCATCGAAGCCCTGCAGGAATGGTTCGGCCTGGTCGCGCTGACCGAGGTCACGCGCTACCAAAAGGCCCTGCTGATCTGCGGCCCCAAGCGCAGCGGAAAGGGCACCATCCTGCGCGTGCTGCGCGAGCTCGCCGGCCCTGCCAACACCGTCGCCCCCACCCTGGGCGAACTGGGCGAACGCTTCGGCCTGCAACCCTTGATCGGAAAGCGGCTTGCCATCGTCTCCGATGCCCGGCTCTCCGGCCGTGCTGACGTGGCAGCCATCGCCGAAGCCATCCTGCGAATCAGCGGCGAGGATGCCGTCACGGTGCAACGGAAGCACCGCGAAGACTGGACCGGCAAGCTGCCGACCCGCTTTGTCATCGCATCGAACGAACTGCCCACGCTGGCCGATGCGAGCGCCGCGCTGTCCTCGCGCTTCATCGTGCTGAGCATGCGCCGCAGCTTCTTCGGTGAGGAAGACCCTGGGCTTACTGACAGGCTGCTGGAGGAACTGCCCGGCATCCTGCTGTGGTCACTGCAAGGCCTGGACAGGCTTAGGGTACGCGGCCGACTGCTGCAGCCCGAGACGGGCCGAGAGCTTGCCATTGCCCTGGAGTCGCTGAGCAGCCCGATAAGCAGCTTCATCGCCGATGAATGCGTGGTTGAGGCATGGGCAAGCATCGAACGCTTGGCGCTGTTCAACGCATGGCGCGAGTGGTGCAACGCTCACGGCGTCAAGGAAGCCGGCACCGAAGCCAACTTCGGGAAGAAGCTGCGCGCCGCGTTGCCCAACCTTGGCAGCAAGCGCGGAGCAAGCGGCGGTAGCCGAGTGCGCATGCATACAGGCATCCGCCTGCGCTCTCTGGCGGACCCGGATTGATGATGCTCGCGCCTGATCCGCTTTCGCCCTCGCCCCGGACGCGCCCTGACGCCTTGACGCCGCCACGTCCACGCGTCCACGCAAGTCCATGGACTTCGCATTTAAGCCTCACACACGCGCCCGCGTTGTCCCGCAATGGGAATGTCCATGGACGTGCCTGGACGCATGGACGCCAACACCGGAAAGAGCGCAGGGGCGGTCGAGGGCGTCGGGTCCTCCCGCAACCTTCGGGGATGCGGGTAGCGAGGCCGCATTCGCCCTGTAGTCAGCGGTAAAGAGAATTGGTGAATTGAGGGAATCGGTAATGAAATCAGCGGGATATGACCTGCAAGCCACGTCGCCGCAGCCCGGTCTGAGCCTCGCGCCGCCCGACACTCTGCCCGCGCTGGCCTCGGGCCAAGAGTTCGCCCGCCTGCTGAACGTGTCGCAGCCCCTGGTGAGCCGCTGGCGGTCCGAGGGCCGGCTCTGCACCGACGCGCGCGGAAACATCGACGTCCCCGGCTCACTGGTGAAGCTGTCGAACACGCTGGACCCAGGCCGAGGCGGCCGAAAGGGCACCCAGCGCAACGGCGGCACGCTGGATCGAATCGCCGACTTGATCCGGCGCTATGCCGGCGCTGCTGGCAGCCAGCCCGCCGCCGACGAGCGCGAAGCCCTGCGCGCCCGCGTCGCGGAGCTTGAAGACGCCCTGAGCCGCGTCCGCAACACCTGGACCGACGAGCAAGCCGCCTCGCTGGCGCACTTCCTGGACCTGCTGGCCGCCGACTTGCCCCGTCTGGCGGCACTGGACCGTGAGACGGCCGAGGTCGAGCTCGACGCGCTGGCGGGCGTCGCCTTCTACGGGAGTGCGGATTGAACCGCGCCCGCGCGCTGGGCTGCATCGCGGCGGGCGTGCCCGACCCTGAGGCCGCCGCGTGGGCCTGCGAACGCATCCGCGCTTGGCTGCTGCACGCGGGCGCCGACCCAGCCGGCCCGCAGGCCGCGCATGTCTACCTTGGTCTGCGCTCCGCAGCGGACGGCCGCAGGCAGGGCCGGGATTACTGGCTGCGCGAGGCCGCGCAGCGATTGCCCGAGTCCGGCACCTGGACACAAGCGCGGGAGCTGCTGCGCCTGCTAGGCCATGCCCGGCGCTACCGCGAACGTCGCCGCGCACAGCCGGGCGCTGCAGCGCCCTCGCCAGTCATCGAAGCCTTGGCGCTGGCCCTGGACTGTTGCGGCGGAACGATGCCGGGCACCGCGCAGGCGCTGCACAACGTGCTGCGCGGCTGGTCTGACACCGACGAGGCCGACGCGGCCTGACCCAAGCGAAACCCCGTCGCAACTTGGGTGCGAGGCCCGGAGACTGGCAACACCCGCAACGGGAGCCAGCAGTGAGCCGACCGCCGAAAAAGCACAACTCAAAGCGCCGGCTGCGCCCTGGTCAAAGTCGCCTGGACCCTGAGCAGGCAATCACAGACGGCGCGCGCGACGCGCTCAAACCCATGAAGCCCACCGACCTGCGCACCGCCCTTCGGCCTGCACGCGGCTGGCTTTGGTCCTGGAGACAATGACATGCAGCAGAACCGAATCGGCATGACCCGGCAGCTTGAGCAGCTGCACACGCGAGCGATCCAGCAGACCCGCTTGGCTTCGGCCGGCGTGACCATCGATAACTACGTTCACCGATTGCTGGCGGACGTGGCAGACATCCACTTGGACGCCGCCAAGCAGCGCAGCGCCGACGCAGTGGGCGAAGTGTCGCGACGCATCACCGAGGCCACCGGCAAACCGCCGCGCGGCTTCTGGCTGCCGATGGAGCGCGCCTTGAACATCACCACGCCCGGACAGGGCAAGGAACTCATCACCGGCAAGCATGACGGCCAGCTGATCGAGGCCCTGCGACCCTTCAGCGGCACCCTGCAGGCTGGCGCGCAGCTGATCGCAGGGCTGCAGGGCATGGAAAAGCTGGTCATGCCACGCGCCAGCCAAGGCGCGGGCGTCGCCTGGATCGGCGAGTTTGAGAATCCGCCCGAGGCCGATCCTTCCGTGGATCAGGTCATCATCGAGCCCCGCACCGTGACGGCGCAGGTCAAGGTGTCGCGCCGCATGACCAAGCTTTCCAGCCTGTCGAACCGTATCGAGGCCGTTATCACGGACGAACTGATGACGGCGATCTGGGCAGAAGTCGATCGGGTCGCACTGTCGGGAACGGGCATCGGCAACGAGCCGGCCGGCATCCTCGCAAGCGCCGGCATCCTGGACATTGGCGCCGGAACGAACGGCGCGGCTCCTTCGCTCGATCTGCTGTGCGACATGGAGGAAGCCTTGGGCCTTGCGAGCGGGCGCACGCCGAACGCCCTTTTCACCACGCCGCAGGCCCGCCGAAGGATGCGGAAGACCGCGCGCAGCGCCACGCAGACTTCGCCGCTGTGGGATGACGCAAATCGTGTCCTGGGCTACGCCGCGAACGCCACCACGCACCTGCCGAGCAGCGGCGAGAAGGGCACCGGCACCGGGCTTTCCTCGGCCGTCCTGGGCGACTTCTCCCAGCTGTTGGTGGGGCTCTGGGGACCGGCCGCACTCGACGTGCTGGTACTGCCGCCGAAGACCGACGGCAGCGTGGATATTCACGTCTATGCGGATATCGGCATCGGCCTGCGCCATGCCAAAGCCTTCGCGGTCTGCCGTGACCTGGTGACGGCCGACTAAGCGAAGACCCGCGGGCTTTCATGATTGGCCCGCCCGGACAAGCTGCGGAGTGTCCGGACCCGAAAAACCCGCAGCAGCACGCGCGCAAAGGGTTCGAGCGTGAGCGTGAAACGGGCGCCTTCAGACAGCGCCTCGAAGCCCCGGAGCCTCACCCACTACCGGGCAGGAAGGCCCGCCCCTCGGAAGGGGGCGGGCCTTAGCCTTTTCAGCCCCTGTTCCGCGACGCGTGGCACCCTTGGCCAACCATCTGACACCGGAGCCAGCCATGCGCCGCGCCTTGCTGTTGTTCGCCCTGCTACTGGCCCCACTGGCGACCCTCGCCAGCCCTTCCCATTCGGAGCGCTGCGGCCAGTCAGTTATCACCGTGGGCGCGCCCGTGACGAAGCTGCGGGCCTGCGGCACCCCCTGGCGTATCGTCACCCTGGTAAACGAGCACGGCGCAGCCGTCGCCGAACGTTGGGAGTTCGAGCGCGATACCGGTCTGGCGCTGTTCACGGTGCGCGGTGGGCGCGTGGTGCGGATCGAGCGAGTTTAGCGGGGAGGCTAGTCGCTTCAGCCTGCAAACAGCATAGTCAGGGCGGAGGCCACAGCAGCCGCGACCGCGGACCAAGCCGCAATGCGTGATGAATTGGCGGAACGTTCACTCGCCGCCGCAGAGCGCTCTGCCGCCGTCAGCGCTCGCTGCTGGGCCGCGTCCTTGCGCTTTGCGAGTTCTTCACGGATGCGGTCCTTGCCGACTGGTCCATGCTGAGATCGTTCCTTCACGAGCTCGGCTTCCAGTTCCCATGTCTCCATCTCTGACACATCGCTCATTCTGTTGGCTCGGTCGGTCATCCTCACCATCACTCTAACGCGCAGCACCGCCGTCGAGGCCACACGTCGGTGGCAACCTGGGGTCGTTTTGCAGAACAGGTGCAGAACAGCAAAAAAGGCCCCGCAGTGCGAGGCCTTTCAGCTTTCCAAGTCGTTGAAAACCTTGGCTATTTGGTGGGCGGTGCAGGGATCGAACCTGCGACCCTTGCCGTGTGAAGGCAATGCTCTACCGCTGAGCTAACCGCCCGAAGCCGCGCATTGTGCACATCGACGCCGGTGAGATCAAGCCTCGGCGTGCGAGTGCTTGCCGCCGAAGCGGCGCATGGCTGGGATCAGCGCCAGCGTCGCGACCGAGGCCGCCGCGGCGAAGGCGAGGGCGCCACCGCCGGCTTTCCACAGCGCACCTGCGATCAGAGCGCCCAGTACGCCGCCCAAGCCCGAGCCCAGGCTGTACATCAGACTCTGCGCGCCGAGTCGATCCGACTCGGGGAACAGCTCGACGACGCGCTGCATGCAGGCGACATGAAACGCACCGAATCCGATCGCATGCGCGACCTGCACCAGCAGCATCAGGGTGAGCGACTGCGGAAGCAGCGCGATGCTGAGCCAGCGCAGGGCGGTGACGGCGAGCGCGATCTGCAGGGTCCGCTGCGCGCTCACCCGTCGCAGCAGGCTGCCGGCATACATGAAGAGCACGATCTCGGCGACGACACCCAAGCCCCACAGCTGGCCGACCACGTCGGTGCTGTGGCCATGGCGCTCCAGCTGCAGAGTGAAGAACAGGTAATAGCTGCCAAAGCTGATCTGGGTGAGCATCACGATGGCGATGAAGGCCCGCACGCCCGGGCGCCGAAGCAGTTCCCACAGCCCTGCCTGGCTGGGCGGCGGATCGGTGTCCAGGCGTTTCTGAGCGGGCAGGGCGTGGGTGATCAGGGCGGTGGCAACAATGCCGGCCCCCATCACCCAGGGCAGGTCGGGCGCATCACCGTGCTGCAGCAGCCAGCCGTAGCCGACGGCCAGCAGAATGAAGCCCAGCGAACCCCAGAGACGCACGCGTCCGTAGTCGTGTTTGCGTGGACCCAGACCGGCAAGCGTGAAGGCTTCGAGCTGCGGCAGGATCGCGTTGTAGCAGAGGCTGAAGGCGACCATCGACAGCGCCAACAGCCACAGGTGCTGAGCCCCGAAGAAGCCCAGATAGAAGACCGCCGAGGCCCAAAGCCCGCCGAGCAGCCAGGCCTTGGGGTGCGTTGACCCGCGGGCGTAGTGGGCGAACAGCGGCGGGCCGAAGATGCGTGTGCCGTACCACAGGGCGAACAGGCTGCTGATGGCCAGCGCGCCGTGTCCGAGGCCTTCCATCCAACGCGCGAAGTAGGGCGTGAAGACACCGATGGCGGCGTGGTAGGCGAAGTAGACGGCGGACAGGCGCCAATAGGGCAGGTTGGGCATGTCGCATTATCGGCCCTTCTACCTGCGCATGCCGCGTGCCGCCCGCGGTGAGCTCGCTCGTGGCTGGTGCGCAGACGCTCGGCGCCCGCCGGTATAGCACCTGGTGTGGTTCCGATCACATCCGCGCGGGACACCCGTGGACGCTGCGGAAGCTGCGGGCCCAAGCGCGGTACGTCGGCTTCGGCTTCCCCTCATCTTCCCGTGATCTTCCTTGGCGGCCCTCGGGTGCGCTCCTAGGGTCGACGGCGCTGCGATTCCGCAGCCCTCGCTCCTGCCCACGGCAGGCAGCCGGGACTGATGCCCCTCATGGAGACCTGCCATGCCTTACGCTCGCCCCCACCGATCTGCACCCGCCCGCGCCTTTGTGACGGCGGGTCTGCTCGCCTTGCTCATTCTGCCGCCCGCGTTTGCCCAGACCGACCCCGAGGCCGGTGACCAGGGCCAGCGCATCATCTCGGCCGATCTGATGGATGCCATCGAGGGCTGGTCCGATCCGCTGGATACGCTGGAAGCTGCGGCGCTTGAGCGGCATCCGGAGGTGATCCAGCGCTACGCCCAGCTTCTGGCCCGGCATTACCGTAATGGCTTGGCGGCACACCTCGCGGCGCAGTACCCCACCGCCTTCGCCGAGATCAGCCGCGAGCTGCCCGCCGATCGCATGGACGACGCCGAACTGGTCGCCTGGCTGATGTCGGCGCGTGAAGCCGACTGGCAGGCGCTGCAGGCCGAGGCCGGGCTTGCCGCGGCCAGACTGCGCTTCGCTGAGGTGGCCGCACGCGAGTTCCCGCAGGTCATGGCCGCCGTCGAGGCCGGCGGCGTCAGTCCTGCGGGACGCGGTGAAGCCTTGCTTGATCACGTCGCCGCGCTCGGCGATGACGCGCTTGCGATGGAAGCGCGTCGTCTGGTGGGGTCTTGGGAGGTGCGGCCCAAGGGCGTGTGCATCTGCACCACCGTGCTGACCTTTCCGCACCAGCCCTCGCCCTGGCAGACCGAGATCAACGAGAACCACAACAGCTCCTGGGGCGCGGTGCCGAAGAAGCGGCGCGAACTGCACTATTCGGTGAACGCGCGCGGCGCCTCCAAGGACATCAACTTCTACCGCCGCAGCCGCCACAACGTGTGGGAGGTCGACCGCATCAAGGGCACCAACTTCAGCCACATGCGCGTACGCATGCTGTGCACGAAGAACGGTGAGCCGGGCGGCATGGAGTGCGGCACCGGCACCTGTCGCGGTGATCTCGATGTGCGCATCGCCTACGGCAGCCGGGTGGGGCAGCAGGTGAACTATGGCGGTCCGTGGTCGAAGGAGGCGCGCGCGGTGTCTTCGGATTGGGCGCAGCTCAAGTACGATCCGCCGGGCGCACCGCCGATGACCACGCTGTTTTCGAAGGGCGTGGCCGTCTCGGGCTTCACCTCCAGCAATTGGAGCTCCCAGGCGATCATCCAGGTGCTGACCACGGCGGCCCAGGTCGGGCTGGTGGTGGCAACCGACGGCTCGGCCGCCGGCACCTTGCTTGAAGGTGATCTGGTCAACGACACCATCACCGCGCTGTTCGGTCTGGTGAAGCGCGAAGGCAGCCCCAGCAGCCACCACCAGGACATGCATGCCGCCTTCGACACCGCCAACGCCGCGCCCATCGCGCTGTTGCCGAACCAGACCCATCTGTTCGAGCTGGACACGCTGGCCAAGGTCTATGGCCGAGGCTATGGCGGCGACAGTCACAGCTGGGCCAACGTCGACAGCTCCGCCTATCTCACCGCGGTGACCCGCAACTACCAGTGCTCCTTCGGCACCCAGGCACCGACTCCGCGGGCCTACTGGTTCTGGTCGACGGCCGGCGCGCCGTACAGCAGCACCACGCTGCAGAACCTGGTCGGCAGCTACGTGCAGACCGAACTGGGCGTGTGGCCGAGCAATGTCTCGCAGCAGGTCGGTCAGTTCCCGTAATCGACGCTGCAGCACCGGATGCGAACAGCAGCGGCGGCCTTCGGGTCGCCGCTGCTGCGTTGGGCGCTAGACCCGGACTCTGCCTCCGGCGCGCTTGGTGACGGAGTGAAGCTTCTGTTAGCATCCGCGCCGCCCCACGGTGACCGCGCAGCGCTCGACGCAGCGTCCGCGGTTTAAACGGGAAGCCAGTGCGCGGTGAACTTGCCGCAAGTCTGGAGCTGCCCCCGCAACGGTAGGCGAGCCGGTGTGCGCATCACGCGCGCCCCCGGTTCGGGCGAACGCCACTGTGCCTCGTGCATGGGAAGGTGCCTGGATCGAACGCGGAACCTGAGCACAGGTTCCGCCTTGGCTCGCGAGCCCGGAGACCGGCCATGGGGATCATTCCCGGCGCGCGGAGGGCGCAGCCTTGGGGTGTGCGTCCGCGCTCATGCCGGGCGCCTGCCTGCAGGTCTCCTTCGTTTCCGCGTGTCGGGTGCCCAAGCACCCATCGTCCGCGCGGGTCGGCGCGGACAGGAGACATCGATGCACCCTCTTCCCCTGCGTCCCGCCCTGCTGGCGGCCGCACTCGCTTCCGCCTTTCCCGCGTTCGCACAGCCTGCCGCCAAGGCGCTGGATCGCATCGTGGTCACCGGCAGCCGCACGCCGCAGACCCAGGATGCCGCGCTGGCATCCATCACCGTCTTCGATCGCGCCGACATCGAGCGGCTGCAGGCGCCGAGCCTGCTGGATCTGCTGCGCGGCGTGCCCGGGCTTGCGCTCAGCAACAACGGCGGCGCCGGCAAGGCCAGCGGCGTGTTCCTCCGTGGCACCGAGGCGCGGCATGTGCTGCTGCTGATCGACGGCGTGCGCGTGGGCTCCGCGACCACCGGCACGCCGGCCTTCCAGGATCTTCCGCTGGAGCAGATCGAACGCATCGAGATCGTGCGCGGCCCGTTCTCCAGCCTCTATGGCTCCGACGCGCTGGGCGGCGTGATCCAGATCTTCACCCGTGAGGCGCAGGGCGAGTTGCGGGCCAGTGGCTACGTCGCCGGCGGAACCCACGGCACGGCGCGCGGCAGCGCGGGGCTCGATGCGCGAAGCGAGCGCGGCTGGTATCGGGTCAATGCCGCGATCGACGAGACCGACGGCTTCAACGCCTGTCGCGGCTCGAACAGCGGCGGCTGCTTCACCACTGAGCCCGACGCCGACGGCAACACCAATCGCAGCCTGCAGCTGGCCGGCGGCTGGCGTTTCTCGCCGGCTGCCGCTTTGGAGCTGCGCGCGCTGCGCGCCGACTTCGAAACCGAGTTCGACGGCAGCTTCACCAATGAGATGGAGGGCAGTCAGCAGGTCTATGGCGCCAGGCTGGATCTGAACCCCAGCGAGCGCCTGGCGCTGGCCTTCCGGCTCGGGCGCAATGCCGACCTTGCCGACAATTTTCTGGAGGGCCGCTACCGCAGCAGCTTCGATACCGAACGCGACAGTGGCGGTGTACAGGCGGATCTCACGCTGGGCGGCGGTCTGTTGAGCTCCGGCTTCGACTGGCACCGCGACGAAGTGACCAGCACCACCAACTACGTGGTCAAGGCGCGCACCCAGAAAGCGGTGTTCGCGCAGTGGCAGCAGACCGTGGGAGATGCCTCGCTGCAGCTGGCGGGGCGCCGCGATGACGACAGCCAGTTCGGCAACGAGACCACCGGCAGCCTGCTCTGGGGCTGGAGTTTCAGCGACAGCCTGCGGCTCACCGCCAGCGCCGGCACAGCGTTTCGCGCGCCGAGTTTCAACGATCTCTATTTCCCCGGTTTCGGCAACCCGAACCTTGCGCCCGAGACATCCAAGAGCCTGGAACTCGGCCTGCGCGGCAGCCCCGCGTGGGGCGGCTGGGCGGTGTCCCTGTTCCGCACCGACGTCGACCAGCTGATCGCCTTCGACCCGGTCGAATTCGTTCCGGTCAACATCAACCGCGCGCGCATCGACGGCCTGGAGCTGAGCGCCGAGGGCGAGATTGCCGCAACCCAGCTGCGGGCGAGCGCCACGGTGCTGGATGCGCGCAACGTCAGCGCGGGTTCGGCCCAGGGCAAGGAGCTGCCGCGCCGACCGCCGCGTTCAGCGCAGATCGATGCCGACCGCCGCTATGGACGCTTCAGCCTGGGCGCCAGCGTGTTCGCGGCGAGCGCACGCTACGACGATCTGGGCAACTTCACCCGCCTGCCGGGCTACGCGACGCTCGATCTGCGCGTCGCTTGGTCGCTGACTGCCGATTGGAGCCTGCAGCTTTCGGGCAACAACCTGCTCGATCGCCAGTACGAGACCGCGGCCTTCTATAACCAGCCCGGCCGCACCTGGATGCTCGGCCTGCGCTACAGCCCGCGCTGAGGCGCGGCTTGCACCCCGCGCGGCAGCGCCTGCCTGCGCTGCCGCGCGGATTCGACTTCCAACGCGATGCGGAGCCTGCAATGCACTCGAACCTGATCGACCGGACCTGGCCCGTCCTGCCCACCGCGACGGCGCTGGCGCTGTGGATGCTGCTCACCCGCCTGCCCGATGCCAGCCAGTGGCTGCACGTGCGTGACGCCTCGATGGCGGTGTTCTTTCTCGGCGGCCTGCTGCTGCGCAGCCCGCTCGCCTTCACCGGTTTCATCGCGCTGGCACTCGGCATCGACGTGGCGGTGTTCGCGCGCACCGACATGCTGCACGTCTGCCTGAGCCCGGCCTACGGCTTCCTGATTCCGGCCTATGGCCTGCTGTGGTTTGCGGGTCGCTGGCTGGCGGGACGCACGTGTGCCGACGCGCGTGGGCTGGTTCTGACCAGCGCTGCGGGTGGTCTGGCTGCGCTGCTGTCGTTCGCGATCTCGAATGGCTCCTTCTACCTGCTGAGCGGCCTGTTCGGCGAGCTCAGCCTGTTCGGATTCGCCGAGCAGTTCGCGCGCTACGCGCCGGGCTTCGTGCTGACCGGCAGCGCCTGGATCGTGCTTGGCCTCGCCGTGGTCTGGCTGCTGCAGCGTGAGGCACGAGGCCTGGCGGCGCGGGCGTGAGTCCGCGGCAGTGTCCGGCGCTGCTGATCGCAGCGCCAGCGTCCGGCCAGGGCAAGACCAGCTTCACAGCCGCACTGGCGCGCGCACACCGGCGCCAGGGACGCCGCGTGCGCGTGTTCAAGACCGGCCCGGACTTCCTCGATCCGCAGCTGCTCGCTCGCGCCAGCGGCGCGCCGGTGGGCAATCTCGATCTGTGGATGGGGGGCGAGCGCGAGGTGCGCGCGCAGCTGTATGCCGCGGCAGGCGAGGCCGACTTCATCCTGGTGGAAGGCATGATGGGCCTGTTCGACGGCACGCCCTCAGCGGCGGATCTGGCGCAGACGCTCGGGCTGCCGGTGCTCGCCGTGATCGATGCCAATGCGCTGGCCCAGACCTTTGGCGCGATCGCGCTGGGCTTGGCGCGCTATCGCCCGGCTCTCGATTTCGCCGGCGTGGCGGCGGTGCGCGTGGCCAGCGCCTGGCATGCGCGGCTGCTGCGCCAAAGCCTGCCCGCAGAGATCCCGCTCTGCGGCGTGCTGCCCGAATGCGCGGCGGGACGGCTGCCCGAGCGGCATCTGGGCCTGCTGCCGGCCGCCGAAATCGACGACCTCGACGCCCGCATCGATGCGCTGGCCGATGCCCTGTGTGCCGAGGGGCTGCCTGCGCTGCCGGCCCCCGTGCGCTTCGAGCCCGCAGCGGTCGAACCGCTGCCGCCACAGCTGCGCGGGCGGCGCATCGCGGTCGCCGCGGATGCGGCCTTCTGCTTCGCGTACGCCGCCAATCGCGACCTTCTGCGCGCTGCGGGCGCCGAGCTGATCGACTTCTCGCCGCTGGCGGGGGATGCGCTGCCCGACTGCGATGCGGTCTGGCTGCCCGGCGGTTATCCGGAGCTGCATCTCGAAGCCCTGACGATACGCACGGACCTGTGGGCCGCGCTGAACGCGCATGTCGAAGCCGATCGACCGCTGCTGGCCGAATGCGGCGGCCTGCTGGCACTGCTCACGCGTCTGGAAAATGGCGCAGGGCAGGGCGCCACGCTGGCGGGGCTGATTCCCGGCACCGCGCGCCTCGGCAATCGACCGGCCGGGCTTGGGCTGCAGCAGGTCGACCTGCCGGAAGGCCGGCTGCGCGGGCACAGCTTCCACTTTGCCCGCGCCGACATCGGGCTCACGCCGATCGCCCACGCGCTTGATCCCAACGGCGCGCCGACTGCCGAGCCCGTGTACCGGCGGCGGCGTCTGACGGCGAGCTTTGTGCACCTCTATTTTCCATCCAATCCCGGCGCGGCCTGCGCCCTGTTCAAGGAGTGAACATGCCTGGCAACGTGAGGGAAGCCCCCCGCTGCAGCTTGATTCTCGGCGGCGCGCGTTCGGGCAAGAGCGCCTACGCCGAGCGGCTGGCGCTGGAATCGGGGCTGCAGGTCACCTATCTCGCCACGGCAACGGCCGGTGACGGCGAGATGGCAGCGCGCATCGCCCATCACCGCGAACGCCGGCCTGCGCACTGGCGCACGCGCGAGTGCGCTCGCGGCCTGGCGTCGGCGCTGCGCGAAGAAGCGGCACCCGAGCGTTGCCTACTGGTCGACTGTCTGACCCTGTGGGTGTCGAACCTGCTGTTCGAAGAGGGCGAGTTGGGCTGGCAGGCTGAACGCGCCGAACTGTTGGACGTGCTGCCCGCCTTGCCGGGCGAGGTGCTGCTGGTCAGCAACGAGGTCGGCCTCGGCGTGGTGCCGATGGGGGCAATCTCGCGACGATTCGTGGATGAGAGCGGTCGTCTGCATCAGGCGCTGGCCGCGCAGAGCGGGCGCGTCGTGTTCGTCGCCGCGGGCTTGCCGCTGGCGCTGAAGGGGGCGCTGCGATGAGCTGGTGGCATGGCGCCTGCGCGCAGCCCGATCGCACCGCCTCGAATGCAGCGCAGGCGCGTCAGCGCGAGCTGACCAAGCCCGCCGGCGCGCTGGGGCGGCTGGAGTCGACAGCGATCGAACTCGCGGCCCTGCAGGCGCGCGCGCTGCCGCGCGTCGATCGGGTCTGGATCGCGGTCTTCGCTGGCGACCACGGCATCGCCGCCGAGGGCGTATCGGCGTATCCGCAGGTTGTAACCGGCGAGATGCTGCGCAACTTCGCCCGCGGCGGCGCCGCGATCAGCGTGCTGGCACGGGCGCTGGGCGCTGAGCTGGAGGTCGTCGATCTCGGCACGGTGAACGACCCCGGCGAGCTGCCCGGGGTGCGGCGCGTGCGTCTCGCGCCCAGCACGGCGAACTTTCTGGTCGCACCTGCACTCGGCGAAGCCCAGCTGCTGCGCGCCCTGGCCGAAGGTGCGGCCAGCGTGGCGCGCGCCAGGGCTGCAGGTGCCGAGCTGTACCTCGGCGGCGAGATGGGCATCGGCAACAGCAGCTCGGCTGCGGCCTTGGCCTGCGCCCTGCTGCGCGAGTCGCCGGAGAACCTCGCCGGCCGCGGCACCGGACTCGATTCGGCCGGGCTGGAGCGCAAGCGCGCGCTGTTGCGCCGCGCCCTGCTGCGGCATGCGCAGGCGCGCACGCCGGTGGAGATACTCCGCGCATTCGCCGGCTTCGAGCTCGCCGCGCTTTGTGGTGCCTATATCGCCGCGGCACGGGCGGGCCTGCCGGTGCTGGTGGATGGCTTCATCGCGACCGCGGCGGCGCTGTGCGCCGTGCATCTGAATTCGGAAGTGCGGCCCTGGCTGCTGTTCGCGCACTGCTCGGAGGAGCAGGGCCACGCCCGTCTGCTGCAGGCGCTGCATGCGAAGCCTCTGCTCGATCTCGGCCTGCGCTTGGGCGAAGCCAGCGGCGCGGCGGTCGCCGTGCCGCTGCTGCGACTGGCCTGCGAACTCCACGCCGGCATGGCGACCTTCGCCGAAGCCGGCGTCAGCGAGGCGGCGCATGCTTGAGCTGCTGCGCCATGGTGATACCGGCCAGACCGGCTTTCGGGGTCGGCTCGACGACGCCCTGAGCCCGCTGGGCTGGGTGCAGATGGAGGCCGCTGTCGCCGGCCGCTACTGGCAGCGCGTGCTCAGCTCGCCGCTGCAGCGCTGTCGGCGCTTCGCCGAGTCACTGGCGTCCCGGCTCGGGGTGCCTTTCGGCGTCGAGCCTGAGCTGATCGAGTACGACTTCGGCGAGTGGACCGGGCGCACGCCGGCCGAGCTGCATGCGCGCGAGGCGGAGGCGCTGGGGCGCTTCTGGGCCGATCCCGAACGCTACCCGCCCCCCGCGGCCGAAGCCTTGGCCGACTTCGACTCTCGGGTGCTCGCCGTGCTGCAGCGTCTGGCCTCGGAGTTTCCCACCCAGCGCGTGCTGGCGGTGACGCACGGTGGCTTCATGCGCATCGTTCAGTGTCGGCAGCGCGGCTGGCCGCTGACGCGGATCAGCGAGATCGAGGTGCCGCATGCGCGGCTGATGCGGGTTCGAATGGATCACTTGAACGTGGACGCACGGGCCGAGGCATGAGCGGATTCTGGTTCGCGCTGGCGTTTCTCACCCGGCTGCCGACGCCATCGCTCGACTTCGCGGATCGCGCGGCCCAGGCCCGTGCGCTGGTGTTCTACCCCTGGGTGGGCGCGCTCATTGGCGGCCTTCTGGCGGCGGCGCATGTCGCTGCGTCGGCGCTCGGCCTTCCGGATCTGCTGCGCGCGGCGCTGCTGTTGGCGCTCTGGGTCTGGATCAGCGGCGGCCTGCACCTCGATGGCCTCGCCGACTGCGCGGATGCGTGGGCGGGCGGACACGCCGATCGCGAGCGCACCCTGCGCATCCTCAAGGATCCGGCGGCCGGCCCGATGGGCGTGGTGGCGATTGGCCTGGTACTGCTGCTGAAGTTCGCCGCGCTCGCGGCCCTGCCCGCACAGGCCTGGACCTGGCTGTGGCTGCTGCCGGCGCTGGGTCGGGCCGCCGCGGTGCTGCTGTTCCTCAGCACGCCCTACGTGCGACCCGGCGGGCTTGGCGAAGCGCTGAGCCGCGCGCCGGCTGCCGCCACGCGGCTGTCGCTGGCGCTGCTGGGCGCGCTCTGTCTGCTCTCGGGTCTGCTGGGGCTCGTCGTGCTCGCTGTCGGCCTGGCCATTTTTCTGCTCTGGCGCCGCGACTGCCTGCGTCGGCTCGACGGCTTCACCGGCGATGCGGCGGGCTCACTCATCGAGCGGGTCGAAGTCGCCACCCTCGTCGCCGCTGGCCTCTGGCTCGGCCTCGGGCTGTAGTCCGGGGCCGCACTTCACGCGCGTGTGCGAAACGGGCGCAGCCGCACTGCTTGCGCGTTCACGCGCGCGCCGCCATCCTGCCGCGATGACCAACGCACTCGCCCTCGCCGAATCCCGCCTGCTGGCGCCCGCTGGCCTTGAAGCCCAGCAGCTGGAACACGTGTTCGCCCGCCTGATGAGCCCGGGCATCGATTTCGCCGACCTGTATTTCCAGAACAGCCGCCACGAAAGCTGGGTGCTGGAGGACGGCATCGTCAAAGAAGGCTCGCACAGCATCGAGCAGGGCGTGGGCCTGCGCGCCATCAGCGGTGAGAAAACCGGCTTCGCCTACTCGGACGAGATCCGCCTGCCTTCGCTGCTGGAGGCCGCGGGCGCGGCCCGCGCGATCGCCCGCGCGGGGCACGAGGGCACGGCGCGTCCGCTCACCCAGCATCACGGCCGCAGCCTGTACGCGCCGGTCGACCCGATTGACAGCTTGGACAGCGAGTCCAAGGTGCGCCTGCTGCGCGAGGTCGATGCCTTCGTGCGCAGTGCCGACGCGCGCGTGCGCCAGGTGATCGTGAGCCTGGTCGGCGTGGTCGACACCGTGCTGGTGGCCCGCTCGGACGGCATCCTCGCCGGTGACGTGCGCCCCCTCGTGCGCTGCAATGTGCAGGTGATCGTCGAGCACAACGGCCGCCGCGAGCAGGGCTATGCCGGCGGCGGCGGTCGGGTCAGCTACCCCGAATTGCTGCAGAGCGGCCGCGCGCTGGACTTCGCGCGCGAAGCCCTGCGGCAGGCGCTGGTCAACCTCGAAGCGGTCGATGCGCCGGCCGGCAGCATGCCGGTGGTGCTCGGCCCCGGCTGGCCGGGCGTGCTGCTGCACGAGGCCGTGGGTCATGGCCTGGAAGGCGATTTCAATCGCAAGGGCACCAGCACCTACGCCGGCCGCATGGGCGAGCAGGTGGCATCGAGCCTTTGCACCATCGTCGATGACGGCACGCTCGACGGCCGCCGCGGCTCGCTCAATGTCGACGACGAGGGCTGCGCGACCCAGTGCACCACCCTGATTGAGAACGGCCGTCTGGTCGGCTACATGCAGGACAGCCTGAATGCGCGCCTGATGGGCGTGGCGCCCACCGGCAACGGCCGCCGCGAGAGCTTCGCCCACCTGCCGATGCCGCGCATGACCAATACCTACATGCGCGCGGGCGAAAGCGACCCGGAGGAGATCATCCGCTCGGTCAAGCGCGGCCTGTACGCGCCGAACTTCGGCGGCGGCCAGGTCGACATCACCTCGGGCAAGTTCGTGTTCTCGGCCAGCGAGGCCTATCTGATCGAGGACGGCCGCATCACCGCGCCAGTCAAGGGCGCCACGCTGATCGGCAACGGCCCGGAAACCATGAACCGGGTCAGCATGGTCGGCAATGATCTGAAGCTCGACGCGGGCGTCGGCATCTGCGGCAAGGACGGGCAAAGCGTTCCCGTGGGTGTGGGCCAGCCGACGCTGAAGATCGACTCGATGACCGTCGGCGGCACCCGCGCCGGCTGAAGCCCATCGCGATACGTGCCGGCGGCGCATTGCGTACAGTGGCGAGTCCCCCTCGCCACGCGCCCGGCGCCGACCCCGCATGAGCACTGAGATGAGTACCGATGACCCGGCTTGCGGCAGCGAGCGCGGCGCGCTGGATGGCTTCCAGTCGGTGGCCGAACGCAATACGGCCGATGTGATCCTGCGCACCGCGCAGCAGCACCACGTGCAGCTGTCGACCATGGCCGACATGAAGGCCAACATCCTGCTGACGGTGTCCTCGATCGTGCTGACGCTGAGCGTGTCGCGGCTCAACGACCCGGAGCTGCGCGTGGCCATGGCCGTGCTGGCCGGCTTCACCCTGTTCGCGCTGTTCCTCGCGGTGCTGGCGGTGCTGCCCAAGTACCGGCCGATCCGCCTGAAGGACCCCGAAGCGCCGCTGCCGCCGGGCTTCAACCTGCTGTTCTTCGGCCACTTCGCCGAGCTTTCGCGCGAGCGCTTCGAGCGCGAGATCGCCAACCACATGCAGGGCCAGGGCAACATCTACCGGACCATGGCGCGCGACCTGTACGGGCTGGGCTTCTACCTGTCGCGCTTCAAGTACCGCTACCTGCGTCTGTCCTACCTGTTCTTTCTGAGTGGCTTCGTGCTGTCGAGCCTGATTCAGGGCGTGCAGCTGCTGCGCCCCTGAGGGCGCGCATCAGCCGCGCTGCGGCAGGGATGTCTCGCGGTAGGCGCAGACCAGGCAGGCATGCAGCATCGGGCCGCCCAGCGCCGCGATCAGCAGGCTTGCGAGCTGGCCGAGCAAGGATGCCGCGTCTGCGCCCAGCACGGTCGCCAGCGTGAGTGGCAGCGCCATCGCGGCGGCTGCGGCGACGCTGTAGATCGTCAGCGGGATCGACAGGAACACCAGCAGCCGCCACCACTGGCCGGCGGCGATCTCGCGGCTGCGCTGCAGGCCGCGCAGTGGGGCCATTCCGTCAATCGCCGCGGCATAGGGCAGAAAGACCAGCCGCACGGCCACCCAGCTGATCGGCAGCACCACCAGCGCGCTGCCTGCCATGCTCAGCGCCAGCATCGGCAGCAGGTCCAAGCCCTGCAGGCCCAGCCAGGCATTGAAGCCCAGCAGCGGCAGCAGCGGCAGGCCGCACAGCAGCAGGTACAGCGTCGTCGACAGCAGCAGCACAGGCAGCCGGAGCGTGGACCGCAGCAGCGCCTCCGCGAATCCAGGCGGCTGTTCGTGCAGGCGTCGATCGAGCAGCAGGCACTGCGTACCCGCCAGCCATAGAGTGATCAACGCGCTGAAGCCCAACCACAGCCAGGTCTGCGGCTGCAGCAGAGGATCGATGACGGCGAGGCTTACCGCCTCCGGGTTCGCCTGCAGTTCGGCCAGGGTGGGCAAGGTGATCAGGCGGCGCAGCGAGGGCAGGGCGCCAACGAGCGCCAGCGGGGCCGTCCAGGGCAGGGTCTGCCACCACAGGCTGAAGCTGCGGTCGAGCAGGCGCGACAGGGTGTCGATGCGGGGCGCGGTCATGCGCGGATGATGCCGCAGCTCTGCGACACTGCGGGCATGAACATCGAGGATTCCAGTGCGCCTCAAGGCGCAGTTGAAGTGCGTACTCTGCTTCGGGAGGCGCGTCTGCGCCTGCAGGGTGAGGACGCCGCGCGCGAGGCCGAGCTGCTGCTCATGTACGCGCTGGGCGTGACGCGCGCCTGGCTGTTCGCGCACGCCGACGAGGCGGTGGCCGAAGGCGAGGCGCAGCGCTTCCGTGCGCTGGTGCAGCAGCGCGTAGAGGGTCAACCGGTGGCCTATCTGTTGGGCGAGCGCGAGTTCTTCGGCCTGCGCCTCAAGGTGAGCCCGGCGACGCTGATCCCGCGGCCGGAGACCGAGCTGCTGGTGGAACTCGCCCTGCAGCATCTGCCGCGTCGCGCCGGCCTGCGCGTGCTGGATCTGGGCACCGGCAGCGGAGCGATTGCGCTGGCGCTGGCGCATGCGCGGCCCGAGCTTGAGGTCTGCGCCAGCGATGCCAGCGCGGCGGCGCTGGCGGTGGCGCGAGCGAACGCCGAGTCGCTCGGCCTTGCACGCCTGCGATTCCAGCTCGGCAGCTGGTGGACGCCGTGGGCTGCGCAGCGCTTTGACCTGGTGCTGAGCAATCCGCCCTATATCGAGGACGCGGATCCGCACCTCGGCGCCGGCGACCTGCGTTTTGAACCGCGCAGCGCGCTGGCTTCGGGCGCGGACGGCTTCGACGACATCCGCGCCATCGTGTCCGCCGCCAGCGCGCACCTTCAGCCCGGCGGCTGGCTGCTGTTCGAGCATGGCCATGCGCAGGGCGAGGGCTCTCGCCAGCTGCTGCAGTTGGCGGGCTTCAGCGAGGTGGGCACCTGGCAGGACCTTGAGGCGCGCGATCGCGTCAGCGGCGGCCGCTGGCTGCAGACGTGAGTGGCGGTTCGCCTTCACCCGGGGCGCACAATTGAAAGCTTGAAATTGAATTGTGTGCAATCTATTGTGCGGCCTCCCACCAACGCAGGAGAGTCCGCATGACCCCGATGTACACCGCACGCGCCACCGCTGTCGGCGGCCGCGAAGGCCGCGTCACCTCGGACGACGGCTTCATCGACCAGCAGCTGCAGCTGCCGACCGGCCTCGGCGGCAAAGGCGGCGCCACCAACCCCGAGCAGCTCTTCGCCGCCGGCTACGCGGCCTGTTTCGAGGGCGCCCTGCGCCTGGTCGCGCGCACCCGCGGTATCGCGATCAGCAGCGCAAAAATTGAGGCCGAAGTCGATATCGGCAAGGACGAAACCAGCTTTGGTCTGGCCGTGCGTCTGCACGCCCATGTCGGCGGTGTCGATGCCGCGACCGCGCAGGCACTGGCCGACGGTGCGCACGAGGTCTGCCCCTACTCCAAGGCCACCCGCGGCAACATCCCGGTGACCGTGCGCGGCAGCGCGGCCTGAGACACCGCTGCACCCGGCCGAGGGCAGCGTCTGCCCTCGGCCAAGCGAGCGGACGTCTCGCTCACCCGCGGCGCTTCATGCTTTGCCGCCCCTGGACCCGATGGAACCGAATGAGCTCCCCCACCTCCCCCTGTTCGCCCCCTTCAAGCTCGGCGCCATTGAGCTTGCCAACCGCTTCGTCATGGCCCCGCTGACCCGCAATCGCGCGGGCGCCGGCCGCACGCCCACCGAGCTCACCGTCGAGTACTACCGCCAGCGCGCCAGCGCCGGCCTGATCATCACCGAGGCCAGCCAGATCTCGCCGATGGGGCAGGGCTATCTGGATACGCCGGGCATCTATTCGCCCGAACAGATCGCCGGCTGGAAGCGCGTCAGCGACGCGGTGCACGCGGAGGGTGGACGCATCTTCATCCAGCTCTGGCACGTGGGCCGCATCTCGCACAGCTCGCTGCTGCCGAACGGCGCGGCGCCAGTCGCGCCGTCCGCGCTCGCTGCGAAGAGCAAGACCTTCACCACTGAAGGTTTTCTGGATGTATCGACGCCGCGCGCGATGAGCCTGGAAGACATCGAGGCCACCGTCGCCGACTACGCCCAGGCTGCGCGCAACGCCATCGCCGCCGGCTTCGACGGCGTCGAAGTGCACGCCGCCAACGGCTATCTGATCGACCAGTTCCTGCGCAAGTCCAGCAACCGGCGCGAGGACGCCTACGGCGGCAGCATCGAGAACCGCACGCGCTTTCTTGCCGAGGTGATGGACGCCGTGGTCGCCGCCATCGGTGCCGAGCGCGTCGGCGTGCGTTTCTCGCCGGTGTCGCCCTTCAACGACGTCAGCGACCCTCAGCCGCAGGCGCTGTTCGAGCGCGCGATCGAGCGCATCGGCGCGCATGCGCTCGCCTATGTGCATGTGATCGAAGGCGCCACCGGCGGCGATCGCGAGATCGACCCGCGGTTCGACTTCGCGGCCCTGCGCGCGAAGTTCAAGGGGCCGTGGATGGTCAACAACGGCTATGACTTGGCGCTGGCCGACGCACGTCTCGCCAGCGGTGCCGCCGACCTGTTCTGCTTTGGCCGCCCCTTCATCAGCAACCCGGATCTGGTGCGGCGCCTGCGCGAGGGTCGCGAGCTGAACGCGCTGGATGGCGCCACCCTGTACGGCGGTGGAGCCCAAGGCTATACCGACTACCCCTTCCTGCCCGACTGATCCGAGCGCCATGCCCGCCGCCAAGTCCAAGCGTCCAGCCCAGACCTGTGCGGCGGGCACGCCCGATCCGCTGCATCTCGACCAGCAGCTGTGCTTCGCGCTGTATGCGGCCAGCAATCGCATCCAGCGCCTGTACCGCCCGCTGCTGGAGCCGCTCGGCCTGACCTATCCGCAGTATCTGGTGATGCTGGTGCTGTGGCAGTACGGCCGGCGCAGCGTCAGCGAACTGGGCGAGGCCCTGCATCTCGACTCCGGCACGCTGACGCCGCTGTTGAAACGCCTTGAAGCTGCCGGCCTGGTGCAGCGACAGCGCTGCAGCGAGGACGAGCGTCGCGTGTACGTCGAGCCCACCGCCGAAGGGCGCGGCTTGCGCATGCGTGCTGTGGGCTTGCCAGAGCGGATGGGCTGCGCCACGCGCCTGGAGCCCGCTGCGCTGCTGCAGCTGCGCGACGAGGTCCGGAACCTGCTGGCTTCGCTCGCGACGCTCTGAAGCCTGTCGTCCACGCGGCTGCTCGCAACGATCGCGGGCCGTCGAACCTCTTGCTTCACTTCCGATTCACTTTCGCATCACGACACTTCGCCGGCGACTGCGGGCCCCTCTGGTCATGTGCAATGCATGGCGATGTCGGAGTCGTTTACCGATGCTCAGGCCCGCCGTCTGGATCCTCCAAGCCTCTCGCGAGGCCGGGCATCGAACTTGCGATTGCCTTCGGAGTGACTCATGGAACTGTTGACCGGCCTCTGGCTCGGCATGCCCGTTTGGGTATGGCTGGCCTTTCTCGGCGCTGTCCTGGCCATCCTCGTTTTCGACCTCGGCGTCCTGCACAAGGAAGCGCATGAGATCGACGTCAAGGAAAGCCTGTGGATGTCGGCGCTTTACATCGGTCTGGGCCTGCTGTGGGCCGTGGCCGTGTGGTTCATCTACTACGAATACG
The DNA here is from genome assembly GCA_014946745.1 of Lysobacterales bacterium. Classification (NCBI taxonomy): domain Bacteria; kingdom Pseudomonadati; phylum Pseudomonadota; class Gammaproteobacteria; order Lysobacterales; species Lysobacterales bacterium. Next base: position 1,897,898 of record JADCRD010000001.1, on the reverse strand, counting down.
GCAGCGAGAAAGCGATCGACCCACAGATCGCGAATCTGCCGACGAACGAGGCCAAAGCCTGGGAAGCGGTCAAGCTCTACCTGACCGGCTATCTGGTCGAGAAGGCGCTGGCGATGGACAACGTCTTCGTCATCTCGATGATCTTCACCTACTTCGCGGTGCCGCGGATCTACCAGCACCGCGTGCTGTTCTGGGGCATCCTCGGCGTCATCGTGCTGCGCGCGATCATGATCGGCCTGGGCGCCGCCCTGGTGATGAACTTCTCGTGGATCCTCTACGTGTTCGCGGTGATCCTGATCGCGACCGGCGTCAAGATGCTGATGTCGATCGACGATGAGCCCGATATCGCCAACAACCGCATCCTGGGCTTTCTCAAGAAGCGCATGCGCCTCACCCAGGAGCTGCACGGCGAGCGCTTCTTCGTGAAGCAGGCCGGGCCGGGCGGCAAGCTGCTGTGGTTCGCCACGCCGCTGTTCCTGTGTCTGGTGCTGGTCGAAATCGCCGACGTGGTGTTCGCGATCGACTCGGTGCCGGCGATCTTCGCGATCACGCCCGACCCCTTCATCGTCTACACCTCGAACATCTTCGCGATCCTCGGCCTGCGCGCCCTGTACTTCGCGCTGGCGGCGATGGTGCATCGCTTCCACTACCTGAAGTACGCGCTGGCCTTTGTGCTGATCTTCATCGGCTCGAAGATCTTCCTCGGCGACTGGCTGTTCGGCGGTAAGGTGCCGGCTGAAATCAGCCTTGGCGTGACCTTCGGCCTGCTGTTCGGCGGGGTGGTGTACTCGCTCTGGAAGTCGCGGGATCAGGCCACGCCGACCTGACTCGACGGATGCACGAAGGCCCGCGGTTCGCCGCGGGCCTTCGTGTGTCTGCACCCAGCTGACCGCTTAGCTCCCTGGGACTCTCCACGCGATGAGCACAACGCCCCCCAACGCTTCGCCCGCTGCCGCCGCCACGCGCCGCGGAGTCCTCGATTGGATCGAATGGCTCGGCAACAAGCTCCCGGAGCCGGCGCTGCTGTTCGCCTTGCTTGCCCTGGTGGTCGTCCTGCTGTCCTTTGCGGGTTCGCAGCTGCAGTGGAGCGTGCAGCCGGTGAAACCCGTGCTGCAGATGCAGGAGATTGTCCAAGCGGATGGAAGCACCGTGAGCCAGCCGGTGCTGGATGCCAGCGGTCGTCCCGAGCTGGATCTCGTTGCAAGCGGTGCACCCATTGAGCCGCGCTCGCTGCTCACGGCCGATGGCGTGTACTGGATGCTGTCCTCGGCGCTGCGCAACTTCGCGCTGATGCCGGCGCTGCCCCTGATCTTTGTGGCCATGCTGGGCATTGGCCTTGCGGAGAAGTTCGGCTTCTTCTCCGCGCTGATGCGCGCTATGGCGATGCTGACGCCGAAGCGCCTGCTGACGCCTGCCGTGGTGATGCTGGGCGCCACCGCGTCGGTGGCCTCTGACGCCGGCTACATCATTCTTCCGCCGCTGGCCGCTGCGCTCTACCTCGCGGTCGGGCGACATCCGGTCGCCGGCATGGCTGCAGCCTTCGCCGGCGTGGCCGGCGGCTTTGGTGCGGGCTTCTTCCCGAACGGAAGCGACGCCGTGCTGACGGGCTTCGCCCAGGACGCCGCGCGGGTCATCGATCCCGACTATTCGGTGTCGATGCTGCACAACTACTTCTTCAAGGTCGTCTCGGTGTTCGCGGTGATGGCGGCGGGCTGGTTCGTCACCGACGCCATCGTTGAGCCGCGCCTTGAGCGACAGCACGCCGGCGACAAGCGCAGCGCCCCGGACGACACCGCCAGCTCGATGGCGCTCACCCCGCTGGAATCGCGTGGTCTGAAGATGGCGCTCGCCAGCATGGTCCTGGGGCTGGGCCTGCTGGCCACCGCTGTGCTGGTGCCCGGCATGCCTCTGTACGGCTACGGCCAACCCAGCCTGCCGAATGCTCGCGCGCTGACCGAAACGAGCATCGCAGTGCAGCCGGAGGGCAGCGCGGCGGCGAGCGGCGCGACCGTTCTGACGGACTCGCCGCTGGTGATTACCGCCGAGGGCGCACCGCGTCTGCGCGAGTCGCCGGGCCCGCGCTGGTCGCACGTGATCGTGCCCGCGATCGTCATCCTGTTCCTAATGGCGGGCATCGCGTATGGCCTCAGCACGGGTGCCTTGCGGGGTCAGCAGGACCTGGCTGATGCACTGAATCACGGCGTCAAAAGCATCGTGCCGGTGCTGGTGATGCTGTTCTTCCTGGCCCAGTTCAGCGCGTATCTGAATTACAGCGGCCTTGATCGCATGCTCGCCTACGCCGGCGGCAGCTTTCTGTTCGAGGCCGACCTGCCGATCTGGGGCCTGGTGATCGCCTTCGTGCTGGTGGTGGTCTTCGGCGACTTCGCGATGAGCGGCATGCTCAGCAAGTTCGGCGTGCTGGCGCCGATCTTCATCCCGATGTTCATGATCGTGGGCATGAGCCCGGAGCTGACCACAGCGGCCTACCGCATCGGTGATTCCGTGGTCAACATCGTTACTCCGTTGAACTCCTACCTGCTGATCATCCTCGCGGTCTTCCAGAAGTACCGCGCCAGCGCCGGGCTGGGAACCCTGATCGCCCTGATGGTCCCGTACTCGATCGTGATCGGTCTGGTGTGGACCGCCATGCTGGTGGCATGGGTGCTGATCGGTGCGCCCCTGGGCCCGGACTCGCCTTTGTACTACGTGCCCGGCGGGTGATCCGGCCGGGCAAGCACGCGAGCCGCGATCCGGTGATCCTGCATCGGCTGGAAGACGGCGATACAGGGCGCAGTGGCGGCGCACTCGTTCGTGGGTCTGGTTCGGGCTTTTCCGCGCGGCCTCGGGGCTTGCAGTGGCTGGCCGTTGCCGGCCGAGAGGGTTCAGAAACTGAGCTTCCGCGTGCTGCTGCGCGGGGGCGATGTGCGCTTCGGAGCGTGCGAGTTCGGGCCGTGCCGGGCTGATACGCTCGCGACTTCACAACCTGTGTCCAAAGGAGACCAAAAGCCATGCGAATTCTCGTCGCCGTCGACGGCAGCCACTTCGGTGAGGCCGCGCTTGCACACGCGCTGGAACTCAATGGGCGGCTCAGCAAGCCCGCCGCGATCACCCTGATTCACGTTGCGCTGTCGGCGCCGCCGCGCGCGGCGAGCGCGGTGGGCGGCGAGATTCTGCACAGCTACTACCAGCAGGAGCACGACGCAGCGCTGGCGAAAGCGCGAGAGATGCTTGCGGCCGCGCAGCTGCAGGCCACCGAAGTCACCTGCGTCGGTGCGCCTGGCCGGCAGATCGCCGAGCACGCCAACGCCGGGGCATTCGACCTGGTGGTGATGGGCTCGCACGGCCACGGCGCGCTGACCGGCCTGCTGCTCGGCAGTACGGTCAGCGCCGTGCTCTCACTCACCAAGGTGCCGCTGTTGATCGTGCGCTGAGCCACTGAGCGTCGCTGCCAGGATTTCAACGCGCTCACGGCGGCTCGGGCTGCAGGTCTGCCGTTGATGGCCGACGGCCATCGTGGCAACGGGGCCAAAGAGCAAGTGAACAGGACAAACGAGTCGTAGCGCGGGCTTCGCTGGGCGCGAGTTGCCCCATCAGTGCGCGAGCCTCCGGGCCTCTCGCGAGCCAGCGCGCTCGGCCTCGTCAGGGCGCGCCACTGCGGCGCGCGTCTGACAGCGGCTGCGGGCCGCAGAGGTCTCTCGCCCCGCCTTCGGACGATCCCGGGTGTCTGCTGTAGACCCGGAGTCCGTTGAGCGACATGCGCGCGGGGGCGTCGAAGTCCAGGGCAACACGGCTCTAGCAGCTTGTTGAAAAACTCCCTTCCGGGGAGTCTTTCAAGTCGGCGGTCCGGCGCAGGTCCGTACCGCCTCACGAACAAGCAATCGCTTACGCGCTTGCTTGGTCGTTCCGGCCATCCCTGGCCGGACTAGCAGGCTGTTTTTCAACAGCCTGCTAAACGACGCCTTCGGCGGGGGTTACGCGCTGCGAGCCAGCTGGCTCTTGCGGTAGCCGTACAGGAAATACACCACCAGCCCGAGGGCGGTCCAGCCGAGGAACAGCAGCTCGGTGTGCCCGGACAGGTTCAGGAACAGGAACAGGCAGCCGAAGATCGCCAGCGGGCAGATCAGCCACGCCATCGGCACCCTGTAGGCGCGCGGGCGGTTCGGCTCGGTGCGGCGCAGGATCAACACCGCAGCGGCGACCATCGCGAAGGCGAACAGCGTGCCCGAGTTGGAGATGTCGGCCAGCATGCGCACCGGGAACATGCCGGCGAACAGCGCAACGGCCGTGCCGGTGATCATCGTGATGATGTGCGGCGTGTGGTACTTCGGGTGCACCTTGGAGAGCCGCTCCGGCAGCAGGCCGTCGCGGGACATCACGAAGAAGATGCGGGTCTGGCCGTAGAGCATCATCAGCACGACCGAGGGCAGGGCGAGGCCGGCAGCCACCGCGACCACGGTGCCGATCCACGGGAAGCCGAGCTCGCGCAGCACCAGGGCCAGGGGCTCCTTCGAGTTGGCGAGTGCGCCGTCGGGCTGCGCGCCCATCGCGCCGGTGGCGGCAGCGGCGACCAGCAGGTAGATCAGGGTGCAGACTCCCAGCGAGCCGAGGATGCCGATAGGCATGTTGCGCTGCGGATTCTTGGTTTCTTCGGCGGCGGTCGACACCGCGTCGAAGCCGACATAGGCGAAGAAGATCGTCGCCGCAGCGGCTGTGACGCCCACCGTCAGCAGGCTGCCGCCGACCTCGCGCTCATTCGCCCAGAAGCCGTTGGGCATGAAGGGCGCGAAGTTGGCACCGTCGAAGGCCGGCAGCGCGATGGCAATGAAGATGCCGAGCGCCACCAGCTTGATCACCACGAGGAAGGCGTTGAATGCCGCGCTCTTCGAGGTGCCGAGAATGAGCAGGCCGGTGATCATCAGAGCGCATCCGGCGGCCAGCACATTGAAGGTGCCGGCCTGCTCGACCCCATTGACCGTGATCGTGTCGAACGGCCCAGCCATGAGGCCCGGGGGCAGCTGGATGCCGATCTGGTAGAGGATCCCGTGCATGTAGCCCGACCAACCCACCGAGACGGCACCCGCCGCCACCGCGTATTCGAGCACGAGTGCCCAGCCGACGACCCACGCGGCCAGCTCACCGAGCACCGCATAGGTGTAGGTGTAGGCCGAGCCGGAGACCGGGACCATGGAGGCCAACTCGGCGTAGGACAGCGCGGCCAGCGCGCAGACCACCGCCGCGATGACGAAGCTGATCATCATCGCCGGCCCGGCGGACTGGGCAGCGACCGAGGTCAGGACGAAGATGCCGGTGCCGATGATCGCGCCAATGCCGAGCAAGGTGAGCTGCAGGGCGCCGAGCTGTCGCTTCAGCGACTTCTTCTCGGCGTTTTCAAGGATCTGGTCGAGCGGCTTGACGCGCCAGAAGAGCATGTTTTGTTCCCTCAGTGAATCGGCAGGCGTTGGATTTCAGGGCGTCCACGTTCGCGCCCCGGGAGGAGAGTAGTCGTACTCCGCCGCTTCGGAAAGCCCGCAGCAGGGCTCAGCCTGCAACTGCAGGCTTACCAGAACCGCCGTGCCTGCTCGAACTCGGTCCAGGCCGCCGGCAGCGCGTCGCGCGCGGCTTCGGTGCGGGCGGCGGCGTAGCCTTCGAGTACGCCGCGGGCGAAGGGCTCGATGCCCTCAAGTGTGGCCACACGCTGGCGCGCGACGGCGGCATCGTTGAAGTCGCCGAGCAATTGCTGCAGAGCGCTCAAGTGGCGCACGTAGCGCCGCAGCGGACGCTCGCCGAACACGCTGCCCAGCACATCGCAGGCGTAGCGCAGCTTCTTCACCTCGATGCGCAGGCCGTGCAGGCTGTCGATGCAGGCCGGGTCATGCTGCGCATGGCAGCGGCGTACGCGACGCGCGGCCTTGCGCAGGCGCTCGCGGGCGAAGTCGATGAGCGCGGGCGCCGACTCGCCGGTCGGCTGGGCCAGCTCAGCGATCAGCGCGCCCAGCGCGAGTTTGAGGTCGGTGTAGTCGCGTGCAGCCAGACACTCGCGTACGGTGGCCTGAGCGGCAAGACGCCGCGCGCGCACGGCTTGGGCCAGCGCTTCCAGGGCCTCGGGCCGGGTCATGCCGGCGCCCAAGCGGGGCAGTGTTTCAGTGCACAGCACGTCCCAGTCCCGGCAGGCGCCCAGGGCTTGGCCGACGGCGCGCAGGCGCGGTTTCAGTGCGTCGATTTCGCCCAGGGTCAGCAGCGGGCTGAACAGGCGCAGCAGCGCGCGCAGGCGCCGCAGTGCGACGCGCGCCTGATGCAGATACTCGGGATCGTGCGCGGCGATGACGCCGGACTCGTTGGCCTCGAGCTGCTCAAGCGCCGAGGCCAGCAGCGTGGCGCAGGCGTGCTGTGCGGGTGTGCCCGCATCGAGTGAGGGCGCCGTGGCTTTGGCGGGTATCGGTTCGATCGGTGCCAGCAAAGCGAAGCCGCGCTGGGCTTTGCTGCGGTTGTCCAGCTGCAGGGGTTCCAGGCGCAGCAGTTCGCGGGCCAGCGCATAGAGTTCTCGGGGCGCGCCGGACTTCAGCTCGATCTCGATCTCGCTGATCGGATCGATGCTGCCCTCGGCGCGGATCTCGCCGAGATCGAAGGCCAGCTCGGCGATGCCGCCGTCCTCCAGGTTGACATCGAAGCGGCTGCGGCGGAACGCCGTCGTGAACAGTGGCTTGAGCTCGCTGTCGCGAAACGGCAGCAGCAGTTCTGCAACACCTTCCAGCGCGCACAGCGCTTCCAGATCGATGCGGCCACCGGGTGCGGCCGTCTCGTACTCGCCTCTGGCGTGCAGGCCCGCTTGGCTGCTGCCGCGGGTCTTCAGCGTCTGCACCCAGCTGCGGCCACGCTTGCGCAGGCGCAGCGCAAGGCCGGCGCGAGTCAAGTCGAGCGTGGCGGTGTCGAAGTAGGTGCTGTCCAGAGATTCGCTCCGCGCGGGGCCGCGGGCGATGCGTTGCAAGTCGGGTGCACGCAGCAGGCGCTTCAGACCTGCGGGGTCTACGGCGAGCTTCAGTTCAATTTCGACACTCACACGCAGCTCGGATCAGCCAGGGTCGGCCGAGGATAGCAGCGGGGCTTCGGCCGCGGGTTACAGCGCTCAAGGCGCGGCTGGCGGCGGCGCGGCACAATGGCCGCTCGTACCCTGATCGCCTTCGCCATGCCCGAGTCCTCGCACGCATCCCCTGCTGCGCATCGCCATGCGGCTCTGCCTGGCCCCTTCGAAGACGAGCATCACCACGACCATGGCGCGCGCTTCCTGCACGACCCCAAGCGCGTGGGGCGGCTTCGTTTCGCTTTTCTGCTGACCCTGGTCACGATGGTGGCCGAGGCGGTGGGCGGGGTGATCTCCGGCTCGCTCGCCTTGATCGCCGATGCGGGGCATATGGCCGTCGACTCGATGGCCCTGCTGTTCGCGTTTCTGGGCGCCCGCTTCGCGCGCCGGCCTGCGGACGATCGTCGCAGCTTCGGCTATGCGCGCCTTGAAGTGCTGGTCGGGTACACGAACGCTCTGCTGCAGCTGGCGCTGGTGGCCTGGATCACCTTCGAAGCCGCGCAGCGTCTGTTCGCGCCGCAGCCCATCCAGTCGATGACCATGCTGGTGATCGCCTGCGTGGGGCTGGTCGTGAACCTGATCGTGCTGAAGGTGCTCGGCGGCCACGACCACGATGACGTCAACGCCGCCGGCGCCTATCTGCATGTGTTGGGCGACCTGCTCGGCTCGGTGGCGGCCATCACCGCCGCCCTGCTGGTCTGGGGCTTCGGTTGGCTGTGGGCGGACGCGGTCGTGTCACTTGTGGTCGGCGCGCTGCTGCTGCGCGCTTCGATTCAACTGATGCGCCGCTCGGCCCACATCCTGCTGGAGGGCGTTCCCGAAGATCTCGATCTGCAGCAGATCCCGCAGGCGGTCGAGACGCGCGTGCCGGCCGTGCGCGATGTGCACCACGTGCACGTCTGGCAGCTCACCGGCGGCAGTCGCGTCGCCACCCTGCACGCCGTGCTGGCGCCGGGGCAGGACCCGGACGCCGCGATCCAGGCGGTGCGCGCCGCCTTGCACCAGGACTTCGCTATCGATCACGTCACCGTGCAGCTGGACGGCGTGGTCTGCGCGCAGGCGGACTGCACGCCGATGCGCGGCGCAGAGCCGCACGAGCACGGCGATCGCCACAGCCACGGCCATCGCCACGGGCACTCGGGCTGCAGCGATCATGGGCACTGATGCCATCGGCGCGGGGTCGGGCAGCGTGTCGCTCGGCACGCGCCCTGCATGGCGAGGCCCATGTCCCTGGCGACCCCACCCGTGAGCGAGCCGCAGCTGCCGCCGACCATCGCGCCGGCCTACAGCCGCTGGCTGTGGTGGCTGGCTGCCTGGTGTGCGTTCGTGCTGGGTTTGGTCGGCGTGGCCGTGCCCGGGCTGCCCACCGTGCCCTTCATGCTGCTTGCGGCGTTCTGCGCGGCGCGCGGATCGCCGCGTCTGCGCACCTGGCTGCTCGCGCATGCGCAGTTTGGGCCGGTCATTCGTGACTGGGAGCGCGAGGGGGCGGTCAGTCGCCGCGCCAAGCGCGTGGCGACGCTGATGATGCTGCTGTGTTCGCTGGTGCTCGCTTGGGTCGCGACCTGGATCGGTTGGCTGCTGGCCACGGTCTGCATGGCGGCGGTCGCGATCTGGCTGTGGCGTCGTCCGGAGCCGGCCGGTCTGGTCTAAGCGCCGCCGCCGCGCTGCTGTTGCGTTGCGTCAATCAGCCGTCATGGCGAACAGGACACACTGCAGCGCGTCTGCGCCGCCCGTGCATGCGCCTGCTGCCTGCCGCGCACCCGCCGCAGGACACGAATTCGCCCATGCAAGGAACCGGTCGATGAGTCGCGAAGCGCTGGATGCCCTGTTCAAGCCCGCGTCGATCGCTGTGATCGGCGCCAGCACCAAGCCGCAGAGCCTCGGTCGCGTCATTGCCCGCAATCTGCGCGCCGGCGGCTTCAGCGGGCCGCTGGATGTGGTCAGCCCCAAGTACCCGCGCATCGATGGCATTCGCACCGCGCGCAGCGTTTCAGAGCTGGAGCCGGTGCCCGAACTGGTGGTGGTGACGGTGCCGCCCGAGCTGGTGCCTGGCGTGCTGGATGAGGCCGGCAAGGCCGGCGTCAAGGCGGCGGTGGTCATCACCGCCGGGCTCGGCCAGGGGCCGGGCTCGCTGCGCGAGAAGACCGCGCAGATCGCGCGTCGGCATGGCCTGCGCCTGGTCGGGCCAAACTGCCTCGGCATTCTCAGCCCACCGGCCTACGTCAACGCCAGCTTTGCGGCCGCCCCGGCCCTGCCCGGCGACCTGGCGCTGCTGGCGCAGTCGGGCGCCGTGGTGACCACGGTGGTCGAGTGGGCCAACCAGCGCGGCATCGGCTTCTCGGGCATCGTCTCGCTCGGCGATATGGCCGATGTCGATGTCGGCGAGCTGCTGGACTACTTCGCCACCGACCCCGGCACGCGCGCGATTCTGATCTACATGGAATCGGTGCGCGATGTGCGGCGGTTCATGTCGGCGGCGCGCGCCGCCGCGCGCGCCAAGCCGGTGATCGTGGTCAAGGCCGGCCGGCACGAGGCCGGAGCGCGCGCTGCCGCCTCGCACACCGGCGCGCTGGCCGGCAGCGATGCGGTGTTCGATGCGGCCTTCCGCCGCGCTGGCGTGCTGCGCGTGGCCGACATGGAGGAGCTGTTCGCTGCGGCGAACACGCTGTCGATTCTCAAGCCGACCAGCGGCAAGCGCTTGGCCATCCTCACCAACGGCGGCGGCGTCGGCATTCTCGCCATCGACCGGCTGATCGATCTCGATGGCGTCGCCGCCGAGCTGTCCGCTGCGACGCTGAAACAGCTCGATGGCGTGCTGCCGGCGACCTGGTCGCACAGCAATCCGGTCGACATCGTGGGCGATGCCGGCGTGCAGCGCTACACCGATGCGCTGGACATCCTGATGGAAGCGCCCGAGGTCGATGCGGTGTTCGTGGTGCACGTGCCGACCGCGCTGGCCGCCCCGGTCGAAGTGGCCGAGGGCGTGGCCCGCCACATGCGCGCGCGGCGCGAGCGCGAAGGCAGCTACACCCCCGGCAAGCCGGTGCTGGCCTGCTGGCTCGCGCAGGAGCAGCAGGCGCGCACCCATCTGCAGGCGGCCGGCATTCCCACCTACCGCACCCTCACCGGCGCCGTGCGCGGCTTCGTGCATCTCACCGAGTACGCGGAGGCGCAAGCCCAGCTGCTGGCCACACCGCCTTCGCTGCCGGCCGACTTCCAGCCCGATGCCGAGCGTGCGCGGCGCGCTTTGGCCCAGGCCGAGGGCGTGGGGCGGCGCTGGCTGCCAGCGGCGGCTGTGCATGACCTGCTGGCGGCGTACGGCATCGCCAGCCTGCCCATGGTCATCGCCGCCGACCCCGCGGCGGCCGCGCAGGCGGCCCGGCCCTGGATCGAGGCGGGCCAGCGCGCGGTGCTGAAGATCGTTTCGCCCGACATCGCCCACAAGTCGGATGTCGGTGGTGTGGCCTTGAACCTCGAGACCGTGGAGGCCGTGCAGCGCGAGGCGGCCGCCATGCTGGATCGGGTGCGTGCCTTCGAGCCTTCGGCGCGCATCGACGGTCTGCTGGTCCAGCCGATGGTCGAGCGCGCGCATGCCCGCGAGCTCATCGCCGGCATCGCTGACGACGCCCTGTTCGGTCCGGTGATTCTGTTCGGCGCCGGCGGCGTGGCGGTGGAAGTGGAGAAGGACACCGCCCTCGGCCTGCCGCCGCTGCACCTCAACCTGGCCCACGACCTGATCCAGCGCACGCGGGTGTCGCGCAGGCTCAACGCCTACCGCAACCTGCCGGCGGCCAACCGCGGCGCAGCCGCGCTCACCCTGGTCAAGCTCTCGCAGCTGGCGGCGGATCTGCCGGAAGTGCGCGAGCTGGACATCAATCCGCTGCTGGTCGACGAGCACGGCGCGATCGCGCTGGATGCGCGCGTGCTGATCGACGACTTCGATCCGGCCTTGTACCCGCGTGCGCCCTTCGGCAATCCGCGTTTCGCGATCGCGCCCTATCCGAAGGAGATGGAGGGCGAGCTGCGCACCCACAGCGGCCGGGTCTTCCATGTGCGCCCGGTGCGACCCGAAGACGAAGCGCGCCTGCGTCGCTTCTTCGCCGGGGTCAGCGCCGACGATCTGCGCCAGCGCTACTTCTCGCCGGTCAAGCAGATCAGCCAGGCCTTCATCGCGCGTCTCACCCAGATCGACTACGCCCGCGTCATCGTGCTGCTCGCGGTCGATGGCGGTGATGAGGTGCTGGGCGTGGCGCAGGTGCACGCGGACCCCGAGCTGCACGAGGGCGAGTACGCGATCCTGCTGCGCTCCGATCTGAAGGGGCAGGGCCTGGGCTGGGCGCTGATGCAGCGCCTGATCGAGGTCGCCAAGCGCATGGGCCTCAAGCAGATCACCGGCCAGGTGCTGCGCGACAACACCAGCATGCTCGACATGTGCCGCCAGCTGGGTTTCAGCATCGCGCCGGATCCGGAGGACGGCGCCATCGCGCTGGTGCAGCTGCCGGTGGCCGAGCGCGGCACGCCGTAGGGCGACGGCGTCGCGGCGCAGGCCTGGGGTGGGCTGGGGCCCGCTGTCTGCCTGCGCTGCGCCACGGCAGGGCTGAAGCACTGCGCGAGGCCATCGCGTCGCGGGCTTGAGCTGGCCTCAGCGCTGCAGGTACACCACCGACTGTGTGCTCATCTCGTCCGGCTTCGGCCGCGACAGATCGCCGCCGCCCTTGGCGTAATCCGCGAGTGCCTGCGCGTAGTGCAGGTAGGTCGGCTCACGGCGCTCCGCGCCGATCTGGCCGAAGGTCTCGAAGCCGTCGCGGCCGGTGGCGATGTAGTCGTTGGTGATCACGCGGTAGCTGCGCTCGGCTGCAAGCGGCTGCCACGCGCCGTCGATCTGCACCTCGATGCGGCTGACCCGGCCCTGTTCGCGCGTGCGGGTCAGGTCCACGTGCCAGCGCAGGCCGGCGGCATAGGGCCAGGCGCCGCTGTTGCTGCCGATGTTGGTGAGGAAGTGCGCGTAGGCGTCCTCCAGCACCGAGTGGATTTCGCTGCCCGTCATCACCAGGCGATCGAGCATGTTCTTGAAGGGCAGGGCGAGGTAGGCATCGCCGATGGTGAGCGCGCCTTCCGCGAGGCCGTTGCGCACGCCGCCGCCGTTCTGCAGGGCGATGTCGGCGCCACCAAAGCGCTGGCCCTGCGACAGAAACGCGCGCGCCACCACCTGCTGCGCGTGGCCGCCGTGGCTGTCGGTGGCTTCGGCGCAGCCGGGGGCGCCGTCGCGGCTGCGGTCGTAGGGCCCGGGCGCACGCCGCAGACACAGGCGCTGCGGCACCTGGCCCACCACTTCGGTGCTGAAGGTCTCGATCTGGTCCTGATAGGTCTTGAGCACCGCGGCGGAGGCCGGCTGCGGACGCGCGATGCGCACCAGCGGATGCGCGCTCAGCGCGGCCAACAGGCGCTCACGCTCGACGCCCTCAATTGGCGTGTCGGCACGGCGCAGGTCTTCGCCCGCGAGCAGCTGCGGCTTGCCGCCGCAGTCCAGCACGCGGCCCTGCGGATCGAAGCGCACGTCGAGCTGGCCGACCACCCAGGTGTACTGCCAGGCCTGCACGACGCAGACCGGATCGCCCTCGGCGTTGTCGAGTCGGGTCGGGTAATCGCCGCCCGGCGACAGGCCGAGCGCACGGAAGCCCTCGCCCAGCAGGGTGTGCGAATCGGCGCCGACGATCACGTCGACCCCGCGCAGCTTCTTCGCGAGGTCGACGTCGTTGCGATAGCCGATGTGGGTCAGCAGCACGACGTGGCGGATGCCCTGGGCGGCGAGCAGATCGATCTGCGCCTGCGCTGTGCTGAGTTCGTCCGCGAACTGCGTGCCCTCGTCCGGGCTGGACGAGGTTTTGGTCTTGGAAGCGATGTCGATGCCGATGATGCCGATCCGTTCGCCGCCGCGCTCCAGCACGACGTGCGGGCGGATGTAGTCGTGCTGCGACTTCGGCGCCAGCGGCGACAGCCCCACCGTCGGCTGCACGTTGGCGCCCAGCACCGGCGTGTCGCAGCGCGCCGTGTCCTTGCGCAGGTAGTCGATGAAACGGGCGAGACCGATGTCGCCGGTGTCGAACTCATGGTTGCCGACCACGAAGGCGTCGAAGCAGACCGAGTTCATCAGGTCGGCATCGGCTTCGCCCTGGAACAGGGTGAAGTAGAGATCGCCCGTGATCGCGTCGCCGGCATGCAGCTTGAGCACGTTCGGGTGGCCTGCGGCGAGAGCGTCGATGGCCTCGGCCACCGCCGGGAAGCCGCCGAAGCTGAGCTGCACCGACTCGCCCTCGATGATCAGCGCATTGCCCGGGTCCGGCGCGAGCCGCGAGTGATGGTCGTTGATGTGCAGGATGCGCAGATCGAGCCCTGCGCGCGGCTCGGACTGAGGCGGAGCGGCAGGTGCGACGGCGCGCGTGGCACAGCCGGCCAGCGCGGCCAGCACAGCGGCGAACAGCAGAGAACGAAGTGCAGCAACTGGAGCGCGGGCGGACATGCGAACGGAGACCCGGAATCGGACAAGACCGCCAAGACTAAACCCGGCGCGTGCCGCCGGCGAGTCGGACGATGGCGGACTTGACCCGACGCCTGCGGCTGTTGTCGGCTTCAGGTGCGCCCGACGAAGCGGTAGAACGGCACTCGCAGGCCCGGCAGCCAGGGCAGCCGCGCGCGGCCTTCGTGCAGGCGATGCCAGGGCAGGCGCGCACACAGGGCATCCAGATGCTCGGCGTTAAGATGCACGCCGTCATGGCGGAACCAGCGCGGCCAGAAAACGCGGGTGAATGCGCCGTGGTGTTCGCGTCCGGGGCCGGGATCGGCCGAGGACACATGGAAGTCGACCACGGCCAGCTGCCCGCCCGGGCGCAGCATGGCCAGCGCGTTGTCGAGCGCGGCGCGCCAGTCGGGGATCATGGTCAGCGCGTAGGAGAGCAGGACGATATCCACGGCCTGCTCGGGCCGATAGCGGGTGGCGTCGGCGCAGGTGATGCGCACCCGCGGCCAGGCCAGTGTGCGACGACGCGCGATGTCCAGCAGCGGTTCGCACAGGTCGACCAGCTCGAACTGCAGATCCGCCCGGCGCGCTTCGGGGAAGTACTCGAGATTGCGTCCGGTGCCGCCGCCGAGTTCGAGGATGCGCGCATCGGGCGGCAGATCCAGCGAGCCGATCAGTTCGGCGCGCCCCGGCAGCAGGCGCTCGCGGAAGCGGTCGTAGTGCTCGGCCTGCTCGCCGTAGAAGCCGGCCAGCCGCTGCGCGTGGTCGCCCTCGCGCGGCATGCCGCGCAGAAAGCGCCGCAGCACGGCGAAATCACCGCGCAGGGCCTCAAGCTTGGACATCGTCGGCGTCCGCAGTCAGATTCGAGCCGGACGCCGCCCGCTGTGCTGGCCAGTCGGCGATCACGAAGCCGGCGTAGGTGTGCACGCGGTCCTGCGGCTGCAGCTGATCCGCCAGCGCTTCCTGGAAGCGCAGGGCCTCGCGCAGCGGCTGGCGCTTCGGGCCCACAACGATGCGGTCGAGGTAGTCGGGCCGCGCCTGCGCGCTGCGCAGCAGGATGCGGGCGTCAGGCGCCGCGCGCTCGAGGATGCAGTCCCATTCTTCAACGAGGGCGTCGGGGTAGTAGCTGCTCATCCAGTCCATGTGGTCGAGCAGCACGAAGCGGTCGATCGGACGGTCGTGGCGCTTCAGGAACTCGGTGACCGTGCAGGTGTGCAGCGCGATCGCCTCGGCGCGACCGCTGCGCAGCGCGGCGTGACCTTTGGGCTTCAGGTACTCGGGGCAGCTGTCCTGCGTGTAGTGGCCGTGGAAGTAGACCTGCCAGAAGTAGTTCTCGCGCAGCGGCAGCTCGCGGATCACGTACTCCAGGCTGGCGCGGATGAAGCCAGCGATGCGGTCAGGGTGCTGGGCTTCGACCAGCTTGCGCTGCGGGTAGGGCACGCCCAGCAGGTTCATCACGAACTGCCGCGAAAGCAGCCAGTTGAAGGGCCGGCTCCACAGGCGCGGCGCGATTTCGCGGTCGTAGAGTGCGCGCTGCTCCGCCACCGTCTGGCAGGCGAACAGCGCCTCGAAGTGCTCGCGCAGGCGTGGCTGCAGCTTGAGAAACGTATGGAAGCCGCGCGCCGCCAATCCCGAGAGGCCGTGGAAGAAGAAGCTGCCGCGCGGGCTGGCGAACCAGCGCCAGTGGCGGTCCCACCACTCGCGCGCGAACTCGCCCAGCTGCGGGCGCAGCCGCGCCACGTAGAGCTCGCCGGCGCGGGGGTGGAAGCCCTGCCCGAAGAAGCCGAAGTAGTCGGGGTAATCGAGCGCGCGGGCAGCGGCGAGCTTGAGTTCCAGCAAGGCGTTCTGGCGCGGGTTGGCGTCGATCGCATAGACGCGGCCGGCGCCGGCCAGGGCGTAGTCCAGCGCATTGCAGCCGGCGCTGGTGATCACGAGCAGCTCATGCTCGGGCCGCAGCTGCAGTGCCTGGCGATCCACCGCGGGATCCTCCCAGCAGGCGTTGTAGACCAGGCTGCGCGCGTAGATCGCGTTGAAGATGCGCTGGTCCAGCCGATCCTTGAAGCGTGTCGGCGTGGCGTCCGCGGCGCGGGCGCCGGGGCTCTCGGTCTGCGGCAGGGACAGGGCCATCGTAGGCTCGCGCTCGGGATCTCGCGGCCGCAGCCTAGGCGTGCTGGATGACGGCGACATGACGCCGGCGATCGTTCGTCGCCTGGCCTACTCGGCGGGCAGCACCTCGATGCGCAGACGCGCATAGCGCGCGCTGCCGTCGATGGCGACGATGTCCTGCGTGCCGGGCTTCTCGAAGGCCTGCTTGAAGCTCTGTTCGGCCGACACGGTGGCAAGCAGCCGACCGTTCACCAGCCAACGCACGTCGCCGCTGGCGCCTGCGGCCTTCAGGCTCAGCGTGGGCGCGGCGGCGCTGCCGCGCGGCGCGCGGATGCGGCTGCCCTCGCGCGCGCCGGTGATCTGCAGGTCGGCGAGCGCGGCGCGCGCGCCCTCGCAGTCAGCGGCCAGCGGCGGAGGCAGCCCGCGCCGTCGCTCGTCTCCGCTCAGCCAAGGCGCGGCCAGGCGCGGCCACAGGGCGCGCGCTTCCTCGACCTCAGCGCCGCGACGACAGCCGCCGACCCGCTGCATCCGTCCCTCCATCCAATAGCGCTGCACCGCCGGGGGCTGCGCTTCACCGGCGGGCGCCAGCGTCAGCGGCGCGGCTCCCTCCAGCAGCCAGGCGGACAGGCGTCGGTGGCAGTGCGCCCGGTCGGTGGCCTCGGCGCGCGCGCCCAAGGGCCAGCAGATCGCCGCCTCGGTCACGCTGGCGGGATGCGCCGCTGCGGGCTGCTGATACTCCGCGGGCAGGCTGGCATGCACCGCCTGCAGCAGGGGCAGGGCGGTGACGGCGCCGAACTGTCCCGGCGAGGGCGTGCCGTCCGGGCGGCCGACCCAGACGCCAATGCTGACCCCGGCATTGCCGCCGACCGCCCAGCTGTCGCGAAAGCCGTAGCTGGTGCCGGTCTTGTGGGCGAGCCGCGCGCCGCTCAACTGGGCGAAGCGGCCGTCGCTACCGTCGGGGGCGCTGCGCAGCAGCTCGGCGATGATCCAGGCCGCACCGGGCGAGAGCAGTCGCCTGTCTTCCAGCGGGTCGTCCGGCCGGAAGCGCAGCGCCGGCGCGCGGCCTTCGCGGTGCAGGGCGGCGTAGGCGGTCACCAGGTCCTGCAGCCGCACTTCAGTGCCACCCAGCACCAGACTGAGATTCGGGCGATCGCCGCTGGGCAGGCGCAGAGGCAGGCCCGCGTGTTCCAGGCGCGCGGCAAAGCGCGCCGGCCCGAGCTGCTGCAGCACGGCCACCGCTGGCACGTTGAGCGATTGCTGCAATGCCTCGCCGAGGCTCACTGGCCCGCGGAAACGCTGGTCGAAGTTGTCGGGGCGATAGCCGTCGAAGTCCTGCGGGGCATCGATGAGCAGGCTGGCCGAGTGCACGCTGCCGGCATCGATCGCAAGGCCATAGACGAAAGGCTTCAGCGTGCTGCCGGGCGAACGCCAGGCCTGCACCATGTCGAGGTGGCCGTAGCGCGCGTCGTCGGCGAAGCGTGCGCTGCCGAGATAGGCGCGCACTTCGGCGGTGCGGTTGTCGAGCACCAGCACCGCCGCCGAGGTGCGCGGCGGCAGGCGTTCGATCCAGGCGCCGAGCTGGGCCTCAAGCCGCAGCTGCAGGTCGAAGTCGATGCTGCTGTCGATACGATGCAGGGTGGGATGCTGTCCGCGCAGGCGCTCGGCCAGCAGGGCCGCCGACTGCGGTATCACCAGACTGCGCGCCACCACGTTTTCGGCGCGCGCGTCGGCCACGCTGGATTCGCTCCACACCGAGAAATCGAGCAGCCGCTGCAGCACTTTGTCGCGCGCTGCGCGCGCGCGCTGCGGATGACGATCCGGCCGCAGCCGGCTGGGCGCCTGCGGCAACACCGCGAGCAAGGCGGCCTCCGCGTGCGAAAGCTGGTCAGCCGGCTTGCCGAGGTAGGCCCAGCTGGCCGCCTGCACGCCTTCGATGGGCCCACCGAAGGGCGCATAGTTGAGGTAGAGCGCGAGAATCTCGCGCTTGTCGAGACGCCACTCCAGCTGCACAGCGCGCAGGCTCTGCCTGAGCTTGCCGAGCAGCCCCGGTGGCTGCGGCTCGATCAGTCGCGCGACCTGCATGCTCAGCGTGGAGGCACCCGACACCACGCGGCCATGGCGCAGGCCCTGCGCCAGCGCACGCGCGGCGGCCAGCGGGTTCACGCCGGGGTGCCGCCAGAACCAGCGGTCCTCGTAGGTGAGCAGGGCTTCGAGGTACAGCGGCGACACCGCATCGACCTCGACTGGCAGCCGCCAGACGCCGCGGCGATCGGGAAACGCGCGCAGGGGGCGGCCATCGCGGGCCGTGACCACCGTGGCGAGATCGGCGCCGAGATCGGGCAGCGGCGGTGGAAACACTCGATCCAGCAGCAGGGCAACCAGCACCAGCGCAAGCGCCGCCCAGGCGAGCCGGCGCAGGCGTCGCCATCGCACCGGCGGTGCGGGTGGCTGCGGTGCGCTCGGCTGCGCTGCGCTCATGCTGGCGTGATCGGTGGCGGCGATGTGGGCCGAGGAGTATGGCGATCTCGCCGCCCGACAGCGCATCTCGCGCTCAGCGTGCTGCAGGGCGATCCCTGTGGGGCGCCGCGGTGCGACCGATCGTCTTTTGGGGCCGAGGCCAATCCTCGGCGGCGAACGCCACCTGGCGCCGCGTTGTGCCTGCGGCGAGATCCGGTGGTTCTCTGCATTGCGTCGGTCCGCGGGTTGGCGTCGGGTGCGGGCGTCGCCTTGCTTGCCACAGGCGCGCGCAAGCGTCGAAACGCGCACGTCCAGCGAGGGTCTTCGCCGACGGTGGGGTCTCGGCGGGCTCGCAGTCATCCGGCGCGTGCAGAGCCCCTTGGCGCGCGCGCCGAGGGCGCCCATGATGGCGGCGCTTGCTCGGCTTCGGAGAGGCGTGCCATGTATCGATCCACGCGTCGGTTGCGGACGGTCCTGCTGCTGATGGGCGCGCTCACCGCGCCCGCGGCCGCAGCGGTGGACGATGTCGGCGGGCTCTGCCTCGACTGCCACCGACCCGGCGAGGCTGGCGGCGCAGTGCCTACGATCGAAGGGCAGCATGCCGACTATTTGCGAGCCCAGCTGCAGCGCTTCCAGCATCGCCATCGCGAAGGCTTTCCGATGAACGCCTTGAGCGCAGGCCTGCATGAGGCGCAGATCGATGCCCTGGTGCTGGACCTCAGCGCCCGCACCTGGCGAGGCGCCGAGCTTCCCGAAGAAGTCGACACCGAGGCGGGCAGGGCGCGGCTGGAGGCCTTGGACTGCGCCGGCTGCCACGGCGCCGAGTACCGCGGCGGTGGCGCGATTCCGCGCATCGCCGGCCAGCAGGCCGCGTATCTCGAACGCCAGATCCTCGGTTTCGGTGATGCGCAGCGGCATCACCCGCCGGTAGGCGGCGGCGTGCGCATGTACAGCATCGACGCCGACGAGGCGGCAGCGATCGCGCAGGCGCTTTCAGCGATGCGCTGATCGAAACACTCGCATGCCGGCTTGCCGAGCAGGGCAGCCCCGCGCGCGCCGTTGGGCCGCGCTGCGCTCGGCCCAATCTACGAGACCGCTCGCCGCATTGCGCTTGATCCAACCCGCAGGAGCTTCCTGATCCCGTCGCACGGCGCGGTGCTCCCCTCTCCCCTCGTGGGAGAGGGGCAGGGGAGAGGGGGCGACGCTTGCGAAAGCCCAGCCACGCCGTTGGGCCGCGCTGCGCTTGGCCCAACCTACGCACTGGATGCCCGCGCTGCGCTTCTCCCCTCTCCCCTCGTGGGAGAGGGGCAGGGGAGAGGGGGCGACGCTCGCGAGAGCGCAGCAGCGCCGTTGGGCCGCGCCGCGCTTGGCCCAAGCTACAGAACTCGATGCCCGTGCCGCGCTCCTCCCCTCTCCCCTCGTGGGAGAGGGGCAGGGGAGAGGGGGCGACGCTCGCGACAGCCCAGCAACGCCAGCGACAGCCCAGCGACGCTCGCACTGAAGCGATCCACGCCGGCGAGCCCGATCGCGCCCCCGTCCCTGACGACGCCCGACCCCCGCAATCCTCACCGCGGAACGTTTTGCTGCACCCGCAGATTTCCCCCCTCCGAGCGGGTACGCATACTCGAAGCGCGATCGCCATCACACCGCGTGGCGACGCTACAGGAGGGATCCATGCACACCACATCACGCGCCGGCCCACCGGCGCTCGCGCTGGCGATCGGCATTGCGCTTACCGGTACCGCCTCGCTCGCCTCGGCTCAGGCCATCCCGGCGCCGGGCCTCAAGGCCAACGGCAGCATCTCCTACGACGCCGAGGGCGTGCCCACCGTCACCGCCGCCACCGATGAAGACGCCGCGTGGCTGATGGGCTATGCCCACGCCCGCGACCGCTTCTTCCAGATGGACCTGCTGCGCCGCACCGCCAGCGGCACGCTCGCCGAACTCGTCGGCCCCAGCGTGCTGGCGCGCGATGTCGAGCTGCGCACGCTCGGCCTGCGCCGCGCCGCCTGGGCCAGCTGGGCCAAGAGCTCGCCCGAACTGCGCGGCCAGCTCAAGGCCTATGCCGACGGCGTCAACGCCTGGCTGCGAACCAATCCCGTGCCGACCGAGCACCAGGCCCTGGAGCTCACGTCAGCCGATGTCTGGTCGCCGGTCGACTCGCTGGTGATCGGCAAGCTGCTGGCTTTCCAGCTCAGCTTCGATCTCGATATCGACTACACCGTCAAGCTCGGCGCCTACCAGCAGGCTGGCGCCGCCGCTGGCTTCAATGGCGCGGCCCTGTTCTTCGAGGACACCCACCGCAGCATGCCGGCCGATGACCGCGTCACCGTGCCGGGCTTTCTCGCCAGCCTTCGCACGCAGGGCAGTGGCGGCAGCGATGCGGTGAACCCGAAATCCGGTGCGGCCGCCTTCGACCCCGAAGCCGTGCCGATGGTCGACGCCCAGGTGCTGCAGGCCGCGCAGAACTACGTCGAGCGGATCCGCGACAACCCGGTGATCGCGCCGCAACTCTCGCGTCGCGAGAACCGCGCCGGCTCGAACTGGTGGATCGTCGGCGGCCAGCACACGGCATCGGGCAAACCCATCCTCGCCAATGACCCGCACCTGGCGCTGGACACGCCGATGCTGTTCCACGAAGGCCATGTCATCAGCAACGACCCGCGCTACCCCACGCCGATGAACACCGTGGGCGCAGTGGCGCCCGGCACGCCGGTGCCCATCCTCGGCTGCAACAGCCACTTCTGCTGGGGCCTGACCACCAACCCGCTGGACGTGACCGACGCCTACGCTGAGCGCTTCATCCTCAACAGCTATGGCCTGCCCACGCACACGCTCTACCAGGGCAACGCCGAGCCGGTGCTGTGGGTGTTCCAGAGCTTCTTCGTCAACACCCTCGGCGACGGCGTGCGCGACAACGTCACCCGCAACAACTCGATCGGTTACACCAACGGCGGCATCACCATCCTGGTGCCCCGCCGCAACCACGGCCCGGTGCTGAGCATCACCGGCGACACCGGCATCTCGGTGGCCTACACCGGCTGGGGCGCCACGCAGGAGCTGGAAGCCTTCAGCCGCATGAACCGCGCCACCAACCTGGAGCAGTTCCGCGCCGCCCTGCAGTTCTTCGATGTCGGTTCGCAGAACTTCGCCTACGCCGACAAGCAGGGCAACATCGCCTACATCGCGACCGCCGAGGCGCCGATCCGCGAAGACCTGCAGCGCAATACCGTCACCGGCGTGCCGCCGTATCTGATCCGCAACGGCCAGGGCGGCAACGAATGGCTGCCGCGCACCAACACCTACCCGGCCCAGGCGGTGCCCTACGAAGTGCTGTCACCGGCCGAGATGCCCCAGTCGGTCAATCCGGCCCGTGGCTACATCGCCAATGCCAACAACGACCCCGTGGGCAACACGCTGGACAACAGTGTGGTCAACGAGCAGCGCCCCGGCGGCGGCATCTACTACCTCTCGCCTGGCTACTCCAGCTACCGCCAGGGCCGCATCGATCGCGAGCTGCAGCGGCTGATCGCCCGCGGCGGCATCACCATCGAAGACATGCAGGCCCTGCAGGCAAACACCCAGTTCCTCGACGCCGAACTGGTGCTGCCGCATCTGCTGGCGGCGGCCGACCGCATCGGCCCCTCCACCTGTCGCCTCACGTTCGACATGACCGACCCGCGCATCGGGCAGTCGCTGGACCTGCTGCGCAGCTGGGACTACAGCGCCCCGACCGGCATCCGCGAGGGCTACGACCGCGGCGACAACCCGGTGAGCCTGCCCGAGCCCAGCGACGCGCAGATCCGCGCCTCGGCGGCGGCCACCATCTGGTCGGTGTTCCGCGGCCAGCTGGTGCGCAATGTCATCGACCACACCCTGACCCAGGTGGGCTTGGGCGGCCAGCTGCCGGGCAACAACGAGGCCTACGTGGCGGTGAAGCGCCTGCTCGATACCTTCGAGACGCGCCAGGGCCGCGGCGCCTCGGGCCTGGACTTCTTCCGCAACGTGCCGGCGGCCTTTGCCAGTGCTACCGCCGCGGACCGTCGCGACTGCATCTTGATCGGCAGCTTGGCGAGCGCCTTGGGCACGCTGTCCAGCGAAGCCTTCGCCCCCGCCTTCGCGGGGTCAAGGAACGTGCTCGACTATCGCTGGGGCAAGCTGCACCGCATCGTGCTCGACCACCCGCTGGGCGGCCCCTTCAACATCCCGGGCAGCAACCCATACCCGTTCCGCGACCTGAGCCCACAGCTGCCCGGTCTGGCCCGGCCCGGCGGCTACGAAGTGGTGGACGCGTCCGGCCACGGCGTGCGTTCCAACACGGTCAATGGCTTCATGTTCGGCAGTGGCCCCGTGCGCCGATTCATTGGCGAAATGACCGACCCGCCGACCCTGCTGCAGATCATGCCCGGCGGCCAGGACGGCAAGATCGGCGGCCCCGGCTATGTCAGCCAATTGCCGCGCTGGCTGGTAAATGCCTACAAACCCCTGGTGCTGGACCCGGCGGCGTCACAGGCCGGCGAAGTGGCGCGAATCGAATTCACGCCGCGCTGAGGGCTCGCGCTTGTTGAGTTGGAAGTAAAGACAAAGGGCCCGCGCATGCGGGCCCTGCGTCTTTGGCGGACCCGCGTGTGAGGCGGGATTGAATCGGGGAGGTAACTGGGATACGGTCGGCGCCGGTGGGCGCGGTGTGTCGTGTTTGCGGGCGGGTTATGCGACGGTGCGTGCGTGAGGGGGGGGCTTTAAGTTGTTGTTTGAATTAGGGTTCTGGTGTCTGCGGCAGTTCGGGGCGCCAGGTTATACGACAGATTAGACGTCACTTTGACGTCTACATTGAGTTAGGGGTCTCATACCGTGAGCATCTGTAAGCGCTGCAAGGAGCGAGAAGCTAGCCCAGGCGCTGTCGCATGGGGCGGATTCTTACCGATTCTTGTTGGCCTTCCGCCACTGTCGAGTGACGCCTACTGCAAAGACTGTGGCGGCGGCATCACCTTCATGGGTGTGGCGGCAACGGCGGTAGTTTTAGTCGTCGGGTTCGTAGTCGCCGTTGTTCTTTGGTAGGCTGCAACCCCTAACTAATCATTCAAGTCGACGCCTTCGGCGCGACTTAACTCAAGCGTTAGGCGCAGATGCAAAATCCCGGCAATCCCGCTCGAAGTTACCTGATCGCTCACGCGTGCTTTCAATGCCGTAAGAGCTTCAAGGTGTCGCCGCGTCCAGCAATTTCGGCGTCTTGCCCAAACTGTGGCGGAACGATCTTCGAGATGGGTCGTTCGTTCAAGGCGCCTCCTTCGCGCGATTCTGAGCAGTGGGCCAAGGTCGAGGCCCTTTATTCCGCCGGCTTCCGCTTCTATAGCTACAGGAGTGCCGACGGCCCGCCGCTCCCGGAGCGCCTTGCCGAGATAGAGTCATTCATTCGCGACAACCCGGCGCATCCGCTTCGAGTGGCTGCGCCTAACAACTCGCTCAAGCGGACCAATCAATTGCTTCGCGATTGATGTGGCCGCTTAGCTCCAGCGTCAGAACTCACAAGAGAATGAGCGCAATAGTCAGCGGAATTGTTGGGGGTGTGGTTTCAGTAATCGTTGGGGCCTACATCGCCAAAAGGGTTGGGCGCTCAGCCACACCTGGTCAGCTCCGATACGGTTCGTTCATGTGGGCGCTTGGTCTTGCCTGTCTGGCCTTTGCATTGCTCCCCGTCGGGATTACGGTTTTGTCCGGTCACGACAAAGAGTTCTGGGCAAAAGCGGCATTGTTTGTGGGCTTTGGTTTCGGCGCCGTGTATTGCTTTGGAGAAGCTGCCTTTGTGCGCGGCGCATTTGACGACCAGCGCCTAACGTTTTCTACCCCATGGACTGGAACAAAAAACGAGTACTGGAAAGGTCTGCTGTCCATAGAGTTCAATGGAGCGTGTAGTTGGTATCTGTTGAGGTTCAAGAGCGGAAAGAAAGTTCGATTTTCTACTTACCTCAGTGGGCACGTGTCAGCTTTAGAGGTGGCAACGCAACAGAGCGGAGTGAGCTCCGAGTTCTAACCCTACAGTCAAGCGGACCGCCACAAGCTGCGCTTGTGGTTCCCTCCGCGCTTCGCGCTCCTGCGTCCGCTTACTTCCACGTTAGCCTTTCTAGGAGGCGTTTTCGAATGTTGGTCGACTGTAGCTCCTGCAAGGCCAAGGTTGACGGTGTGCTGATTGGCCAGCACGATGACCAGGAATTCTTTGCGACACGCACGTTTCTGCTTTCGTGTCCGGCTTGCAATTCCGCACTAATCGCGCAGTCCTATGAAGACCTGGACACAGATCCTCCGGGCTGGAGCGCGCCTGTAAGAGTGTTTCCGGCCCCTACCAGAAAGCTGGGTTCCGATATTCCATCTGTGGTTAAGGCTTCGATTGAGGAAGCTGAGAAGTGCATGCAAAGCGGTGCATACCTTGCATCAACAGCAATGTGTGGTCGTGCCCTCGAGGCCATTTGCCGCCACTACAAGACCAAGGACAACTACCTCGGTGGTGGCCTGAAGGAGCTGCGAGACACCAGTGTCATTGACGCGCGCCTCTATCAATGGGGCGAGGAACTCCGGGAACAGCGCAACAATGCAGCGCACGCAACGAGTGCGGTTGTATCAACACAAGACGCCAACGATGTCTTGGCGTTCACATACGCGATCATCGACTATGTGTTCCTTTTGGCGCAGAAGTTCGAGAAGTTTCAGAAGCGAAAGTCCTTGCGCTCGGCGGCGGCGAGAAAGTCAGCTGGTTCATAGAAGAAAGGCTAACTATGCGTTCAAGCGGACCGCGGGGAGAGGTTTCGATGTTTCCTGATACGTTGTCGCGCCGCGGCCGCTTAACGCGGCGTTTGCTGCCTTTGGAGAGAGCGTGACCGTCTTGCCGGACTATCTAAAGGATGTGACCCGCGAAATGGCTGCCAAGTCTGCGGCAATCCGCCGTGACTTCGCTACGCATAGGCTTTCCGCCGGCGAAAACAGAGAGGGACTGGTCAGTCAGTTTCTCCGAGAACATCTCCCGCAGAAGCTCGGCATAAGTAGTGGCCTGATTTTCTCGAGCGAGGGCCTTTTCTCTAATCAGGCGGACGTCATCGTCGTAGATCATCTGAACAACGCTCCGCTCCACGCCACTTCCAGAAATACTCTTTGGCCGGTCGAAGCGGTTTACGCACTCGTTGAGGTCAAGACATCGCTGTCGCCTGCCGAGATTAAGGATTCGGTAGCAAAGTGCCGCCGCTATAAGCAGATGAGGAGGCGCTTTTGCACACCCCTCCAGCAAGACAAGTCTCTGTTCGTTATCTGGGCGTTCGAGGGTCCAAGTGCTGAAACACTTAAGGTCAATCTGTCCGAGGAGCTTGCGCCCGTGCCTGATGGAGAACGTCCTGATCTAGTTGTTGTGTTGAGTGGAACAGTCGCTATGGCCGGCGACTATCGCGAGATCGCCCGGCTTGGACAGCCCGAGAGTCCATATCGAAATCAGCTGCACGCACGACATGGTGCCGATCTAAGCACTCTTCTGCCCGGGCCAATCGATGTGGTGGACGCCGGAGACAACGCTTTACTCACGTGGTTCACGTGGTTTGACTCCTGGCTACGTTTGTCTGATCCGCGGCTAACAGACCCTATCCAGTACCTCCCCGCAGGGATGCTGGCGGGCCGGAATTTTTGAGGTGCTGCGGGGCGGCAGCTAACAATTCGTCCAAGCCGACGCCGCTTCGCGGCGCGGCTTAACTTAGGCGTTAGGCCACGCATGAAAGGTTCCCGCATGATTGAAAGCGCGAAGATGCGCCATGGTCGCCCTGAAGACATAGATTTCGTACTTGGCCTCGTCCGGGCTGGGGCAAGAGACGGACACTACGCGCCATGGATGCAGGAGCCCGCCCATCTAGAAGCGCTTAGGGCTGCATTAACGCAGGTTGTTGAACACGGCGGTATGGCTCGGCAGTCTGAGCGTGGCATTGAAATAGTGAAGGCAGTTCTGGTGATTTCTGAGGCGGGTAACCTCGGCCGAATTGCGTTCCTACTCGCCGCTGAGAAGATGCCCGGCTCCGAAGATACCGATGTCGAGCTCTACAAGTGCTCTGTAGCCCGTCCATTCCGTGGCCAGGGCATCGGCACGAGGCTGATTACTTCATTTGTGTCAGGCTACCCAAAGCAGGTTCGCTTCTTCGCGCGGTGCTACCCAAAGTCCACTTTCATGGTCGCGATCTTGCGCTCTGTTGGGTTCAACCAAACGGGCACCACTTCGCAAGGAACTCTTCTTCTTGAGCGTCAGTCGTGCGTGCCCTAACGTAAAAGGATAGATCGCGCGTAGCCGCGATCTGATCCGGTGGTTGAACAAGCCCGGTGGCGGTCTTCGACCTTTCTTATGGAAAGAGTTTTTCAGGCGCTGGCCGGTGCGATGCCGATGCTGATGCGGACGGGGTGGCTTCACCGTCCTCACGCCTGATTTTCGCGAGTGCCGCGGTGTTTCTCAGCGGCAATTCGCCAACGTTCTCGTCAACCCCGCGCGTTCGACGCGACGAGTCTCGACGCGCGTCACCGCGCGGTTTCGCTGCCTGCGTCGGCCGGTGGTCTACACCGCGCTGGGTCCTGCAGCAGGCGTTGAATGGCCGACGCATTGAATGCGAGGTCGAGTCAGTGGCGCAGGCCGAATCCGCATCGGCTGTCCCCAGTGTTTGCACAGCAGCGGCCTTCGGGTTCTCGGCTCGGCCGGCGGCAACACGACACGCAGCATCAGCTGCACGCGCTGCAGCAGAACGTTTCGTCGGTGATGCAGCAGGCCATAGCTGCGGCAGCGACGAAAACCCCGCGGTAGTACGCGGGTGAGCAGCAGCCACAGGAAGTCGGCGTCGGGCAGGCTGCGGGTGCGGAGTTCGCCGGTCTTGGCATCGCGGTAGCGAAAGCGCACGTTCTCGCCTTCGATGCCGAGCATGTCGGCTTCGCTGAGTACGCCGCGGTAGAGGTAGCGCGCGAGGTAGGCGAGCGCGTGGTCGCCGTCGCCCACACAGGCGCAGTGGGCAACCCAGTCCTTCGGGGTGTCCGGCGGTGCGCTCAAGCCCAGCGTGCGCAGGTGCTGCAGCAGCTTGCCTCGGAACACGCGGGCGAGGTTCTGGCTGTTGAACAGGTAGCGGCGCTTGGCTTTCCACTGGCCGCCGTCGAGGTTCAGCAACGCAGAGTGCTCTTGTAGGTTGGGGTAAGCCAAAGGCGCACCCCAACGGCGCACCCCAACGGCGCGCCCCGCACGCTCAGCCAATCCTTGCGCCGCGACGGTACATCGCGTGCGCGCCATCGGGGCCCTCGGTGTTAGGCCGCGCTGCGCTTGGCGCCAACCTACCTACCAACAGCATCCGGCGTCCTGCCATGGGGGAACAGCAGCCGCGGATGCCGATGTTCCGACCCGTAGCGACGCAGCGCCTGCAGGGTGGCGACGGGCAGCGGCACCAGCCGATCCTTGCAGCCCTTGCCGCGCCGCACGTGCACGCGGCCGTGGTCGGTTTCGATATCGCCAACCTGCAGGGCCAGTGCTTCCGACAGCCGCAGGCCGAGGCTGTAGGTCACGAACAAATAGGTGCGATAGCGCCGCTCGCGCACGCAGCGCAGCAGCCGCACCAGCTCGGCCTGGCTGAGCACATCGGGGATGCGCTGCTCGCGCGGCGGCCGCACGATCTTGACCCAGTCCCACTCACGCTCCAGCACGTACGTGTAGAAGAACTGCAGGCCGCAGCGATCGACTTTGACCGTGCTCCAGGAGTGGCTTTCGATCAGGGCCGAAAAGTAGTCCTTGAGCTGAGACACGGCGACCTGATCCAGCGGCACATCGACCCAGCCCTCAAGTCGTCGCACCGCCCGCGCATAGCTGTCGCGCGTGACCTCGCTTAAGCCCTGCCGCCGCAGCGCACGCTGCATTTCAGTGTGGAAGTGGGTGGAGGTGGACGGAATTGCGGCTTCGGATTGCTCGGATGCATTCACAGCGATACCCTCGCAGCGCACGAACCGCCAGACGGCGGACGCACCGACCGGGTGCGCGAGTCGAGGGTGGATCAATCTGCCGCGTAGCGGCTTCGTTCAACTACTCGCTTAAGCGGCAGCATTAATCGCTCCGCGATTTATGCTGCCGCTTAGCTCAGGCGCTAGGCCTCAGAACCAACACCATCGAACCACCAAACATGCAGCCACGCCTTTGCTCTTCTGCCGACACATCTATCATCCCTGGACTCACTACGTTGCTACAGGACGCAGTGCATGGTGGCGCCTCCGTTGGGTTTATGTCACCCCTCGGCGCCGACACGGCCCTACGCTACTGGAAGCGGGTCTTCGAATCGATAGGCGACGAACTCCACTTGTGGGTAGTCGAGGACGCGGGAAAGGTCGTTGGCTCGGTTCAACTCGAACTATCTACCAAGGAAAACGGCAGGCACCGCGGTGAGATACAAAAGCTCTTTGTTCTCGACTCCTACAGAGGCAAGAGCATTTCGAGCAAACTGATGGCTGCCGCAGAAGCGAAGGCAATCAGCCACGGAAGAACGCTCTTGATTCTTGACACACAGGCTGGATCCAAAGCAGAAGCTGTCTATCGCCATCTGGGATGGACAGCTGCAGGTCAGATTCCAGACTACGCCAAAAGTCCAGATGGCACCTTGCACGCGACGGCATACTTCTACAAGCGAATTGAGGCCTAACATCTTGTGTACGGCCCTCGTCATTCGCTGACGAGTCGGCCGTTCTTTGTTTCCTGCTGGCCCGCTTTTCCCGCGCCCGAGCAAGCGGCGGCATTCGTGCATTCGGCTTTGCCGGACGGCTCTCGTTAGAGCCGCACTGTCCCTGCTCCGCAGTCGGACCAGCATATCCCTGTGCGGGCGTTCGATGGCTCTGCGAGCAGTGCTGGAAGAGCGCGCCGTCTCACGCATGATGGAATCCGCGAAGCAGGGCCATTCGTCAAAGCCGCGATCGCTGTGCCAGCACTATCGGCGCATTTGCTTCGGCGACCGTCGCACAGGCATCAAGTGGAAGCGGTGCAGCTCGTGAAGTGGTGAGTTCTTGTGGCGGGTCTGGTTGAGTCATCTCCTCATCTCCCGTCAGTTGATGATGCAGTTTTTTCTTTGGCTCCTGCGTCTGCGCGCCTTCCACCGCTGTGCAATCGGCCCAACTTGTCGCCTCTACCACCCCGAACCGGCCACGATAGGCCCCGAAAAGCCGACCCCTTCGTTCAATCGGTCGTCGCTGCGCCTGCGCTGTCCGCGAAGGCATTCGCAGGCTAGCGAGATTTCTTCTGGGAGTGTTGTTTGTCTATTGTGCCGCAGCGGGTAGCGGGTGACCTGTTGGATCAGAAGGTCGACGTGATCGTGAATGCCTGGAATCGCAATGTGATTCCCTGGTGGCTGCTTTTGCCCCAAGGGGTTTCTGGGGCCATCAAGAAGCGCGGGGGAATTCGACCGTTCATTGAAGTCAGCAGATCGGGTCCGATTCCTCTGGGCGAAGGCGTTCTCACTTCGGCAGGCCGCCTGCCGTTCAAGGGCATAGTGCATGTCGCCGGTATCAACATGCTCTGGCGTGCATCGAAGCAGTCGATTCAGGATTCGGTGGCTTCGGCGATTCGCATCGTCAACCGCCAAGGTTTCGAGTCCGTAGCGTTTCCGGTGATTGGCGCTGGCTCCGGAGGCTTCAAGGAGTCGGAGGCGATCGAACTCATGCTGGAAGCGTTTGGGGCCTTAAGTTCGGAGGCCGCCGTGATGCTTGTGCGCTATCGTGGTGCTGGTGCGGTCGCGACTCTGGCGGACGTCTGAGCGGAGCACGTTCCAGCCTCACTTGTCCGGATAGAGGAGATTTCAATGCGGTGGTTGTTGGTGCTTGTGGTGCTCGTTGGTCTCGTCTTGCTAGTCCGTTGGGCGCGCAGACAGACCAAGAGTCGAGACGAGCCGCCGTGCGGCCTGCCGATTGAGAGCGGCAGAGGTGGACCAAGCGCGAGCGACAGCGGCGCGCGCCGCACTGGCGAGCTGGAGTCGGATTACCGCGGCAGCGATGGCGGAATCGGCGACGACTGATGCTGCGCTGTGGCGTCTAGCGCAGGTCGCCGCGGCGCTTCTCGTCCATCCACTTGTCGGCCTTGGCGGGCGTGTAGGCGCGCAGCCAAGTGAACAGGATGTCGATGTCTTCGCCGTGCCAGAGGTCGCGGCGCTGGTCGGGGTGCAGGAAGCGCGTCTCGACCATGCGGTCGATCATTTGCATCAGCGGGCTGTAGAAGCCCGCGACGTCGAGGAAGGCGCAGGGCCGGTCGCCGAGGCCGAGCTGGCGCCAAGTCAGCATCTCGAACATTTCGTCGAGGGTGCCGAAACCGCCGGGCAGGGCGATGAAGCCGTCTGCGAGGTCGAACATGCGCGCCTTGCGCTCGTGCATCGAGCCGACCACTTCGAGGCGCGTGAGGCTCTTGTGGGCGACTTCCCACTGCATCAGGTGCTCGGGGATCACTCCGGTCACTTCGCCGCCGGCCTCGAGCACGGCGTCGGCGACGATGCCCATCAGGCCGACGTTGCCGCCGCCGTAGACGAGGCCCATGCCCTCAGCTGCGATGCGCTTGCCGAGGGTCACGGCTGCGGCTGCATAGCGGGGATCGTTGCCGGCGTTGGAGCCGCAGTAGACGCAGAGGGTTTTCATTTGGAAGCGGGGAGTGGGGATTGGCGATTCGAAGCTGGTTCGAGGGATTGGGGTGGTTCGTGCTTTGGCGGCCACTGCGGCGGGGCAGCAACGGCAGGGCTCGATGCTCCCAAGAGCACGAGCGGAGCGAATGTGGGCTGGGTGTGAGGGGTGGAATGCTCGCGGCGAGACTTCTCCCCCTCTCCCCAACCCCTCTCCCTCCAGGGGAGAGGGGCTCAGAGCGGGAGTGCTATGCGCTTGATTTGCCTCGCTTCGAACTGACCGTCACCGCAACCGCAGCTTCGGTTCGTTCGGCGCGCCCCAAGCCCTTTGGCGGAGGGCATGGAGATCGCAAGACCGGGTGGGCCGTCGAAGGTCTTCGTGGCGCGGTCTGCTGTCGCCGACGAAGGTCCGCGAGCGATCGTTCTCCATGAGGGTCTTGCGCTGCGCGGACCCTCTCCCCAACCCTACCTTCGCTTCGCTCGGTCTCCCAGCACCGTCGGCTGCCACCGGCAGCCGACAAGCGGTGGCTGAGCCGCTCCGTGGGGAGAGGGGCTCAGGCGCGGGCGCGTGGGGCGAGAATCGAGGCTTGCGTGGCCTGGACAACGAATCCCGAATCCCGAATCCCGAATCCCCAATCCCGGCTCTTGCTCAGTTCGCCTTGTGAATCGCCCGCTTGTCCACCGCCAGCGCGGCTTCGTGCACGGCTTCGGACAGGGTGGGGTGGGCGTGGCAGATGCGGGCGAGGTCTTCGGCGCTGCCCTTGAACTCCATCGCCACCACGCCTTCGTGCACCAACTCGCTGACGTTGGCGCCGCAGAGGTGCATGCCGAGGATGCGGTCTGTTTCGGCGTGGGCGATGACCTTGACCATGCCGGCGGTCTCGTTCATCGCTACGGCGCGACCGATGGCGGCGAAGGGGAAGGTGCCGACCTTGTAGGGGATGCCGGCGTCCTTCAGTTCCTTCTCGTTCTTGCCGACCCAGGCGATCTCCGGCTCGGTGTAGATGACCCAGGGCACGGTGTTGAAGTCCACGTGGCCGGGCAGGCCGGCGATCATCTCGGCCACGGCGATACCTTCTTCGCTGGCCTTGTGGGCGAGCATCGGGCCGCGCACGCAGTCGCCGATGGCCCAGACGCCGTCGACGCCGGTGTGGCAGTGGTCGTCCACCTGCACCATGCCGCGCTCGGTCAGCGTGACGCCGCAGTCTTCAGACAGCAGGCCCGCGGTGGCGGCACGGCGGCCGACTGCGACCAGCAGCCTGTCGACGACGAGCGAATGATCTGCCTTGCCGTCGCTGTAGGTCAGGTGCACTTCGCCGTTCTTGACCTCGGCCTTCGAGACCTTGCAGCCGGTCTTGATGTCGAGGCCCTGCTTCTTGAACTCGCGCAGCGCGGTCTTGGCGATATCGGCATCGACGGCGGCCAGGAAGTCGGGCAGGGCTTCGAGGATGGTGACCTCGGCGCCCAGACGCTTCCACACGCTGCCCATCTCCAAGCCGATCACGCCGGCGCCGATCACGCCGAGGCGCTTCGGCGTGTCTTCGAAATCGAGCACGCCGATGTTGTCGACGATGTGCTTGCCGTCGAACTTGGCAAAGGGCAGTTCAATCGAGGTCGAACCCGCGGCAAGGATGACGTTGGTGGCCTTGAGTTCGACGTCGTTGCCGTCGTGCGCCTTGACCTTGACCACGTTGCCGGCATGCAGCGTGCCGAAGCCGTGGAAGGCGGTGACCTTGTTGGCCTTGAACAGGCTGGCCACGCCGCCGTTGAACTGTTTGACGATCTTGTCCTTGCGGCCAACCATCGTCTTGACGTCGATCTTCGCGTTGTCGGCGCTGATGCCGTGGTCCGCGAACATGTGGGTCAGGTTGTGGAACTGGCGCGAGGAATCGAGCATCGCCTTCGAGGGGATGCAGCCCACGTTCAAGCAGGTGCCGCCGAGCGCGAGCTTGCCGTCGGCCTTGCCCTTGAAGGCATCGACGCAGGCGACCTTCATGCCCAGCTGCGCGGCGCGGATCGCGGCCACATATCCACCGGGGCCACCGCCGATGACGACGACATCGAATTGCTGCTGCTCGCTCATTTCATGTGCTCCCTGCGGGAATCGGGATAAGGGAATCGGGCTGTCGTCGGGGCAGTGCCTGGTGGCGCCGTCGAGTCTGCCGAATCAAGCCCCTCTCCCCTGGAGGGAGAGGGGTTGGGGAGAGGGGGATGGGGCTTGCGGCAAGCCTGCCCCCTCTCCCCCGACCCCTCTCCCACGAGGGGAGAGGGGGAACAGCGTCGTGCTGACGCTCGATGCAACGTGGATTCGGGATTCGTTGGAAGCAGGGCCAGGCAAGACTGAACTTGTCTGCAAAGCCGGTGGGTCAAGACCCACCCTATGAACCTTCGGATCGGGCGGGTTTGCGCGCTCTGGCGAATCCCGAATCCCGAATCTCGAATCCCGGCTGCTCGGGCTTACAGCCCGAGCAGCATGCGATGCGGATTTTCGAGCTGGTTCTTGATGTCGACCAGGAACAGCACCGCGTCCTTGCCATCGATGATGCGGTGGTCGTAGGAGAGGGCGATGTACATCATCGGTGCGATGACGACCTGGCCGTTCTCGGCGATCGGACGCTCCTTGATGGCGTGCATGCCGAGGATGGCCGACTGCGGCGGGTTGACGATCGGCGTGCTCATCAGCGAGCCGAAGGTGCCGCCGTTGGTGATGGTGAAGGTGCCGCCCTGCAGATCTTCGAGGCCGAGCTTGCCGTCGCGCGCCTTCTTGGCATAGCCGGCGATCGCGGCTTCGACATCACCGTAGCCCATCGATTCGACGTTGCGCAGCACCGGCGTGACCAGCCCCTTGTCGGTCGACACGGCCACCGAGATGTCGGCGTAGCCGTGATAAATGATGTCGCTGCCGTCGACCGAGGCGTTGATGATTGGGTGGCGCTGCAGCGCATTGGCCGCGGCTTTCGCAAAGAAGCTCATGAAGCCGAGCTTGATGCCATGGGCTTTTTCGAAGCTCTCACCCATGGCTTTGCGCATCTTCATGACTTCGCCGAGGTTGACCTCGTTGAACGAGGTCAGCATGGCGATCGAGTTCTTCGACTGCATCAGACGCTCGGCGATGCGGGCGCGGATGCGTGTCATCGGCACGCGCTGCTCGGGGCGGGCGCCGCTCGCGGCGGAGACGCCCGCCTTGCTCAGATGGTTCAGCAGATCTTCCTTGGTGACGCGGCCGCCGCGGCCGGTGGCTTCGACCTCGGCCGGGTTGATGCCTTCCTGGGTCGCTACGCGACGGCCCGCCGGCGACAGCTCACTGACATCGGCTGCTTTGGCGGGGGCAGGGCTGGCGGCCTTTTCGGCTTTCGCAGCTTCAGCCTTGGGCGCCTCTGCCTTGGCAGGAGCCGCCGCCACGGCGCCGGCTTCAATGATCGCGATGACCTGCTGACTGGTGACCGTGTCACCGGCCTGGAACTTGATCTCCTTGAGCACGCCGTCAGCGGTGGCCGGCACTTCCAGCACGACCTTGTCGGTTTCCAGGTCCACCAGGTTCTCGTCGCGCTTGACCGCGTCACCGGCCTTCTTGTGCCAGGTGGCGATGACGGCGTCGCTGACCGATTCGGGCAGCACAGGAACTTTGACTTCGATGCTCATGGCGGATCCTTGAGGCGAATGCGTTGGGTGTGGCGTATCGGAGGGTGCGAAGCGGGCTGCAGCAGCTTACTCGGGCAGGTGCTCGTCGCCGCCCAGCTTGCCGACGAGTGCGTCCTCGACCAGCTTGGCCTGCTCCTTGGCGTGCGTGGCGTAGTGGCCGCATGCCGGTGCAGCCGAGCGGGCGCGACCGGCGTAGCTCAAGTGCTGGCCGGACTGCAGGCAGAAGCGCAGGTGGTGCTGGATCTGGTACCACGCGCCCTGGTTCTGCGGCTCTTCCTGGCACCAGATGAGGTCCTTGGCCTTGGCGAAACGCTTCAGCTCGTGGATCAGCAGTTCGCGCGGGAAGGGATAGAGCTGCTCGACGCGGACGATGGCCACATCGGTGAGGCCCCGCTTTTCGTGCTCTTCCAGCAGGTCGTAGTACACCTTGCCCGAGCAGACCACGACGCGCGAGGCAGTCTTGGCGTCCTTGACCAGGCTGTCGGGGATCAGATTCTGGAAACCGCCCGAGGCGAGGTCCTCCAGCGTCGACACCGACAGCTTGTGGCGCAGCATCGACTTCGGCGTCATCACCACCAGCGGCTTGCGCGCGCGGCGCTTCATCTGGCGGCGGATCATGTGGAACATCTGTGCCGGCGTGGTCGGCGCGCAGACCTGGATGTTGTTGAGCGCGCACAGCTGCAGGAAGCGCTCCAAGCGCGCCGAGCTGTGCTCCGGGCCCTGGCCTTCGTAGCCGTGCGGCAGGAACAGGACCAAGCCGCAGAGGCGGCCCCACTTGGCTTCGCCCGAGCTGATGAACTGGTCGATGACGACCTGTGCGCCGTTGGCGAAGTCGCCGAACTGGCCTTCCCAGATCGTCAGGGTGGTCGGGTCGGCGGTGGCGAAGCCGTATTCGAAGGCCATGACCGCTTCTTCGCTGAGCAGCGAGTCGATGATGGTCACGTGCTGCGGGTTCTTGACCAGCTCGCGCAGCGGCAGGTAGGTCTCGCCGGTGTTCTGGTCGTGCAGCGCGGCATGGCGATGGAAGAAGGTGCCGCGGTTGGCGTCCTGGCCGACCAGACGCAGCTTGTAGCCTTCCTCCAGCAGGGTGGCGTAGGCCAGGTTCTCGGCGAAGCCCCAGTCCATGGCCAGCTCGCCCGAGACCATCTTCAGGCGGTCTTCGTAGATCTTGGCCACGCGCGGATGCAGCTTGAGGCCGTCGGGCAGGGTGTTGATCTTTTTCGCCAGCTTGTCCAGCGACTTGCGCAGCACGCCCGTCTCGGCCGGGTCCGACAGCTCGCCGTTGATGTAGGGCGTCCAGTCGGTGGCGAATTTGTCGACCACGCCGGCGGCCAGCTCAACGGCGGTGCCGTTCTTGTCGAGCAGATCGCGATAGCTGTCGACCAGGGCCTTGGCCTCGTCGGCGCTGATCACGCCGTCGGAGATCAGGGCGTCGGCGTACAGCTCGCGGGTCGACTTGCGGCTGCGGATGTTCTGGTACATCAGCGGCTGCGTCGCGGCCGGCTCGTCGGCCTCGTTGTGGCCGTGGCGGCGGTAGCAGATCAGGTCGATCACCACGTCCTTGTTGAAGCGCTGGCGGAAGTCGAAGGCCAGCTGCGCGCAGAACACCACGGCTTCAGGGTCATCGCCGTTCACATGCAGGATCGGCGCGCCGACCATTTTCGCGACGTCGGTGCAGTACAGGGTGGAGCGCGCGTCATCCACGCGATGCGTGGTGAAGCCGACCTGGTTGTTGATCACCACATGCACGGTGCCGCCGACCGCAAAGCCGCGGGCCTGCGACATCTGCAGCAGCTCCATCACCACGCCCTGGCCGGCGAACGCGGCATCACCGTGGATCAGCACCGGAATGACCTGCTTGCGCTCGGCGTCCTCGCGGCGGGTCTGGCGCGCACGCACGCTGCCGGCGATCACCGGGTCGATGATTTCCAGATGCGAGGGGTTGAAGCCGAGTGTCAGGTGGATCGAGCCCTTTTCGGTGCGCACATCGGACGAGAAGCCCATGTGGTACTTCACGTCGCCCGAGCGCGTGGCATCGACCGGGCCTTCATGCTTGCCCTCGAACTCGGCGAACAGCTGGTGCGGCGGCTTGCCCAGCGTGTTGATGAGCACGTTGAGGCGGCCGCGATGGGCCATGCCGATGACCATTTCCTTGACGTCGGCGCCGCCTGCGCGGTGGACCAGATCGTCCATCAGCGGGATCAGGCTCTCGCCGCCTTCGAGCGAGAAGCGCTTCTGGCCGACGTACTTGGTATGCAGATAGCGCTCAAGCCCTTCGGCATGGGTCAGCTTGCCGAGCACGCGCTTGCGGCGCTCGGGCGAGAAGCGGAAATCGTCGCCAAGGGCTTCGAGGCGCTCGTACATCCAGCGGCGCTGCTCGGCCTCGGCGATGTGCATGAACTCCGCACCGATCGAGCCGCAGTAGGTGGCCTTGAGATGCGCCATCAGATCCGCCAGCTTCATCCGCTGCGGGCCCGAGGGCATACCGGTATTGAATTCGGTGCCGAGGTCGTCCTTGGACAGGCCGTGGAAGGCCAGGTCGAGGTCGGGCGCGGCCTGCTTGGCCGCCATGCCCAGCGGGTCGAGGTTGGCGCCGAGGTGCCCGCGCGAGCGGTAGGCGGTGACCATCTTCAGCACGGCCGCCTGCTTCTGCGAATCGGTGTCGGCGGCGACGATCACGCCACGGCCGGCCTCGCGCGCGGCGCGCATGATGTCGACCATCACCAGCGAATGCGGAACGTCGCCGGCCTCGCGGCCTTTCAGCTCGTCGAAGTACTTGCGCCATTCGGGCGAGACCGCGGCGGGATCCGCAAGCCAGGTCTCATAGAGGTCTTCGACGAAGGCGGCGTTGCCGCCGGCGATATGGGACGACTGGCTGAATTGCTTGATCAGACTGCTCACGATGACCTGGCCGGGCTTGCGCAATGGGGAGGCGATGCGGACCTTGGGCGCGGGGCAGTGGAAAGGCCTGCCGGGGCGCTTTCAGGGACTCGAAAGTATAAACCGGGTTAAACGCCGCTTAGTCGGCGACTTTCGTCCGAGGGGCGGATTTGGAATGCGGGTTCAGCTTTGCAGGACCCGTGCCCGCGATTCAGTGCTCCAACCACTTCGCCGGCCGGCGCTCGAAGAAGGCCTTCAGGCCCTCCTGGCCCTCGTCGGAGACGCGCAGGGCGGCGATCAGATCGGCATTGGCCTCGTCGAGAGCCCGGCGCTGCTTGCTGTCGGGATTCTGGATGCGCTGCACGAGCCGCTTGGCTTCCAGCACGGCAATCGGTCCGGCGGTCTTGAGTCGCTCGACCTCGGCGTCGACCGCGGCATCGAGTTCAGCGGCCGGCACCACCGCGTGCACCAGGCCGATGCGCGCGGCTTCGGCCGCATCGAAGACCAGAGCAGAAAGGAACAGACGCCGCGCCTGGCGTGCGCCGATGGCGTCGATGACGTAGGGCGAGATCACCGCCGGCACCAGACCGAGGCGTGTCTCCGTCAGGCCGAAACGGGCTTCGCTGGCGGCGATCGCGATATCGCAGCAGGCGACCAGACCCACGCCGCCGCCCATCGCCGCGCCGTTGACGCGGGCGATGGTCGGCTTGTCCAGATGGTTCAGCACACGCATCAATTTGGCCAGCTGGCGCGCGTCCTTGCGGTTTTCCTTCTCGGAGGCCTGCGCCATCCGCTTCATCCAGTTCAGATCGGCGCCGGCCGAGAACGAGGCGCCTGCGCCGGTCAGCACGACCACGCGTACGGCGTCGTCTTCTTCGATGGCGCGCAAAGCGTCGATCAATGCCTCGATCAGCAGGTCGTCAAAGGCGTTGTGGATCTTCGGGCGGTCGAGCGTGAGGGTGGCGACCCCGGCGACAGTGCGTACGTTGAGAGGAGATTCGCTGACCATTTCAGTTCCTTGGAGCGGGCAGGGAAGTGACCCTGCCCGGTGCCGGTTACATTCGGAAGACGCCGTAGCGCGGCGGCTCGATCGGGGCGTTGAGGCTGGCGGCAAGGCCCAAGCCCAGCACGCGGCGGGTGTCGGCAGGGTCGATCACGCCGTCGTCCCAGAGGCGTGCGGTGGCGTAATAGGGATGCCCCTGGCGTTCGTACTGTTCGCGGATCGGCGCCTTGAAGGCCTCTTCGTCCTCTGCGCTCCACGGCTTGCCGGCGGCTTCCATGCCGTCGCGGCGCACGGTGGCCAGCACGCTGGCCGCCTGCTCGCCGCCCATCACCGAGATGCGCGCATTCGGCCAGGTCCAGAGAAAGCGCGCGCCGTAGGCGCGGCCGCACATCGCGTAGTTGCCGGCGCCGAAGCTGCCGCCGATGACGATGGTGAATTTCGGCACCGACGAACACGCCACGGCCGTCACCATCTTGGCGCCGTCTTTCGCAATGCCGGCGTTCTCGTACTTCTTGCCGACCATGAAGCCGGTGATGTTCTGCAGGAACACCAGCGGGATGCCGCGCTGGTTGCACAGTTCGATGAAGTGCGCGCCCTTCAGCGCCGACTCCGAAAACAGGATGCCGTTGTTGGCGACGATCCCGACCGGCATGCCGTACACGTGAGCGAAGCCGCAGACGAGGGTCTTGCCGTAGCGGGCCTTGAACTCCTGGAACTCCGAGCCATCGACCAGACGCGCGATTACCTCGCGGATGTCGAAGGGCCGCCGCGTAT
Organism: Lysobacterales bacterium; assembly: GCA_014946745.1. Taxonomy (NCBI): domain Bacteria; kingdom Pseudomonadati; phylum Pseudomonadota; class Gammaproteobacteria; order Lysobacterales; species Lysobacterales bacterium. Next base: position 1,858,809 of record JADCRD010000001.1, on the reverse strand, counting down.
CGCGCGGCACCACGCCATAGAGTTCCTCGGTGGCGTACCTGGGTTCGCGCGCGGGCTGCAGCGCCACCGGCGGCTGCTTGCTGCGATTCAAGTGCTTCAGGATGTCGCGGGCGATCTGCAGGGCGTGGCGATCGTTCTCGGCGAAGTGGTCGGCGACACCGGACACGCTGGTGTGCACTTCGGCACCGCCCAGCGATTCGGCATCGACGACTTCGCCCGTGGCCGCCTTCACCAGCGGCGGGCCGCCGAGGAAGATCGTGCCCTGCTCCTTGACGATGATCGATTCGTCGCACATCGCCGGCACGTAGGCGCCACCGGCCGTGCAGCTGCCCATCACCACCGCGATCTGCGGGATGTTCTCGGCGCTGAGCCGCGCCTGGTTGTAGAAGATCCGGCCGAAGTGCTCCTTGTCGGGGAAGACCTCGTCCTGCAGCGGCAGAAACGCGCCGCCGGAGTCGACCAGATACACGCAGGGCAAGCGGTTCTCGCGAGCGATCTCCTGGGCGC